>NZ_SADP02000236.1:0-420 GCF_004010375.2 Mesorhizobium sp. M2E.F.Ca.ET.209.01.1.1 | reverse complement strand
CTGCTGGCATGGCCGGTTGGCTTCCGCGATCGCGTGACAACTGGGATGTCACCAGTGTTAGCCTTTCGCTGGGGCAAGCCGTCGCCTACTCGACGTTGTAGCGCAACCATTCGAGCAACGTGACCGGGGCGGGTTTCAGAGGCCTCTCCGGCACGAGCCACCGTGCGGGACCTGTTACATTTTGTGATTTGCACGATACCGCTGACGGGTTTGTGCTAGCTGCAGGCCTTTCTGGCTTCAGGCGTTTTGGCAAAAAAGGGGCGGGGGTGTGAAGGGGGCCAAGCATGGCCTATACAAACACCATTGTCTTGAGCGGCGACTATGGCTACCGCCAATATAAAGTATCCGGTCTGCCCGCCAACACCCTTATCGATGCCACCAACGCCTCGTGGATCGTCGCCAATCAGGGAAGCCCTACCA
>NZ_SADP02000235.1:0-420 GCF_004010375.2 Mesorhizobium sp. M2E.F.Ca.ET.209.01.1.1 | reverse complement strand
GCGGCGCCGATCGACACTTCGCCGGCCGAGGTCTGCGGAGCGGTCAGGCCAAAGGCGGCGTAGCCGGCCTGCGCGCCAACCGTGGGGGTTGACGACGCACCCAGTGCGACGCTGTTGGCGACGGTGCTCTGGGCGCGGGCGCCGAGCCCCACCGACTGGATGCCCGATGCGGTCGAGTCGGTGCCGAGCGCGATACCGTCGGCCAGCATCACATGAGCGTTCTGGCCAATGGCGGTGCCGCCAGGCGCCGTCTGGTCGACGATGGCGCCATTGCCGATGCCGACGCCATTGTCGCCGTTGACGACCGTGGTCGGACCGACCGCGACCGATTCCGCTCCTACCGCCAGCGAATCGCCAGCGGTCGAATTGGCATGGAAATATTTCGTCGAGGTGGCAGAGACCGCCGCGATCGCCCCCGCC
>NZ_SADP02000234.1:0-420 GCF_004010375.2 Mesorhizobium sp. M2E.F.Ca.ET.209.01.1.1 | reverse complement strand
TCGCTGCGCAATCCGGCCGCCTACAACAACGTCTATGGCTTCCGCCCGTCTCAGGGGCTGGTGCCCGCCGGCCCCGACATCGACGTCTTCCACGCCCAGATGGGCGTCGAAGGGCCGATGGGCCGGAACATCGCCGACATCGCGCTGCTGCTCGACGAGCAGGCCGGCTATCACCCGCAGGCGCCGCTGTCGCATGCCAAGGAAGGCTCGTTCCTCGACGGCTTGCGGACGAAAGCGTCCGGCGGCCGCGTCGCCTGGCTGGGCGACCTCGACGGCCATCTGCCGACGGAACCGGGCGTGCTCGACCTTTGCGAGGCCGCGCTTGCCCGCTTCGCCGGCGCATCATTCGAAAGCGAAGCGCTGGTGCCGGATGTCGACTTCGAGGCGCTGTGGCAGGCCTTTGTCACCTTGCGCCAGTCA
>NZ_SADP02000233.1:0-420 GCF_004010375.2 Mesorhizobium sp. M2E.F.Ca.ET.209.01.1.1 | reverse complement strand
GCGATCAGCTTCTCGCGGCCGAGGAAGATGTTGTCGGCGACGCTGAGTTCCGGAACGAGGTTGAGCTCCTGGTGGATGATGGCGATGCCGGCGTCCTCGGCGTCGCGAACGCCGGCGAAACGGACCGCCTGATCGTCGATGGCGACAGTGCCTTCGTAGTCGGTATAGACGCCAGAGAGGATCTTCATCAGCGTCGACTTGCCGGCGCCGTTCTCGCCCATCAGCGCATGCACCTCGCCGGGCCTGAGGTCTAGGCTGACATCGGATAGCGCGGTGATGCCGCCAAACCGCTTGAAAATGCCGGTCGCGCTGAGGACGACGGTCGGACCGTCGGCCGTCACGTTTTCCGTCGTGATGGAGCCAGCGCGCTGCATGACAAAGGACGGCCTCCCTCCGTCGTCTTCGGCGGCGTGAACGCTA
>NZ_SADP02000232.1:0-421 GCF_004010375.2 Mesorhizobium sp. M2E.F.Ca.ET.209.01.1.1 | reverse complement strand
CGCCGACTCACATATGCAAGGTGTATATAAGCATAACTCAAAAAGACATAAAAGAAAGACTTTTGGAGGAGTTTGGAAACTGCGACTCGACTCCCGCTTCAAAACACGGGAAGATAGGAACAAATCAGAAACAAAAGGACAGGGGATGATGGCGTTGCCGGGCAGGGAAGCAGTGATCGCGCAGGTCGCCTCGCTGTCGGTCGAGTGCGCCGATTGCGGCCGCAACAGCTGGTGGCGGCCCGATCAGTTGAAGCGCTTCGGGGTCAACGGGAACACGCCGCTGGCCGCGTTGTCGGGGCGCATCGTCTGCTCGGCCTGCCGTGCCGACGGACTGCCGGGCACGGCGATCTCGATCCAGGCAGCGCTCATCGACGAGCGCCAGCGCGTGCGCAGCGAGGCACGGATGCTGGGCGATCGTGAG
>NZ_SADP02000231.1:0-421 GCF_004010375.2 Mesorhizobium sp. M2E.F.Ca.ET.209.01.1.1 | reverse complement strand
GGCGCCTTCGCCATCTCCTGGGAAGCGCATGGCCTGCGCTATGGCCTGCCCGCCGATGTCGACTGGTCCGTTTCCAATGGCCACGTCGCCGTTGCCAACGTATCGCGCGCGGTCATCCCCACCTTGCGCGAACGCTATGCCAATCTGGCGATCGTCGAGATCACCGCTTCGCCCCAGGTGCTGGCCGAGCGGCTGGCGATGCGCGGCCGCGAGTCGCGCGGCGAAGTGCTGGCACGGCTGGCGCGCAGCGCCAGTGTGACCTTGTCCGGCCCTGGCGTCACCTCGATCGACAACAGCGGTCCGCGCGAGGTGGCCGGTGAGCGCTTCGCCGAGCTGCTACGCAAGGCAATGGCCTTCTCCGACATGTCGGGGCTGATCTGATCGAGGCCAGTTTCACCCGTCTGCTTGCGCTGCCGCCGGA
>NZ_SADP02000230.1:0-421 GCF_004010375.2 Mesorhizobium sp. M2E.F.Ca.ET.209.01.1.1 | reverse complement strand
GGCCGAGCGGATCGGCCTCGCTGGCGGACACAAATCTATATTCCGGTAGCAGAGCCCGGGGCTGATATAGTCTCGGGCTTTACTTATATTCGACTTGATTTTCGACCCGATCGAGGAAAGCTGCGATCCTTGCCGGCAGCTCGTCGGTCTCAAGAAAAGGCGCATGGCCCTGGCCTTCGACGACGATCGTTTCCATCCCGGAATGCCGCCGCTGCATCTCCGCGAGCGTCGCCCCGGAAAACAGTTTCGAGTTGGCTGCGCGAATGACAAGCAACGTCACGGCGGCTAAAGCATCGAACTGCGGCCACAGATACGGCAGCGGTTTACTGAAATCGACGTTGGCCAGCGTGTCGACCAGCGCCGGATCGAAATCCGGCACAAATCCCGCTTCGGTCTCGCGGCAGATCGCCGCCACCATGCG
>NZ_SADP02000229.1:0-421 GCF_004010375.2 Mesorhizobium sp. M2E.F.Ca.ET.209.01.1.1 | reverse complement strand
GGCGCGGGGCGGGGCGGTGGTTGTGATGGTGGTCATGGCTGGGCGCTCGTTCTTCCTTCTCCCCTTGTGGGAGAGCGACTATCTGGGGTGTCAAGTTGCATTTGCGAATTCGCTTCTCGCGTCGCGTGCTTTTGCGTTGAGGATGACGAGAAGTTTTCTGGCGAGTGCGATGCGGATGAGCATTTTGGGCTTTCCCGCCTGTTGCAACCGTTGAGCGAACGTTTTGAGATGGGGATCGAACTTGGCTGCGATGGCTGCGACGATGAAGAGGATGCCCCGGGGCCCGGCGCGTCCGCCGCGCACATGCCTGTTGCCGGCGCGCTTGCCGCTGTCGTTGGCGATAGGGGCTAGGCCTGCCAGCTTGGCGATTGCTTTGTTGGAGATGAGGCCGATCTCGGGCAGTTCGGCCATGAGGCGGGCC
>NZ_SADP02000228.1:0-421 GCF_004010375.2 Mesorhizobium sp. M2E.F.Ca.ET.209.01.1.1 | reverse complement strand
TTATGGCCAAGGCGGACGCGTGGGGCGCGCCCGGAGGGAAGGCTTTTGCGCGTCGCAAGGCAAGGAGCGATGGACTTGCCGGCAACACGCGCCTGATCGCCGAACCTACTTATCAGCGGCTCCTGGCCGCCGAGCCGCTGCTGCGCCGGTCGATCCCGGCGCTGATCGTGATTTTCCTCATCGTCATCGCCGCGCTGCGCTTCCTGTCGCTGATGAACGAGCATGACGAGATCGAGCGCGACGCCAAGGCGGTTCTGGCGCTGGCCGCCGGCCAGATGGCGCAGGCCGTCACCGCGGACCCGAATGCGGCCGGCGCCAACGCCATAAGCCTTCTCGAAAGCACCAGCCGCCAGGGCGCCATGAGCCGCGCCCATGTGCTGGCCATCACCGACGGCGCCTTCAAGGTCATCGCCGTCTCGCC
>NZ_SADP02000227.1:0-422 GCF_004010375.2 Mesorhizobium sp. M2E.F.Ca.ET.209.01.1.1 | reverse complement strand
AAGCGCCCAATATCCGCCGGACAACATGATACACTTCTTAAGGGTATAAGAAAAAGGGGCGTCATATATGGTCGGCGGTCGGAGAGAATGAAACTCGAATAAGTTTAGATAAGCCATTGTGAATGACAAAATTGCCGTGAAAAGGCACCCTAGAATGATCTGGAGAATTTTTATTTCCAGTCCAGGTGTACCGCCTTAATCGAACGTGGGGATGTAGCCGCCTTGATCACGCACATCCCGGTACAACCTCCACGACAACCAAAGTAACCATACAAGGCTCGTGGCACTGCAGGCAGCCATGTAGGCGGGCAGCCCTTGCAGCAAGGACTCCTTAAGCACCCCCCTTCCAATGAGCTGATGGGCATGAGCGACCTCGTTGGCAGCGGGCGGCCAAAAAAAGGGACCTATATACGAGAGTGACC
>NZ_SADP02000022.1:0-88712 GCF_004010375.2 Mesorhizobium sp. M2E.F.Ca.ET.209.01.1.1 | reverse complement strand
TCCTGTCCTCAAGGCCTTCCATCAGCGTCTCATTGCCAAGGGCAAAGAGCCCAAGGTCGCGCTCGTCGCCGTCGCGCGAAAGATCCTGACCATCCTCAGTGCAATGATCCGAAACAACGAACCTTGGAATCCAAACAGGCTCTGACAAACACAGTTGCTCATCCGTCTCGGCGCTAACGCGCCGATCCACCTTCTCCCACAAGGGGAGAAGGGAAAGCGCTTCCGCCTTAATCGCTCTCGCGCGCGACCAGCTCCAGCGGCCAGACCTCGCGGATGATGCGTGTGCCTTCGGGACCGGCGAAGGCGGGGAGGGAGGCCAGCAGCATCTCGGCCAGCCTCCGTCCCATGGGTTCCAGCGACGGACGGAAGGCGGTCAGCGTCGGCGAGAAGTAGCGGCAAAGCGGCGTGTCGACGATGACGATCACCGCGATGTCGTGGCCGGGCCTGATGCCCATCTCGGCCAGTGCCTTGCAGCCGCCGAGCGCCATGGCGTCATTGTTGAAGATGATGGCTGTCGGCTGGTCCTTGGAGAGCATGACACGCGGCGTCACCTGGTAGCCGCCGGTCTCGTTGATGAAGCCGTCGGCGATCAGGCCGGGGTCGACTTCGATGCCGTGCCGCTTCAGCGCCTTGCGATAGCCGTCGAGGAACAGGTAGCCGAAGTTGAGATCGAGCGAAGGGCGGATGGCGGCAATGCGGCGGTGGCCGCGTGCGACCAGCCGATCGACGGCTTCCTCACCCGCCCTCTCGAAATCGATATCGAGCGAGGGATAGGTGTCGCCGCCGGATTGACTTCGGCCAAGCGTGGCGAAGGGAAAGCCGGCCTTGCTGAGATAGTCGATCCGGTCGTCTTCCCGCCTTGTATTGGCCAACACGACCGCGTCGGCCCGCCGCGTCTCAACCACGCGGCGCAGCCTCTCCGGCTGATATTGACCGGGCTCACCCATGACGACCATCAGATCGAGGTCGCTTTCGGCGAGCCGCGCCTGCAGGCCGGTCAGGAACGGGATGAAGAACGGCTCGCCATATTGCTGGTCACCGGGATGCGGTTGCAGCATGAAGGCGATCGACCGGGTGGCGCCCTGGCGCAGGCTGCGGCCCGACTGGTTGGGCGAATAATTCAGCGTCCTGGCCGCCTCCAGCACGCGCTGGCGCGTCTCCGCATTGACGTCGGCGCGACCGTTCAGCGCGCGGGACACGGTGCCGATCGAAATGTTCAGGTGACGCGCGAGATCGTGGATGCTGGACGCCAAGGCCGGTTCTCCCCCTGTCTTCGCTAGCACCGGCCGCCCTTCAGGCCAAGCAGTGGGTGTCGATTTTCGCGAGCAGGTGATTGACATTCTAAGCCAGCGGGTGTGTTCTCGTAAACGTTTACGGAAAAACGTTTACGGTGATGCCGCAAATGCCGTGACACTCGGACTGGAGGGGCCGAGCGGAGGAGGAGCGCTGGATGATGAAGGTCGTCCTGGTCGGGTGCGGAGCCATGAGCAGGCAGTGGCTCGATGCCGCAAGGCAGATCGACGGGCTGGCCATTGCCGGCCTTGTCGACCTGGATGCCGACCGAGCTCAGGCGAGGGCGCGCGAATACGATCTCGCCAACGCAGTCGTCGGTACCAGCCTCGACGCCGTCCTCGATGAGACGAAGCCCGACGCCGTGTTCGATGTCGTGGTTCCGGCGGCACGCCGCGAGGTCGCGCTTTCGGCCTTTGCCCATCATTGCCACCTGCTCACCGAAAAGCCGCTGGCCGACAGCCCGGAAAATGCGCGGGCCATCATCGCGGCGGCGCGGCAGGCCGGGCGCGTCCATGCCGTCGTCCAGAACCGGCGCTATCTCGGCAATGTCAGGCGTATCAGGCGCTTCCTCGATTCCGGCGCCATCGGCAAGCCGACCAGCATCCATGCCGATTTCTTCATCGCGCCGCATTTCGGCGGCTTTCGCGAGGAAATGGACCATGTGCTTTTGCTCGACATGGCGATCCACACCTTCGACGCCGCGCGCTACATGGTCGCCGGCGAGCCGGCCAGCGTCTATTGCCAGGAATGGGAGCCGGCCAGTTCGTGGTACCGGCAGGGCTCGTCGGCCAGCGCCGTCTTCGACCTCGGCGGCGGCAAGGTCTTCACCTATGCCGGCTCCTGGTGCGCCGACGGTTTCCGCACCAGCTGGGAAGGCAGCTGGCGCATCGTCGCCGAGCGCGGCAGCCTGCTGTGGGACGGCCATGACGGGCTGAAGGCGGAGGTGGTCGCGTCCGGCCGCGACGGTATCATCGACAAGACGCAAGCCATCGAGGTGCCGGCACTCGACCCCGCCGATCGCGTCGGCGGACATCTCGGCATCATCCAGGATTTCATGCGCGCGATCCAAACCGGCACCGAGCCGGAGACCCGCGGCGTCGACAACATCAAAAGCCTCGCCATGGTTTTCGGCGCAATCGAAAGCGCGGAGACCGGACGGCGCGTGGCGATCGCGACCCAGGAAGGATGACGATGCCAAACCCGCTTCTCGATATCAGGATCGGCACCATGGTGCGGGCCAATCTCGACGATCCCGCCGCCTACGTGAAACAGATCCTGCCGCTAGGTTTCGAGAGCATCCAGCCTTTCTTCTGGCAGACGCTGGGCGGCAAGGACCTGAAGCGCCTGGCGGGCGAAATCCGTGACGCGATCGGCGATGCGGACGTCACCGTGTCGTCGCTCGGCGTTTTCGGCAATCCGCTCGAAAGCGGCGAGGTCGATCGCGGCGTGCTCGCGGCCTGGGAGACGGTGATCGACAACGCGCATCTGTTCGGCACTTCGATGGTCTGCGGCTTCACCGGCCGCCTGCGCGGCAAGAAGCTCACCGACAGCCTGCCGCGCTTCCGCGAGGTGTGGGGGCCGCTGGCCAGGCGCGCCGCCGACAAGGGCGTGCGCATCGCCTTCGAGAACTGCGCCATGGACGGCAATTGGGCAAGCGGCGACTGGAACATCGCCCACAACCCGGACGCATGGGAGCTGATGTTCAACGAGTTGCCCAACGACAATCTCGGGCTGGAATGGGAGCCCTGCCACCAGCTCGTCTACCTGATCGACCCGATCCCGCAGATCCGCAAATGGGCGCCGCGCATCTTCCATGTCCATGGCAAGGACGCGACGGTGCGCTGGGACGTGATCCGCGAGCACGGCGTGTTCGGCCGCCTGCCTTTCGTGCAGATGCGCACGCCGGGCTTCGGCGACAGCGACTGGACTCGCGTGATCAGCGAATTGCGGCTGGCCGGCTACAAGGGCGCTATCGACATCGAGGGCTGGCACGACCCGGTCTATCGCGGCGACCTGGAGATCACCGGCCAGATCCGGGCGCTGGAATATCTCAAGCAATGCCGGGGAGGGAACAGCTACCTGCCCAATCCGGTTTGAGTGCCGGCCGGCGGGAGGAACCGGCCGATCCAAATCATTGTCGAAACCCTCCACCGCGAGGGACCAAAAGGGAGGAACGTGCATGAGCATCACGACCAGAAGGACTGTTCTGCGCTCGACCGTCGTGGCGGCCGCCACGGCGCTCTGCGCCTCGATCTCCACTCTGCCGGCAAAGGCGCTTGACGCCCAATGGTGCAAGGACGTGCATATCCGCTTCTTCGTCGGCGGCGCCGAGGGCGATGCCTTCGGCACCATCGTCTATAATGGCGCCAAGCAGGCAGCGGCCGATCTCGGGCCGAAGGTCGACTACATCTTTTCCGGTTGGGACGTCGAAAAGATGGTGCAGCAATTGCGCGAGGCGGTCGCCGTCAAGCCCCAGGGCATCGCCATGATGGGCCATCCGGGCGACGCGGCGATCATGCCGCTGGCCGAGCAGGCGCATAAGGACGGCATCAAGATGATGTACCAGAATGTTCCGGTGCCGACCGTGGTGGCGGCGTTCGGCGGCGGTTATGTCGGGGCGCAGCAGGAGCAGCAGGGCCGCGCGCTCGGCGCCGAGGCGTTCAAGCTGGCCGGGCTGAAGGCCGGCGACAAGGCGATCATGATCGGCCCGTTCGAGAATGAGAGCCGCGGCGCGCGCGAGCGCGGGACGGTCGCCGCGCTGAAGGAGGCCGGCGTCGATGTGGTTCAGATCAATTCGCAAACCGAATGGGCAGCCGATCCCAATCTAGCGATCCCGCCGATCACCGCCGCGCTGCTCAACAATCCCGGCGTCAAGGCGGTCGGTTATCCCGGCGGGCAGATGCTCGGCAATGTCGCCACCTACATGCAGGCGGCGGGCAGGAAGCCCGGCGACATCTTCAATTTCGGCTTCGACACCAGCCCGCAGATCGTCGAAGCCTTCAAGGGCGGCTGGGTGCAGCTGACGGCCGACCAGCAGCCGTTCATGCAGGGCTACCTGCCGATTCTCAGTCTCTGCCAGCAGGTCGTGCTCGGTCTTGCGCCCATGAATGTCGACACCGGCGCCGGCTTCGTCACGCCGCAGAACTACGAGATCGTCTCAGAGCTCGCCAAGCAGGCGCTGCGCTGACCTCCCAGGCCGCCGGCCGGACCCAACCCGGCCGGCGGGACCGCCTGCGGACGAGGCAGGCATAACAGGCAATTCAAGCGAGGATCGCATGAGCGAACGCATCATCGAACTGCGCGACATCAAGAAATCCTACGGCCAGGTCTATGCCTTGGGCGGCGTCAACCTCAGCGTCGATCGCGGCGAGGTGGTCGGCCTGATCGGCGACAACGGCGCCGGCAAGTCGACGCTGATCAAGATCCTGTCCGGCGTGGTCAAGCCGACCAGCGGCGAGATCCTCGTGCGCGGCAAGCCGGTCGCCGGATGGAGCGCCGCGCGTTCGCGCGACGCCGGCATCGAGACGGTGTTCCAGGACCGGGCGCTGGCCGTGCAGCAGACCATCGTGCGCAACATCTTCATGGGCCGCGAGCTCACCGGCTTCATGGGCTGGCTGAAGGTCAACAAGGAGATCGCGGAGGCAAGCCGGCTGATGCGCGAGATCGGCTTCACCTCGAAAGTGTTCACGCCGCAGTCGATCGTCGGCCAGCTTTCGGGCGGTGAGCGGCAAGGCGTGGCGATCGCGCGCGCCATCTACAAGCAGGCGGAGCTGATCATCCTCGACGAGCCGACGACGGCGCTGTCGCTGACCGAGACGGCAAAGGTGTTCCACTTCGTGCGCCAGGTGCGGGCGAGCGGCCGCTCGATCCTTTTCATCGGCCACAACATCCACCATGTCTTCGACATCGCCGACCGTTTCGTCGTGCTCGACCGCGGCAAGGTGGCGCTGACGGCCGACCGCAACGAGGTGAAGTCGGCCGACGACCTGATCAACTTCATGGAAGACGTGGCACATCCCGGCGGCTTGCCGGGGCTGCACGAGGGCGCGGAGCAGAGAGCGTGATGAGCAAGGCCACGGAACCCGATCTGCAAACGCCTCTCAGGAGAACAAGCGGCCAGGCTGCCAAGGAGTGGAGCCATCCGTCGAACCACTGGCTGCGCGGCTTCGTGCTCGACAACCGCGCTTCGTTGGGCACACTTGCCGTCTTCATCGTCATGATGGCGGTGTTCATGCTCGCCAACCCGACCGTCTTCACCACCTGGTATCTCTACAGCTCCGTGCTGACGACGCTGCCCGTCGCGCTGTTCGTGGTGGTGCCGCTGGTCTTCGTCGTCACCTGCGGCGAAATCGACCTGTCGTTTCCGGCGACGATGGGGTTCGCCTCCTGGGTCTTCGCGCTGGTGGTGCAGGCCGGCTATGATCCATTCCTCGGCATCGCGGCGGCGCTGGTCACCGGCACGCTGCTCGGCTTCCTGGTCGGCTCGCTGGTCGTCTATGGCGGGCTGTCGTCGCTGATCGCCACGCTCGGCATGAACTTCCTGCTGCGCGGCCTGATCCAGATCATCAACGAGGGCAAGTCGACGGCGCTGACCAATCTGGCCGACAGCTTGGCCTACAAGATCTTCTCCAGCCAGATCTGGGGCATTCCGGTGCAGATCTTCTGGGCCATAGCCTTCGTCGTGTTCTCGGCGCTACTCTTCAACCGGCACCGCTTCGGCGCGCAGGTGAAGGTGGTTGGCGACAATCCGGACAGCGCCAAGCAGATGGGCATCGACGTCAAGCTCGTGCGGGTGAAGGTGTTCGTCTTCACCGGCATCGGCGCCGCGATCGCCGGCACGTTTTCGGTGATGATCAACTTCACCTGGTGGCCGACGGCGGGCGACGGCTATCTGCTGCCGGTGCTCGCCTCGGTGTTCGTCGGCGGCACGCCGACCTGGGGCGGCATCGGCACCGTCGTCGGCGGCGCGATCGGCGCGGTCACCGTGTCGTTCATCCAGACCGGCGTCGTGGCGGCTGGCCTCAGCGGCTTCTACGTGCAGTTCTTCAACGGGCTGATCATCATCCTGTCGCTGCTGGGGCACAAATGGAACCAGGCACGGTACAGGTGAGGAGGCCGGGTCACACCGGCGCGACAAACCCGTCCAGCACGCGTTTCTGGCCGGCCTTGTCGAAGTCGATGGTGAGCTTGTTGCCGTCGATGGCCGCGATGTTGCCGTTGCCGAATTTCTGGTGGAACACCCGGTCGCCGACATTGAAGGCGGATGGCGTGTCGGCAACGGATTTGGCGACCAGCTCGCCCTCGATGGTGCGGCCCTTCACCGAAGTGCGGCCGGCGCCGTAGCCCGAGTCGGTCTCGCCATAGCCGATACGCTCGACCTGGTGGCCGGAGCGGGTGCCCCAGTTGCGGTCGGTCGCCTCGGTGCGGTTGGCCTGGGCGCGCTGCCAGCCGGGCGTGGCATAGGTGTTGGAAAAGCTGCCTTGGTCCTTGGCGCCGACATTGTCGAAACGCGAGGCGCCATAGGGATTTTGCCGGCCGCCGCCACCACGTCCTGAGGCGAAGGCGCCGCCGCCATAAGGGTTGCCGTAGCCGCCATAGGAATTGCCGCCCTCGGCGATGTCGATATGGGTTTCCGGCAACTCGTCGACGAAGCGCGACGGGATGGTCGATTGCCACAGGCCATGGATCTGACGGTTGGAGACGAACCAGATATGCAGGTTCTTCTTCGCCCGCGTCAGGCCCACATAGGCGAGCCGGCGCTCCTCCTCCAGGCCGGAGCGGCCGCCTTCGTCCAGCGCGCGCTGATGCGGGAACAGGCCTTCCTCCCACCCGGGAAGGAACACGGTCTCGAATTCGAGGCCCTTGGCCGAATGCAGCGTCATGATCGAGACCGCGTCCTGCTCGGCATTCTGCTCGGCATCCATGACGAGCGCCACATGTTCGAGGAAGGAGCGGAGCGATTCATACTCCTCCATCGAGCGAATCAGCTCTTTCAGGTTCTCCAGCCGCCCGGGCGCTTCCGCCGAGCGGTCGTTCTTCCACATGTCGGTGTAGCCGCTCTCTTCGAGAATGGTCTCTGCGAGTTCGGTGTGCGGCGTGGTCTCCAGCGCCTTCTGCCAGCGCTCGAAATTGGCCGCGACCTCGCGGAGTGCTGCGCGCGGCTTCGGCTTCAGCTCGTCGCTTTCGGCGAGCGTCGCGGCCGCTTCCAGCATCGGAATGCGCATCGCGCGGGCGGTATCATGAATTTGACGAATGGTGGCTTCGCCCAGGCCGCGCTTCGGCACGTTGACGATGCGCTCGAAGGCGAGGTCGTCACCGCCATTGGCAACGACGCGGAAGAAGGCCAGCGCGTCGCGGATTTCGAGGCGCTCATAGAAACGTGGGCCGCCGATGACGCGGTAGTTGAGGCCCAGCGTGATGAAGCGATCCTCGAAGGCGCGCATCTGGAAGGACGCGCGGACGAGAATCGCCATATCGTTGAGATTGTGCTTCTGCCGCTGGTAGGCCTCGATCGCGTCGCCGACAGCACGCGCCTCTTCCTCCGAATCCCAGGCGGCATGGACATGCACCTTGTCGTCCTCAGGGTCGTCGCGGTCGGTGAACAGCGTCTTGCCGAAGCGGCCCTCATTGTGGGCGATGAGGTGGGAGGCAGCGCCCAGGATATGCGCGGTGGAGCGATAGTTGCGCTCCAGCCTTATGATGGTGGCGCCCGGAAAATCCTTGTCGAAGCGCAGGATGTTGTCGACCTCGGCGCCGCGCCAGCCATAGATCGACTGGTCGTCGTCGCCGACGCAGCAAATATTCACGCTCACGGGCTGTTCCGCGCCTGCCGGCGCGGGCCCTCCGCGGGGGCCTCGCAACGGCTCGGACGCCCGGTCGGGCTTGCGGCCTTCGGCCGAGTCGGAACTGGCAGAACGTCCCACCTGGGGGCGTTGCGCCAAGAGCCGCAACCACATGTACTGCGCGGTGTTGGTGTCCTGGTACTCGTCGACCAGGATGTATTTGAACTTGCGGTGGTATTCCTTCAGCACGTCCGGGTAGGCGCGGAAGATGCGGATCGGGTGGTAGAGCAGGTCGCCGAAGTCGCAGGAATTCAGCGTCTGCAGCCGTTCCTGATAGGCCTTGTAGAGCTGGCGGCCCTTGCCGTTGCCGAAGCTGCGGGCATCGCCTTCCGGAATCTCGTCGGGGCCGAGGCCCTTGTTCTTCCAGTTGTCGAGCATCTGGGCAAAGGTCTTAGCCGGCCAGCGCTTGTCGTCCAGCCCCTCGGCCTGGATCAACTGCTTGATCAGCCGCACCACGTCGTCGGTGTCGAGGATGGTGAAATCGGATTTCAGCCCGGCAAGCTCGGCGTGGCGGCGCAGCAGCTTCACCCCGATCGAATGGAAGGTTCCGAGCCAGGGCATGCCTTCGACATTGCCTTCGCCGATCAGGTGGCCGATGCGCTGCTTCATCTCGCGCGCGGCCTTGTTGGTGAAGGTGACGGCCAGGATCTGCGACGGGAAGGCCCTGCCGGTGGCGAGGATGTGGGCGATGCGGGTGGTGAGCACGCGCGTCTTGCCGGTGCCGGCGCCTGCCAGCACCAGGACCGGGCCTTCGGTGGTTTCGACGGCGAGCCGTTGCTCCGGGTTCAGGCCCCTCAGGTAATCGGGCGCGCTGTTCTGGCCGCTGCGGGCGGCCATGGCGCGCGCGGCTATGCCGGACGGGGCCGCCGCGGGCCGCGCATTCGGTTCATCGAAAAAAGGCATGTCTTCGGAAAAGCCCGACATCGCCCCCGAATGTAGTGATTCGGCAGCGAAAGACCAGAACTGTCTACGTTTTGTTCTAGTTTCGCGTGTCCCGGATCAACTTGACAGCCGTAGCGGGCAGGGGAAAGCTGTGACGGCAGGGCAGGGACGGCATGACGTCGCCTGGCGGCTCAATCTTGTTTGACGCAGTTCCGGACGGAAAACCGCTTCACACTTTTCCTGGAATTGCTTGATGCGCGCAACAGTCGAAGGAGCACCGTCTTGGCTGTCACCATCACCTCCCTCGTCCTCTTCCTCATCGGTCTCATTCTCGGCGGCGGCGGCATCTGGCTCGCGGTGCTGGGCGGCAGTTGGTATTATCTGATCGCCGGACTGGTGTTCCTGATCACCGGCTGGCTGCTTTTCAGGCGCAGGTCGACGTCGCTCTGGCTCTACGCGCTGTTCGTGCTCGCCACTCTGTGCTGGGCGGTGTGGGAAATCGGCTTCGACTGGTGGCAGCTCGGCCCGCGCGGCGGCGTCATCGTGCTGGTCGCGCTCTGGCTGCTGACGCCATGGGCAAGGCGCGGTCTGCGCGGGCCGGATGCCCGCGCGCCGCTGATCCTGGCCGTGCTCGCCTCGCTCGCGGTCGCAGGCTATTCGATGACGGCCGATCCCAAGGATATCGCGGGGACGCTCGGCACTGAGAAGATTACGACGGCTGCCAACCTCGGTGGCGACATGCCGGCCGGTGAGTGGCACTTCTACGGCCGCACGCCGTTCGGCCAGCGCTATTCGCCGCTCGACCAGATCACGCCGGACAATGTCGCCAAATTGCAGCCGGCCTGGACCTACCGCACCGGCGACGTGAAAGGCCCCGACGATGTCGGCGAGACGACCTATCAGGTC
Organism: Mesorhizobium sp. M2E.F.Ca.ET.209.01.1.1; assembly: GCF_004010375.2. Classification (NCBI taxonomy): domain Bacteria; kingdom Pseudomonadati; phylum Pseudomonadota; class Alphaproteobacteria; order Hyphomicrobiales; family Phyllobacteriaceae; genus Mesorhizobium; species Mesorhizobium sp. M2E.F.Ca.ET.209.01.1.1. Next base: position 78,789 of record NZ_SADP02000022.1, on the reverse strand, counting down.
ACGCCGCTGAAAGTGGGCGATGCGCTCTTCATCTGCACGCCGCATAATTTCGCCATCGCCATCGATGCCGCAAGCGGCAAGGAAAAATGGCGCTACGATCCGAAGATCAAGCTCGACCCCAATCGCCAGCACCAGACCTGCCGCGGCGTGTCCTATTATGCCGATGCCAAGATCGCGGTCGGCCAACCATGCGCGCAGCGCGTCTATCTGCCGACGTCGGACGCTCGCCTGATCGCGCTCGACGCCGCGAACGGGCAGGTCTGTCCGTCCTTCGCCGAGGGGGGCACGCTGAACCTGATGGCCAACATGCCCTATCCGAAGTCGGGCTATTACTATTCGACATCGGCGCCGCTGATCGTCGACGGCAAGATCATCGTCGGCGGCGCGGTCAACGACAATTACTCAACCGAGGAGCCGTCGGGCGTCATCCGCGCCTTCGACGTCGACACAGGCGCGCTGCTGTGGAACTGGGATTCCGGCAATCCGGATGTGACGACGCCGCTGCCTGCCGGGCAAATGTACACCCACAACTCGCCCAACATGTGGTCGACCGCAAGCGCCGACGAGAAGCTGGGACTCCTCTATCTGCCACTCGGCAACCAGACGCCGGACCAGCTCGGCATGGGCCGCAGCGCCAATGTCGAGAAATTCTCCTCCTCGATCACCGCGCTCGACCTCAACACGGGACAATTGCGCTGGGTGCGGCAGACCGTGCACCACGATCTGTGGGACATGGACGTGCCGGCGCAGCCGTCGCTGGTCGACGTCACGACGGCGAGCGGCGTGGTGCCGGCGCTGGTCGGGCCGACCAAGCAGGGCGACCTCTATGTGCTCGACCGGCGCACGGGCGAACCGATCATCCCGGTCAAGGAAGTGCCGGCGCCTGGCGGGGCAATCGAAGGCGATCACGCCTCGCCGACGCAGCCGGCCTCCGACCTGTCCTTCAATCCGAAGCCGCTGACCGGCGCCGACATGTGGGGCATCACCCTATTCGACCAGCTGGCGTGCCGGATCGAATTGAAGAAGCTGCGCTATGAGGGACGTTACACGCCGCCCTCGCTGCAGGGCTCGCTGATCTATCCCGGCAATTTCGGCGTCTTCAACTGGGGCGGCGTCGCGGTCGACCCGGTGCGGCAGGTGATGTTCGGCATGCCGACCTATCTCGCCTTTACGTCCAAGCTCATTCCGCGCGCGGACGTGCCGCCGCCGGGCGACAACACCAAGGGCAGCGAGCAGGGTCTGAACCGCAACGAGGGCGCGCCTTACGCGGTGGTGATGGGGCCGTTCCTGTCGCCGCTCGGCATTCCCTGCCAGGCGCCGCCCTGGGGCTATGTCGCCGGCGTCGATCTCAAGACGGGAAACATCGCCTACAAGCACCGCAACGGCACCGTCTACGACATGACGCCACTGCCCTTGCCGCTCAAGGTCGGCGTTCCAGGCATAGGCGGTCCGATGATCACGGCGGGCGGCGTCGCTTTCCTGGGCGCGGCGGTCGACGACTATCTGCGCGCCTACGACCTCACCACCGGCAGGCAGCTCTGGCGGGCGCGGCTGCCGGCGGGCGGGCAGTCGACACCGATGACCTACACCGTGGCCGACGGCCGCCAGTTTGTCGTCATCGTCGCCGGCGGCCACGGCTCGGTCGGCACCAAGCCGGGCGACTATGTGATGGCCTACACGCTGCCCAAGTGAGGGAGGCGTCGGGCCTCAAAGCCCGAGATGGCCCCGCAGGCTGGGCACCTGGTCCAGCACCTGGTTGGTCAGGTCGGGACCGGCGGCGGCTTCGGCCTGCTTGATCAAGGTCTCGCCGGCCTGCCGGATTTGCGCCATGTCGAGACCGGACGCCTTGAGGGCGGCGACGCCGTTGATCAGCGCGCCGGCCTTTTCGCCGAGCACGCCGCCAAGCGCGCCCTGCAGGGACGACAACAGGCCGCCACCCGAACCGGCCGCCGCGCCGGCAGCCATGACGTCATATTTCTGGGCCAGCGCGTCGGCGCCGGGGATCTGGGCGAAGAAGGACGAAACGCTGGTGCCTTCCGCTTCGTGCTCGAGCACGGAAAAGATGGTGCCGACGACCTTCTCGGTGGTCGGCTCGTCGAGGCCGGCCTTCGAGGAAACGGTGTTGATGATATCCTGGATGTTCATGGCGTTCCCCTTTCGTCGATCGGATCGAAGCTGCGCCAGCAGCTTTTCCTTCCTAATGTGACAGCATCATCAAGGCTTTCGGAAATGACCAAAATGTGATGGGCGAGCTGCGGCTCTCTTGATCGTCATCCGGACGTGACTGGACCGCTTGAATCCCTACCCTATCTTGCGGATCACCCTGCCAATCGTCTCCCAGTTGTCGTCGAGGAAAGCCATGACCGAGCCCGTTGCCAAGCCCGTCATCACGCAGGCGATGATCGACGCCTATGACGAATACACGCATCTGACGCTCGACCGGCGCCGCTTCATGGAGCAGTTGACGAGGCTGGCGGGCTCGGGCGCCGCGGCGGCCGCGATCGCCCCGATGCTGGCGGCCAATTCCGCAAAGGCGGCGGTCGTCGCCGAGAATGATAGCCGCGTTAAGGGCGAGGACATCATCTATCCCGGCTCGAGCGGCGAGATGAAAGCCTACCTGGTCAAGCCGGCCGATCAGTCGGGCAAGCTCGGCGCCGTCATCGTGATCCACGAAAACAGAGGTCTCAACCCGCATATCCGCGATGTCGCCCGACGCGTGGCGCTGGAGGGATTCGTGGCGCTGGCGCCGGACTTCCTGTCGCCGCTTGGCGGCACGCCGTCCGACGAGGACAAGGCGCGCGACATGTTCACCAAGCTCGATGCCGCCCAGGTCGCGGCGGACGGCGTGGCGACGGTCGCCTATCTCAAGAGCCTCAAGGATGGTAACGGCAAGGTCGGGGCGGTCGGTTTCTGCTGGGGCGGCGGCGCGGTGAACCAACTCGCCGTCCATGCGCCCGATCTCAGCGCCGGCGTCGCCTATTACGGCATGCAGCCAAAGGCTGAGGATGCTGCGAAGATCAAGGCGCCTCTGCTCCTTCACTATGCCGGTCTCGACAGCCGGACCAATGCCGGCATCGATGCCTACAAGAAAGCGCTCGACGCCGCGCATGTCGAATACAAGGTCTATGTCTATGAAGGCGCCAACCACGCCTTCAACAACGACACCTCGGCCGCGCGCTATGACAAGAAAGCCGCCGATCTCGCCTGGGGCCGGACGGTTGCTTTCCTGAAGGAGAAGCTGGCCTGAGGCGTGCCGATATTCAGGTGAGGCAGGCCTGCAAACGACACGCCTCAATGGCAACGTCGATGGATTATTCCAGTGCCGGTTTGTGGAAAGCGACGCCGACGATGACCAGCGCAATGCCGATACAGTCGGTGGCGCTCGGCACCTGGCGCAGCACGATGATCCCGATCAATGTTGCCGTGAGTGGAAGAAGCGACAGCATCAGCGCGAAGCTCGCGCGCGGCAGCCTGGCCATGGCGAGCTGGTCGCAGATATAGGGGATGACCGAGGAGCAGACGCCGACTCCGATCGCCGCGACAAGCAGTTGCGGCGACGAGAAGGCGGGCAGCGCCTCGCGGAAGCCGATCGGCAGCACGATGAAGAATGCGACCGCCATGGCGGCGCCGAGGCCGGCAATGCCGATGCCGGTCTGGGCAATGCGATGGCCGACCACGATGTAGCCAACGAACAAGGCGCCGTTGAGAAAAGCCCAAAACAGCCCAAGCGGATCGCTCGACCATTTGACGTCGATGAGCAGCAAGGTGCCAATGACGGCAATGGCCAGCGCGGCAAAGTTGCGCGGGCTGCGCAGGCCGACCAGCGCGACCCCGATCGTGCCGACGAACTCGATCGCCGCCACCAGAGAGATCGGCAGTCGGTCGAGCGCCAGATAGAACGAGCAGTTCATCACCGCAAGGCATGCGCCGAAGGCCAGCAGCAGCAGCCGCTGAGCGCGGTCGGCGCGCGCGAAGACGCGCCAGGGCCTGGTCAAGGGGGCGAAGATGAGAGCGGCGGTGGCGATGCGCAGCCAGGCCATGCCGAGGACGCCGACCTGATCGAAAAGCAGCACCGCGAAAGCGGGTCCCAGATAGTGGAACACGGCGCTGACGCAGAACCAGACATGCGGCGGCAGCGCATTGGCCAATCCGCCGAGGGCAGGGATAGGGCGGGGGGCGTCGGTTCTGCCGGTGGCGTGGTTTGCGGCTGGAGTTTGCGTTTGGCTGGCCATGCGCGCATTATCGCAGGCGAAATGCACGGCTTATATGTGTGATCAGCGGCCTCTTTTATTTTCTAACTTCCAATGGAAGATAAAGAAATTGAAAAACCTTCGAAATGAAAATCCCGGCCTGGACGCCGTGGACCTGAAGATCCTGCGGCTCCTGGAAAAGGATGCACGCATCAGCACCGCGGAATTGGCGCGCGCGGTCGGGCTGTCGGCGCCGAGCGTGGCGGAGCGCATCCGCAAGCTGCAGGAGAACGGCGTGATCGAGGCCTATACGGTCAGGATCAATCCGGCCGCGCTCGGGCTGAAACTGTCGGCCTGGCTGAGGATCAGGCCGGTGCCGGGGCAGCTTTCGGTGGTGGCGGACATTATTCGCGACCTGCCGGAAATCGCCCAATGCGACCGCGTGACAGGAGAGGACTGTTTCATCGCGCTGGCGCATGTGGGCTCGGTCAGCGAACTCGAACGCGTGATCGACCGGATTATTCCCTATGCAATGACCAACACCGCCATCATCCAGTCGTCACCAGTCGAACCGCGCTCGCCGCTGGGCGGGTCCAGGCAGAAGTGACGGGGTAGGGATGATGGGCGGAGGGGACGAATCAGGCGTGGCCGCGCCGCATGCGCGCCTGGGTCAGGATCGCGCGCCAGCGGATCATGTCGAACGGGATCGGCTCGTTGTTGTTGGCGATGTGGAAGATCTCGTTGTTGACGTTCTTCAGCGATCGCCAGAAATCATAGTCGGTGATGCGTGGATCGGCCGCCAAGCGCTCCACCTCGACCTTGATGTCGGTTTTCATGCACTGTCCTCGCACCGCATTCCGCCAGCCGCCCGCGCGCAAACCCGGTACGGCGGTTTTCAAACGCGCCACTGAGTCGTTCAACGGACTCAAGCGGGTTGTTCACGTTAAAACCTTGGTAAGGTTAACGCCGGCGGTGAGGTGCTTCAAGCGCTCTTGCGTTTGATGCCGATCGAGCGGCCGGCGCGTTCCGGCATTGGCAGCGCGGCATGGGCGGCGCGCATGGCGTCCACCTTGGCCATCACGTCGGCGGGGAAGGGCGCGACCCGCGGTCCGGCCATGTCGACATGCAGCGCAAGCTGCTCGGAGGTCGCCGCCAACCAGCCGTCGACATGGCGGATTTCCTGATAGGCTCTGAGCCGCTTCTCATCGTGGTCGATGAGCTGGAACGAGACCTTCACCTTGTGGTCGAGATGCAGCTCCTGAACATAGCAGACATGGACTTCCGCCGTGTAGATGGTGAGGCGCCGATCCTTTGCGTAGTTCGGCCCCATGCCCATCATCTCGAAGGCCACATCCGAACAGCGGTCGAACAGGACATTGTAATAGGCCATGTTGAGATGGCCGTTATAGTCGATCCAGTCCTTCTCGATGGCCATCGGGTCGGAGATGAAGGGGGCGGGGATGGTCATCTTGGTTTCCTCGATCGTCGCTGGACAGGGCGTGGCTGGTGAGGTCTCGTTGTTCTGGCGCAATTCCAGACCGAAAACCGCTTCACACTTTTCCTGGAATTGCTTTAGGCATCATCCCTAGCTGCTTTACAAGAGTGGCCGCTGGTCCATTCGCGGAGGAATCCATGGCTTTGAGCGACCTCAATCCCGTCGAACGCAACGAGGAAGGCATCGCCGCGGTGCTCGGCATCCTCAAGCAGCGCCTCGGCGAACGTTTCCAGACCGGCGAGGCGATCCGCGGCCAGCACGCGCACACCACCACCTATATCCCGACCCAGGCGCCTGACGGCGTCGCCTTCGTCGAGACGACCGAGGAGGTGCAGGAGATCGTGCGCACCTGCGCCGCTCACCGCGTGCCGGTGATCGCCTTCGGCGTCGGCTCCTCGCTGGAGGGCCACACCAATGCGCCGGGCGGCGGTATTTCCATCGATACGTCGCGCATGAACCGGATACTGTCGGTCAATCCACAGGACCTCGATTGCACGGTCGAGCCGGGGGTAACGCGCGAGGACCTCAACCGGCACCTGCGCGACACCGGCCTGTTCTTCCCGATCGATCCGGGCGCCAATGCCTCGCTGGGCGGCATGGCGGCGACCAGGGCGTCCGGCACCAACGCGGTGCGCTACGGCACGATGCGCGAGAACGTGCTGTCGCTGACCGCCGTCATGGCCGACGGCGAGACGGTGACGACCGGCAAGCGGGCGAAGAAAAGCTCGGCCGGCTACGACCTGACGCGGCTTCTGGTCGGCTCGGAAGGCACGCTCGGCATCATCACCTCGCTGACGCTGAGATTGCAAGGCATTCCGCAGGCGATCTCCGGCGGCGTCTGTCCGTTTCCGAGCCTGGAAGCCGCCTGCAATACGGTGATCGCGACGATCCAGATGGGCATTCCCGTGGCGCGCATCGAGCTGGTCAACGCGCTGCAGATGCGGGCGATGAAGAATTATTCCAAGCTCGACTATCCGGAAAGCCCGTGCCTGTTCGTCGAATTCCACGGCAGCGACGCCGGCGTTGCCGAGCAGGCCGAGACCTTCGGCATGATCGCCGAGGAGAATGGCGGCGGGCCGTTCCTGTGGACCAGCGTTGCGGAGGAGCGGACAAAGCTCTGGAAGGCGCGGCACGACGCTTACTGGTCGTCGCTGACGCTGCGTCCCGGCGCCAAGGGCTTGTCGACCGATGTCTGCGTGCCGATCTCGCGGCTTGCCGAGTGCGTCACCGAAACCGAGGCCGACATCGCCGAGATGGGCCTCATCGCGCCGATCGTCGGCCATGCCGGCGACGGCAATTTCCATGTGCTGGTGCTGATGGATGTCGACAACCCGGCCGAGATCGCGCTTGCGGAAAAATTCGTCGCCAGACTCAACATGCGCGCCATCGCCATGGAAGGAACCTGTACCGGCGAGCACGGCATCGGCCAGGGCAAGGTCGGCTTCCTGCGCCATGAGCTCGGCCATGGCGTCGATGTCATGCGCACGATCAAGCAGGCGCTCGATCCGCTCAACATCATGAACCCAGGCAAGATCTTGCCGGCGGCGGGGTAACGCGCCGCCCAGGTCTATTCCGCCGCCCCTTCGACCAGCTTCTGCAGCATCGGCCGCGTCGGCGCGAAGAAGGTCGTGCCGGTATGCGGGATCGAGAAGTCGAGCAGCCTGTCATAGGCGCCCGGCGGCTCGCCGACATACATGCGCTGCAGCATCTTCTCGATCACCCAGAGATATCGCGTGTAGCCGATGAAATAGGTGCCGAACTCGTTCTGCCCGGGGCGACCGAACGGCATGTTGTCGCGCAGGATGTCATATTCGTTGCCGGCGTCGTCCTCGATGGTGGCCAAGGACTTGTGCGACTTGCGCGGCTTGTCGTCGTCATCGATCTCGATGTTGTCGATCTTGGTGCGGCCGATGATCTCTTCCTGGACATGGGTCGGCGTCTCTTTCCAGGCCGCCATGTCGTGCAGGTATTTCTGCACGACGACGTAACTGCCGCCGGCAAAGTCGCCGTCCTCGTCGCCGACCAAAGCAGAGGCGGGCAGGTCGAGGCCGGTCGGATTGGCGGTGCCGTCGACGAAGCCGAGCAGGTCGCGCGCGTCGAAATAGCGAAAGCCGGATACCTCGTCGACGACCGTCACGCTGCCACCCAGGCTGTTGAGCAGGATGCGCTCGAGCTCGAAGCACATGTCGGGCCGCTCGGCGCGGATGTGGAACAGGAGATCACCCGGGGTCGAGGGCGCCGAATGAGCCGCGCCCTCGATCGGCGCGAAGGGTTTCAATTCGCGCGGGCGCCGGTTCGGCGACAGACGGTTCCAGAGTCCGGCGCCGATGCCGGCGATGCAGGACAGCCGGCCCGACAGGTCGCGGAAGCCGACATTCTTGACGAGATCGTCCAGCTCGCTCAGCACCGAGGCAGCGGTCGAAAGCGAGGCCTGGTCGCTCCCGACCGTGACGACGAGGAAAATCGCGGCCGTCGACAGTGGAGCGTCGACGCTCTGCGCGTCGATCGGCACTCTATCCCAGTTCTTGCCTGACATCGGGAACGCTCCATGTTGAATTGAGATGGGGCGGCCGGGACATGACCGCTGGGGGCAGGGGTGGTTGGAAAAAAGATACCGCGACCGCAAGCGGTCGTGCAACAGCTGACATTGCCCGGGACTGCGCCCGCCGCCGATGGAATTGCCTCTTTATCGACACGCGGATGCGGGTAGAGTGCGGCTGACTTTCAACCTGGGAAACAGATGCTCGCCCGCCTGTTCGTGATCTTCGGTGGCCTGTTCGTGCTGGTGCTGTGCGCGGCGCTGGTGGTGCCGTATTTCATCGACTGGACGGGTTACCGGGGCGATTTCGAGCGCGAGGCGAGCGCCATCCTCGGCCGTAAGGTGACGGTGAGGGGCGATGCGACGGCGCGGCTGTTGCCGTTTCCGTCGGTGACCTTCTCGAATGTCGAGGTCGCGGGCGGGCCGGATGGCCAGCCGGCGATGACAGCCGAGACCTTCTCCATGGATGCGGAGCTTGCGCCCTTCCTGCGCGGCGAGGTGCTGATCTTCGACATGCGGCTGGTGCATCCCAGGGCGACCATCGACGTTGCCGGTAACGGCACGGTCGATTGGGCGCTCCGGCCGTCGAGCCCGTTCGATCCCGGCCAGATCGCCATCGAAAAGTTGACCATAACCGAGGGGCAGATCGAACTGCGCCACGCCGCCGGCGGACGCCGACACCTGATCTCGGAGATCAACTCGACGATTTCCGCCAAAGCGCTCACCGGTCCATGGCGCATGGACGGCACGCTGCGCTTCGATGGCCTGCGCACCGACGTCTCGGCTTCGACCGGGAAGGTGGAGCCGGACGGCCAGATGCGGCTCAGGCTGAAAGCCGATCCCGATGCCTATCCGCTGATCATCGAAGCCGACGGCAATGCGGGCATCGTCAAGGGCGCGGCGGTCTATTCCGGTCAGTTCAAGATCTCGGGCGCGGACAACAACTCGGCCGAGCTGCGCGGCACGGACGGCGAACCGGTCAAGATCAGCACCGGCAAGCCCGACCCGGGCTTCCGGCTGAATGGCAAGTTCGCGCTCGACCACCAAAAGCTCAATGTCGACGAGTTCCGCTTCGAGACCGGGCCGCTCGACAATCCCTATACCGCAGACGGCAAGGCCTCTGTCGATCTCGGCCTGAAGCCGCATTTCGCCGTCGAGGCGAGCGGCGCGCAGGTCCAGTTCGACGAGGCTGTCGGCGGCGCTGCCGGAGCGGGCTTCACGCTCGACCAGCGCATCGCGGCCCTCGAGCAGACGCTGCAGCACATGCCGAAGCCGACGATACCGGGCACGCTCGAAGTCAGGCTGCCGGCGGTGGTGGCGGGCGACACGACGGTGCGCGACGTGCGGCTGTCGGCCGAGCCGGTCGAAGGCGGCTGGTCGGTCAAGTCGCTTGCCGCGACGCTGCCGGGCCGCACGACGCTCGAAGCCGAAGGCTTGTTAAGCGTCGAGGACCATTTCGGCTTCACCGGCTCGTTGCTGCTCGCCGTCGGGCAGCCTTCCGGCTTTGCCGCCTGGCTGTCGAAGGATGTCGACGAGGCCATCCGCCGGCTGCCCGCCGCAGGCTTCAAGGCCAAGGTCGATCTCAGCGAGAACCGGCAGTCCTTCAGCGATCTCGAGCTCATCCTCGGCAAGGCGAAATTTTCCGGCAGCATCGATTCCAGCCAGCCGGACGGGGCCAAGCCGTCGGTGCTGATGCGGCTCACCGGCGGTGAGATGGATCTCGACGGGCTCGCGGCCTTCGCCTCGATCTTCATCAGCGACAAGGGCGCCAACCGTTTTTCCGATCGCGATCTCGATTTCCAGATCAAGGCGGGCCCGGTCAGCGCCGCCGGGCTCAGCGCCGATACGGTCGACACGGCGCTGCGGCTGCGCGAGGGCCTGCTCGAGATCGACCGGCTGTCGATCGGCGGCCTTGCCGGCGCCTCGATCAGCGCCACGGGGCGGGTCAAGGATTTTCCAGAAAGCCCGACCGGCAAGCTCAACGCCTCCATCGTTGCGGTGGACCTGAAGCCGCTGATCGATGTCGCGGCCGAGCATTATCCCGACAATGCCGTGCTCAAGGGCCTGGCCAGCCGCGCCGCGGCCTATCCAGAGCTGTTCCAGGATGCTCGCATTGATCTGTTGACCAGCGCCGCCGACAATGGCGACGGCACGACGGGCCTGGCCCTTTCGGCCCAGGGCAATGCCGGCGGCTCGGCCTTCTCGGCGTCGCTTTCCGGCAAGGGAAGCGCGGACAAGCTCACCGAGGCGCCGGTGTCGATCACTTTCAACGCCCGCAACGACAATGCCACGACGCTGCTTGCGCTTTACGGCCTGCCGGCCCTGCCGCTCGGCATGCTCGGCCATGCCAACACAGACGTCTCGGCGAAGGGCTCGATCGCCGGCGGTCTCGCGACCAGCTTCAACCTGACCGCCGACGATTTCAGGGCAAGCTTCGACGGAACCGTCGCCGATACGGCGCAAGGCGCCACCGCCAAGGGTAAGGTCAATCTCGACGCCGCCGACATCGAGCCGTGGCTGATGACGACGGGCGTCGGCCTGCCCGGCATGGGAACCGGGACGTCGGCGTCGCTGGCCGCCGATGCCGATTTCGGCAACGGGCTTCTGGTGCTGAGCGGTCTCACCGGTTCGATCAACAAGGCGGCGGTGTCCGGAGACATCAACATCGATGGCAAGGATGGGCTGCCGCATCTTGCCGGGGCGCTGGCGCTTGACGAGCTCGACCTCGATCCGCTGGTGGTCTCGCTGTTCGGAGACCAGTCCTTCGCGCCCGCCAAGGGCGGATGGCCGACGACGCCGTTCAGCCAGAAGTCGACGCTGCCGTTCAACGCGGACCTCGATCTCAATACGTCGGCGCTGGCAGTCGGGCCCTTCGCCACCGCCCATGACGCCTCATTCTCGCTGAAGCTCGATCGCGAAGGCATCCACGTCTCCGACCTCAAGGCGAAGCTCTATGGCGGCGATCTGACCGGCCTGTTCGACTTGAAGAACACGGAAGGCACCGGCCTGTTCTCCGGCCAGATGCGGCTTGCCGGCGGCGATCTCTCCGCCGTGCTGCCAGGCGCCGGCATCGGCGGCAGCGGCGACCTGTCGGCGGCGCTGTCGACCAGCGGCAAGTCGGTCGACGCCATGATTGCCGCTCTGTCCGGATCCGGCACCGCGGCGCTGAAGGGATTGAAGGTGGACGGCATCAATCCGGATGGCTTCGCCGCCATCATCGCCAAGGCCGATGCGATCGGGCGCGACATCGACGCGGCCAAGACGGCGGAGTTCGCGCCGCAGATCGCCGGGCAGGGCAGCTTCGCCGCCGGCGACACGGATGTGGCCTTCACCGTCGCCAACGGTACATTGCGGGCGCCGCCGATCAGCCTCGACAGTCCCGGAGCGACCTTGTCCGCAGACGTGACCGCCGATCTCAACACGAGCACCGTCACGGCAAAGGGGACATTGACCTATCGTCCCGGCGACGAGGCTTTGGTCGGTTCGGAGCCGGCCGTGAATTTCAGCCTGGCCGGCCCGCTCGGAGCGTCCGCGCTTCAGTTCGACAGCGGTCCGCTGGCGCAGTTCCTGACACAGCGCGCGCTGGAGAAGGAGCAGCAGCGAGTCGAGGCGATGCAAGCGGCACTGCTGGAGAAGCAGCGGCTGCGGCGCGAAGTGCGCTATTACGCGGCGCTGCAGACGGAGCGCGACAGGGCGGCCGAGGAGTTGCGCCGGCAGGAGGAAGAGGCGCGTCAGAAGGCGGAGGCGGAAGCCAGGGCGAAAGCCGAAGCGGAAGCGCAGGCACAGGCGGAAGCCGAGGCAAAAGCCAAGGCCGACGAAGAAGCGCGAGCGAAGGCGGAAGCCGATGCCAAGGCGCAGGCCGAGGCGGACGCTAAAGCCCAGGCCGATGCGCAGGCGAAGGCCGAGGCCGAGCAGCGGGCCGCTGACCAGGCGGCCAAGACGCAGGCAGAGGCCGATCGCAAGAAGGCGGAGCAGGCGAAGCTGGAAGCCGCACGCAAGGCGGCCGAGCAAACGAGGAAGGTCGACGGGTCGCTGCCCGGCGTCAATGACGGTTCGACCCCGGCGCCAGTAAAGCCGAAGGCCAACCCGTTCACGATCGACAATCTGTTGAAATCGCTCGACGGCGGTTGAGTTTTACGCCGCACGCGTGGTGGAGCCTATTCCCAGCACACGGATTTGACCGGTCGGCTCTGTTTGCGTTGCCAGATGGCATGGACTGGAGATTGGCCGAAACGCCCATCGCGATCGTCGTTGGGGCGGCTTCAGGCATTCCCCGGCGATCCGGCTTAAAAGCAACCCTCAGGATGCAGCGCCGCCGCGCTTCGCCCAAGCCAGCACATAGAGCCGCAGCGCCGACGACAGGTTGGCGTCGCGGGTGCGGGTCTCGTCGATCTCGGCGACGAGGGCCGCAAGCGACAGCGAACGCTGCGCGGCGATGGCGATGAGGTCGTCGTAGAACGGCTGTTCCAGGGAAAAGCTGGTGCGGTGACCGCGGATCGTTACCGAACGTTTTTCGACCGCGGCCATCGCAGGTGCTCAGCGCTTGCCCGGGTCGTCGGGTTTTTCCCGGCGATGGCCGGCCACGAATTTTTCGGATTTCTCCGATGTCAGCCGGTCGCGCTCGCGCTCGGCTTTGGTCCGGCCATGTAGCGCGCGGTTTTCGCCCGCCTGGCGTTCTTTCTCGCTGCGCGCTTTCTGCTTGCGGGCCTGGCGGAGATTGACGACCTCGCCCATGGCGCGGGACTACTTCTTGCGGAAGGCGTCGAGCGAGACGACGTCGGCGCCCTTGCCGCCGGTATCGGCGACCGCCGGCTTCTTTTCGGTCTCGGCGGCCTTCTTCTTCGTTTCCGCCTTCTTCTCCGGAACGACGGCGATCGGTTCGGGCGCCGGAGCGGCGGCCTCGTCTTCGGCGCTTTCCGTCTTGACGTCGAATTCGAGCTCGAAATTCACCGACGGATCGTAGAAGCCGCGCACGGCGGAGAAGGGGATCTCGAGCTTTTCCGGCACGTCGGAGAAGGAAAGCCCGACCTCGAAGCCGGCATCGGTCACCTTGAGGTCCCAATACTGGAACTGGATGACGATGGTCATCTGCTCCGGATAGCGCTCGCGCAGCCTTGACGAGATGCGCACGCCCGGCGCGCCGGTCAGGAAGGTGATGAAGAAATGATGATTGCCCGGAAGGCCAGTGCGCGCGACCTCGGCCAGGACCTTGCGCATGACGCCGCGCAGAGCCTCCTGGGCCAGAATGTCGTAGCGGATGTGGTCGTCGGCCATGTGATGGTCGGGTTCCGTTGAATCGTCCGCATAGCTGTAATCAAGCTTGAGCGCGGCGTAAACCGCATATAGGCGCAAAGCCGTGAGGCCAAGAGGGGGTGTCAACGATTTGATCGCTCAGGCGTGAACGAGCGCCGCCTGTTTGCCGGCTGGCGACTTCTTCCTGGTGAAGGCGCTGAGGAAGGTCCGCACGCCGTTGGTGGCGGAGCGCAGCACCTCTTCCTCGGTCGGCGTGCCGCCCAGCATGAAGGTGATCTGAAGCTCGGCGTTGACGAGGGCGAGGAACTGACGCGCCGCGACGTCGGGGTCGCCGATCGAAAGATGCCCGGCGAAGGCAAGCCGGGCGAAACGCGCGGCAAGCGCCGACCAGGTGCGGCCGGGGCCCTGTTCGCGCCATTCGGCAAAAAGTTCCGGATAGCGCTCGCCTTCGGCCTGGATCAGCTTGCGCAGGAAACGGCCGTCGCGGTTGCAGATGCAGTTGCGGTTCATGCGCACCGCGAAGGCGATCAGGTCCGCTTCCAGGTCCGTCGGCTGGTCGGGGAAGCTGGCGATGGTGGCGAAGATGCCGGCATTGCAGCGCTCCGTCAGGTCGCGCACGACGGCGACGAAGAGGTTTTCCTTGTCGCCGTGATGGTTGTAGACGGTCTGGCGCGAGACGCCGGCCTCGGCCGCGATCAGGTCGATATTGGCGCCGGCATAGCCTTCCCGGCAAAAAACCGAAGCGGCGGCATCCACCACCGACACGCGCTTAGCCTCATGGCTGCGTGGCGGGAAAGTGTCAGGAGAAACGCCGTGCTTCATGAAAATCTATATAGCTGTGATTGACGAATTGGACAAGACTGTCTAAATTTGTGGACACAACAAAGGGAAGTCCGCGCTGCGGAAACGGATGTGTTCGTTCCTACGAGGCGAACAAATTTGTTCCCAGATGTCGAATTTCCGCGGGATGGAACGTCCTGGGTTCAGACGCCGGTATTTCGCGGCGGCAACCAGATCCGAAAAGAGCTTTTATCATGAGTCCCAAATTCCTCCGCATCGCGGTCGTGCTCGGCTTGTTGTCCGCGATCGGCCCGTTCGCGATCGACATGTATCTTCCCGCGCTGCCTTCGATCGGCCAGGACCTGCATGCCGGCACCGCCGCCGTGCAGATGAGCCTGTTGATCTTCTTCCTGTCGATGGGTTTCGGTCAGATCGTCGTCGGGCCGATCTCCGACATGGTCGGCCGCAAGCTGCCGCTTTATGCCGGCCTCGCGCTGTTCATGGTCGGCGGTGTCGGTTCGGCGATGGCGCCCAACATCGAGTGGCTGATCGCCTTCCGCTTCCTGCAGGGCCTCGGCGCCAGCGCCGGCATGGCCGTGCCGCGCGCCATCGTACGCGACCTGCACACCGGCAACGAGGCTGCCAAGCTTATGTCGCTGCTGATGCTGGTGTTCTCGGTGTCGCCGATCCTGGCGCCGCTGACCGGCAGCCAGATCATTGAAAGTTTCGGCTGGCGCGCCGTGTTCTGGACCGTCACGGGCGCGGCTGCCCTGGCCACCGTCCTGCTTGCTACCTCGCTCAAGGAGACGCGGCCGGTCGAGGAGCGTGCCGGGTCGTCCTTCGGCACGGCGCTTGCCGGCTACCGCTACCTGATGGGCGACCGCAATTTCCTCGGCCTTGTGGCGATCGCAGGCTTCGGCATTGCGAGCTTCTTCGTCTATCTGTCGAGCTCGTCCTTCATCCTGATCGACCATTACGGCCTGTCGCCGTCGGTCTACAGCGTGTTCTTCTCGATCAACGCGGTCGCCTTCATTGGCATGTCGCAGCTGACGGGGCTCTTGGCCGACCGCTTCGGGTTGAAGCGCGTCGTCTGGGTGGCGGTCACCGGCTATGCCACGGTGATGATGGCGCTGTTCGCCATCATGGCCTCCGGCGTCGACCGGCTCGACGTGATGGCGGCGTTGCTCTTTGTCGGCTACGGCTTCCTTGGTCTCGTCATCCCGACCACCTCGGTGCTGGCGATGGAAGAGCATGGCGAGATCGCCGGCACTGCCTCGGCGCTGATGGGCACGCTGCATTTCGCTATCGGTGCCTTGGCGATGGGCGTCGCCGGTATCTTCTTCGACGGCACGCCGCTGCCGATGGTGGCCGGCATCACGCTTTGCGCGGTGATCTCGTTCACACTGGCCAAGCTGACGCTCGGCCGCGCGCGTGAAGCGGTCGAAGCGCCGGCGGAATAAGGCGGATCAAAGCATTGAAGAAGGCCGGGCCCGCCCGGCCTTTTTCACATCCGGGCCGCCGGTCAGCACGAAGAATCGATCGCAATCGTTTTGCATCGTTTGTCCATGGATGGTGAGCGGCAAGGCCGTGCCGCGCATCAAGCGCCGGACGAGCCTTGACCGTCGGTTGGTTGGGAAGAAGCAAAAGGAGAGGGAAGGTGGAGGTTTCTGTTGCCAGGTACCTCCGAACCCCGCCTAGAAGTGCGAACCGCTAGGACTTGATTTGAAGCGTTCGCGCCGCATTAAGCAGCGAGACGAGCTTCCGCATAGTTGTCGTTGGCAACTATAAGTTTAGCCCGATGACGGTGGTACAATGCCGGGCAAAAGTACGATCTTTACACCTTCGTCGATCCTATTTCGCCCCCAGCAAAAGCCGCTCCATCAGCCAGAGCGGTTTTTGGTGGAGGCGCCGGGTACCGCCCCCGGGTCCGAACGGCTTATTTCATCGCCTGTTTATCGCCATAGTCGGTCAAGCCGACGAAGCGAATATAGGGAGCGATGAGGGAAAAAGAAAGGCCAAACCGGCGCTTATCCGGTTATGCCAAACTGTGCAGCCAAGGGTTGACTTGCGCGCCCACTCAATCAAATCTCGCTCCCGGTGAGGAGTCTCTGACCTAGCGCAAAGGTTGCGCGGCGCGCCACAACCCTCATCGACCGGATCCGTGGCGCCGACGAGGGGAAGTTCGATGGCCGACTATCTTGCGGATGTGAAGAAATACGATGCCGGCGCCAGCGCCGACGCGGTCGATAAGATCGTCAAGCATCTGGGCATTGCGCTCCGGAATCGCGATTCCTCGCTGGTGTCCTGCACGGACCCGAAGGAGCTCGACCGCGTGCGGGAGAACTGGATCGGCAAGAAGCTCGGCATTGCCGATGCCGCAAAAGCCAACGCTTCGATCGAGAAGACCTGCAAGGCGATGCAGGCGGACAACACCAAGAGCCGCGTGACCTTCTACTATCTGGTTGCCAAGGATCTCGGCAAACTCGGCTCGCTTTGAGGCCCGGCCACCCGGCGGCCGGCACGAAACCGTGCCGGCACCGTGACCTTTTGGGTGCGAGCCGCATCCGCAGCCCTGCTTTGCGGTGTTCGACCGGTTGTCGGTCGGCTATGATAGCCTGTAACCCGAATCGAGGCGGAGCCGATGCGCCAATATCTCGACCTTTTGAAGCATGTGCTGGAGAACGGCAGCGACCGTAGCGACCGTACCGGCACCGGCACGCGCTCGGTGTTCGGCTACCAGATGCGCTTCGACCTTTCGCGCGGCTTTCCGGTCACGACCACCAAGAAGCTGCATCTGAAGTCGATCATCCACGAGCTTCTGTGGTTCCTGGCCGGCGACACCAACATCAGATATCTCAACGATCATGGCGTCACCATCTGGGACGAATGGGCCGACGAGAACGGCGATCTCGGCCCGGTCTATGGCAAGCAGTGGCGCTCTTGGCCGGACGGGCGTGGCGGCGAGATCGACCAGATCGCGGGCCTTTTGAAGGAGATACGCCGCAATCCCAACTCGCGCCGGCTGATCGTCTCGGCCTGGAATCCGGCCGAGGTCGAGGCGATGGCGCTGCCGCCCTGCCACTGCCTGTTCCAGTTCTACGTTTCGGAAGGCCGGCTTTCCTGCCAGCTTTACCAGCGCTCGGGCGACATCTTCCTCGGCGTGCCGTTCAACATCGCTTCCTATGCCCTGCTCACCATGATGGTGGCACAGGTGACCGGGCTGAAGCCGGGCGACTTCGTCCACACGCTGGGCGACGCGCATCTTTATTCGAATCATTTCGAACAGGCGCGCGAGCAGATGCGGCGCACGCCCAAGGCCTTGCCGACGATGTGGATCAATCCGGAGGTGAAGGACCTGTTCGCCTTCCGTTTCGAGGATTTCCGCCTCGAGAACTATTTCGCCGATGCGAATATCAAGGCGCCGATTGCGGTGTAGGCCAGCCGGATGCCGGCATCAGTCGATGCCGACCATGACATCAGAGGCATTGATCACCGCATAGGCCTGCTTGACCTTCTCGAGCGCAAGGTCGGCGACCGCCTCATTGGTGATCGATGCGGTGACGATCACGCCGCCGCTGGGTCGATCCTGACATGCGAGGTGGTCGCTCCCTTGACGATCTCGGTGACCTTACCCTTCAGGATATTGCGGGCGCTGATCTTCATGCGTCTCTCCTTGAGCAGCGCTGTTTCCGATTTATCGTAGACCGGGACCATGCCGGCCCACACAATGCCACGACAGGCGAAAAGCCTTTCCTTGTTATGTTCATCCGGATATATCGGTCTGAGGCTTCGAGCCGAACGGATTTTGATACCAGGGAGAGACTTCATGACGGGCAAGGGTTTTGGACTGAAGGCGATCGCCATTGGCGGTCTGACGGCGATGATCATGGCCGCGGTGCCAGCGGCCCATGCCGAGGACAAGGTGGTCGTGTTTGCCGCGGCAAGCCTCAAGGACGCGCTCGACGCCGTCAACAAGGCCTGCGAGCCGGAAGTCGGCGAGGCCGCGACCATTTCCTACGCGGCGAGCTCGGCGCTGGCAAAGCAGATCGAAGGCGGCGCGCCGGCGGACGTGTTCGTGTCTGCCGATCTCGACTGGATGAAATATCTCTCGGACAAGAAGCTGACCAAGCCGGACACCGAAGTGAAGTTGCTCGGCAACCAGATCGTGCTCGTGGCGCCGAAGGACTCCAAGGTCGAGACCAAGGTCGAGAAGGGTTTTGATCTTGCCAAGCTCATCGGCGACGGCAAGCTTGCCATGGGCGATTTCAAGGCCGTGCCGGCCGGCAAATACGGCAAGGCTGCGCTGGAATCGCTGGGCGTCTGGTCGTCGGTCGAGGGCAAGGTCGCGCAGGCCGAGAATGTACGTGCAGCACTGAAACTGGTGTCGACGGGCGAGGCTGCGCTGGGCATCGTCTACGCCACGGACGCGCATGCGGAGAAGGGCGTCAAGGTGGTCGGCACCTTCCCGGAAGATTCGCATCCGCCGATCATCTATCCGATTGCCCAGACCGCGGATTCGAAGGACAAGGATACGGCTGCCTTCCTGAAATGCGTCGAGTCGGCCAAGGCCGCCGAACTCTTCAAGGAGCAGGGTTTTACAGTGCTCGCGCCGAGCAACTGAGAAAGACCGCGCAAACGCTGACATGAACTGGCTGCTGGACCTCACTCCCGACGAATGGAATGCGGTCCGGCTGTCGATCAAGGTGGCGACGGTGGCGATGATCGCCAGCCTGCCGCCCGGCATCCTGCTGGCGCTCCTGCTGGCGAGGGGGCGTTTCTGGGGCAAGACCCTGCTCAACGGGCTGGTGCATCTGCCGCTGATCCTGCCACCGGTGGTGACGGGCTATCTGCTGCTGCTCACCTTCGGCCGGCGCGGGCCGGCCGGCGTCTTCCTTGCCGAGCATTTCGGCATCGTCTTTTCGTTCCGATGGACGGGCGCGGCATTGGCCTGCGGCGTGATGGGCTTTCCGCTGATGGTGCGCGCGATCCGGCTGTCGATCGAGGCTGTCGACCGTAGAATCGAGGCCGCCGCCGGCACGCTCGGCGCCAATCCGCTCTGGGTGTTCGTCACCATCACGCTGCCGCTGATCCTGCCCGGCCTGATCGCCGGCGCGATCCTTTCCTTCGCCAAGGCGATGGGCGAGTTCGGCGCCACCATCACCTTCGTTTCCAACATCCCCAACGAAACGCAGACGCTGCCTTCGGCGATCTACACCTTCACGCAGGTACCTGGCGGCGACGCGGGAGCGCTCAGGCTGACGCTGATCTCGATCGTCATCTCAATGGTCGCGCTCGTCGCCTCGGAAGTGCTGGCGCGCCGCGTCGGCCGGCGGATGGACATCGAATGACGCTCTCGGTCGACATTCGCTATCGCCTGGGCGATTTCGCCGTGGAAGCGCGTTTCGAGAGCGCGGGCCGGCTGACGGCGCTGTTCGGGCCGTCCGGTTCGGGCAAGTCGACCCTGATCAACCTGATCGCGGGCCTGCTCCGCCCGGACAAGGGCCGCATCGCCGTCGACGGGCGCGTGCTGGTCGACACAGAAGCGCGGATCTTCGTGCCGATGCACAAGCGGCGGATCGGCATGGTGTTCCAGGATGCGCGGCTGTTCCCGCATATGAGCGTCGCCGGCAATCTGCGTTACGGCCGCTGGTTCACGCCGGCTTCCGAGCGCTACGCCAAGATGGATGCGGTGGTCGATCTGCTCGGCATCAGTCATCTGCTCGACCGGCGGCCAGCGAAACTGTCGGGCGGCGAAAAGCAGCGCGTCGCCATCGGCCGCGCCCTGCTTGCCAGCCCGAAACTGCTTCTGATGGACGAGCCGCTCGCCTCGCTGGACGAGGCGCGCAAGGCCGAGATCCTGCCATATATCGAGCGGCTGCGCGACGAGACGAAGATCCCGGTCGTCTATGTCAGCCATTCCGTCGCCGAGGTGGCGCGGCTGGCCAGCGACGTCGTGGTGCTTTCGCAAGGCAAGGTCGCGGCCTCGGGCCCGACCGAGGCGATCATGCAGCGGCTCGACCTGTTGCCGGCGGAGGAGCGCGGCGAGGGCGGGGCAGTGCTCGACACCAAGGTTCTTCGCCACGACGAAGCCTTCGGCATGACGGTGCTGGGCTCACCGGCCGGCGAAATCCGGGTGCCGAAACTGGCGATGGCAGCGGGCGCTCCGGTGCGCATTCGTATCCGCGCCCGCGATGTCATGATCGCGACCGAGCGGCCGGCGGGTCTCAGCGCGCTCAACATTCTGGCGGGAACGATCACCGCCGTCAGGCCGGGCATCGGGCCGACCGTGGAAATCGCCATCGACTGCAATGGCGCGATCGTGCTGGCGCGGATCACCGAACAGTCCAAACACACCCTTCGCCTGGCGCTCGGCCAGCAGGTCTTCGCGGTGATCAAGACGGTGAGCTTCGACAGCGCGACGACCGGGGCCGGGCTGCCGGTCGAGGCGGATGGTTGACGAAAGAGCAACATCGCTATGTTGATTTGGAATAGCGATATGGCAGGAGAAGGGTTAGTGTCGACGTGACCGCGGAGGACAAGTCATGCCATCGCTGAGCTTGCGGATAAACCTCGACCCCGACGGCCGGATCGGCCCGGGCAAGATCGAATTGCTGGAACAGATCGCCGCCTTCGGCTCGATCTCGGCCGCGGCGCGCGGCATGGAGATGTCCTACAAGCATGCCTGGGATCTGGTCGAGGACATGAACCGCGTCTTCGGCAAGCCGCTGGTCGCCGCACAGACCGGCGGGAAGAAGGGCGGCGGCGCGCAGCTGACGTCGGTGGGTCTGGCGGTAGTCAGCCGTTTCAGGGCCATAGAGCGAGCGGCTTCATCTGCCGCCGCCGTGCATATGCAGGCTCTGCAGGCGGAGATCGATGCGGGATGAGGGGCAGTAGGGCAGTAGGGCAGTAGGGCAGTAGGGCTCAACGTCCTGGAGTGCTTACGCACGCGATGTGCGTCCCTATTGCCTTACTTGCCCTACTGCCTTACTCCCCTGATTTCCTCAGCAGATACGTGTCCATGATCCAGCCCTTTTTCCGCCGGGCTTCTTCACGGACTTTTTCGATCTCGGCGCCGACATCGCCCAATCGGCCGGAGATGACGATCTCGTCCGGCGTGCCGAGATAGGCGCCCCACTGGATGAAGACATCCTTGTCGGCCAGCGTGTTGAAGGCGCATTTGCCGTCGAGCATGACTATGGTCGAGCCGGCATTGGCTGGCAGGCCTTCTTCGGTCAGCCGGCGGCCGGTGGTCACCAGGATCGAATCGCCGATGCGGTTGAGCGCCGTCGCATGGGCTGCGGCCAGCGCCTGGATCGCGGTGATGCCGGGGATGACTTCGAGATCGAAACCGACATTGCCTCTCAGGCGGACGCGCTCGAGGATGCGCAGCGCGCTGTCATAGAGCGACGGGTCGCCCCAGATCAGGAACGCCCCGCAGCCGTCTTCGGCAAGCTCGCCGCGGATCAGGGCTCCGTAGATCTCGGCGATCGCCTCGTGCCAGTCATCGACGGTTGTCCGGTAAGACGATGTCGGCTCCGCCCGAACCGGCACATCGAACTCGACGCGGCGCGATTTCGGGTTGGTGACGAAGCGGTCGCAGATCTGCCGGCGCAGATCGGCGAGATCGTTCTTCTTCGCTCCCTTGTCGGGGATGAACAGCACGTCGGCGCGGTTCAGGCCGTCGATGGCCTGGACCGTCATGTGGTCGGGATTGCCGGCGCCGATGCCGATGACGAGAAGCTTGCGCATGGCGATCTCCTGCCCGATCGGCGGCGCGGTGTCCAGAAGTACCCGTAGTCGGTGACGAAGGGCTTTGAAACGCTAGCTTGAAACGGCTAGATGGAAGCCGCATCCGGCTGGTCCGGTATCGCGGCACAGAGGAGGGGGCCATGTTACGCACCGTACTGACCGCAGCGCTGGCAGTCGTCGCCGCTCCGGCCTTCGCCAATGATTCCGTCGCCGAGCTCAGCACCGGCGGGCTTATCCTGTCGCGCAGCGATGCCGTCGCCATGCAGAGCGAGAATCTTTTCATCTCGCCGGAGAAGGTGACGGTCGACTATGTCTTCCGCAACAACACCGACAAGGATGTCAGTTCCATCGTGGCGTTCCCTATGCCCGACATCGAGGGCGATCCCAACGAGATGCCGGCGATCCCCGAGGCGCAGAGCGACAATTTCCTCGGCTTCGAGGTGACGATCGACGGCGTCGACGCGAAGCCTCAGCTCGAGCAGAGGGCGTTTGCGCTGGGCATCGACATCACCGCCGACCTCAAGGCGCAGAACGTGCCGCTCTATCCGTTCGGCGATGCCGCCAAGGCGGCGCTGGCGAAACTGCCCAAGGATGTCACCAAGGACTGGGAAGACCGCGGCATCATCATCGAGGATACGGCCGATGACGGCTCGGGCATGCAGACCGCCTATGTGCCCTTCTGGCAATTGCGCTCGACCTATTGGTGGCGTTCGACCTTCCCGGCCAACAAGGAGATCCATGTCTCGCACCGCTACAAGCCAAGCGTTGGCGGCACCTCCTCGGTCAGCTTCTTTTCCGAGGGCCAGTTCCAGGATCCGCAATACAGTGCCTATAAGACCCGCTATTGCATGGACGGCGCGTTCGAGAATGCGGTCCGCAAGGCCGCGAAGGAAAATCCCGACGGCTATCCGAAATATTATGAGAGCCGGATCGCCTATATCCTCACTACGGGCGGCAACTGGGCATCCGGCACCATCGGCAATTTCAAGCTGACGATCGACAAGGGCAGCCCCAAGAACCTCGTCTCCTTCTGCGGCGACAATGTCAAAAAGGTCGGACCGACGACGTTCGAGATCACCGCGAAGGATTTTTATCCCGAGCGCGACATCGACATCCTGCTGCTCGAGCCGTCCGACAATGGCGGGAACGGCGGCTGATGGACATCGCGATCTATGTCGCCATCGCCGAAAACGGCGTGATCGGCCGCGAGGGCGGCCTGCCGTGGCGGCTTTCCACCGATCTCAAGCGCTTCAAGGCCGACACGATGGGCAAGCCGATCATCATGGGCCGCAAGACCTATGAGGGCATCGGCCGGCCGCTGCCCGGCCGGCTCAACATCGTGGTGACGCGCGACAAGGCCTGGCGCGCCGACGGCATCGAGGTGGCCCACTCGCTTGACGATGCGATCGCGCTGGCCAAGGTGCGCGGCCGCTGCATGGCGGGCGCCGAGGAGATCTGCGTGGTCGGCGGCGGCGAGATATATGCCCAGGCCTTGCCGCTGGCCGACCGGCTGCATGTGACGCATGTGCTGGCCAGCGTCGATGGCGACGCGCATTTCCGGCCGATCGATCCGAGCGTCTGGCAAGTCGTCAGCGCCGAGGATTTCCCCGCCGGCGAGAAAGACAGCCACGCCACGCGTTATACGGTTTACGAGCGCCGACGCGACGATCGTTGACGACGACAAAGGGTCGCTACCGATCCAAATCGCATGGGGACGATGGCCCATCGCGTTGAAAGCGGATCGACGCGTCCCTATAGAAGAACGGTGTTGCAGCGGTCCGCGTCCAACCGGACGCACAAGAGGTCGCCGTAATACTTTGATTTTGGCGCATGATTCCTTTTCGAAAACCGATATGGGTTTTCTGGGTCTTGCGTTAGGATTGCGCCGCAAGGCCTGAGGGAACCGAAGCGAAAGGACATTCATGCCCTGGAACGACAAGAGCGGCGGCGGCGGCCCATGGGGCGGCGGCGGCAATCAGGGACCCTGGGGGCAGGGACCGAAAGGGCCAAGCGGACCGCAGGGCTCCCCGCCCGATCTCGAGGACATCATCCGCCGTGGTCAGGACAGGCTGCGGCGCGCGCTTCCGGGCGGCGGCGGCGCCAGCCCGGCGGTGCTCGGGCTCATCGCTCTGGCGCTCGTCGTGCTGTGGGCCTTCAAGGCGATCTATACCGTGCAGCCCGACGAGGTCGCCGTCGAGTTGCGTTTCGGCCAGCCTAAGACCGAGCTCTCGCAGCCTGGCCTGCATTTCCACTGGTGGCCGATCGAAACGGTCGAGACGGCCAAGATCTCCGAGCAACTGGTCAGCATCGGCGGCGGCGCGAGCAGCGGCTCCGGGCTGATGCTCTCGGGCGACCAGAACATCGTCAACGTGCAGTTCTCGGTGGCCTACCAGGTCTCGGATCCCAAAGCCTACCTGTTCGACGTCTCCGATCCCGACGGCATGCTGGCGCAGGTCGCCGAGAGCGCTATGCGCGAAGTTGTCGGCCGGCGCCCGGCCCAGGATATCTTCCGCGATGATCGCCAAGGCATCGCCACCGGGGTGCGCGAGATCATCCAGGGCACGCTCGACGGCTACAAGACCGGCCTCCAGGTCAACGCGGTCTCGATCGAGGACGCGGCGCCCCCGCGCGAGGTGGCCGACGCGTTCGACGAGGTGCAGCGCGCCGAGCAGGACGAGGACAAGTTCGTCGAGCAGGCCAACCAGTACTCCAACCAGAAGCTCGGTCAGGCGCGCGGCCAGGCGGCGCAGATCCGCGAGGACGCGGCCGCCTACAAGAACCGGGTCGTTCAGGAGGCGGAAGGCGAGGCGCAGCGCTTCATCTCCGTCTACAACGAATACGCCAAGGCGCCCGACGTCACGCGCAAGCGCCTTTATCTCGAAACCATGGAGAGGATCCTGAAGGACTCGAACAAGGTCGTCGTCGAGCCTGGCAACGGTCAAGGCGTACTGCCTTACCTGCCGCTGCCGGCTTTGCAGCCGAAAGCGCCGCCGTCGCCCCTGGGCGCCACGACGGGAGGTAACCAGTGATGGCCAACCGTCTTCCCATCATCGCCGTCATCGCGGCTGTCCTCCTGTTCCTGCTCTATTCCTCGGTGTTCGTGGTCAATGCCGGCCAGCAGGCGATCGTGCTGCGGTTCGGCGAGATCATCGACGTCAAGAACGAGCCCGGCATCTACTTCAAGGCGCCATTCGCCTTCTTCGATGCCGACAGCGTGCAGATGGTCGAGAAGCGCGTGATGCGCTTCGACCTCGACAACATCCGCGTCCAGGTCTCTGGCGGCAAGTTCTACGAGGTCGATGCTTTCATCGCCTACCGCATCTCGGATCCGCGTACGTTCCGTGCGGCTGTGTCCGGCCAGGTTGAACTGGCCGAGGCCCGCCTGAGGACACGTCTCGACGCGGCGCTGCGCCGTGTCTACGGCCTGCGCGACTTCGAGGCCGCGCTCTCCGAGGAGCGCGGCAATATGATGCGCGAGGTGCGCGATCAGCTTCGCCCCGACGCGACCTCGCTTGGCCTCGACATCGAGGATGTGCGTATCCGCCGGACGGACCTGACCGCCGAGGTCTCGCAGCAGACCTATGACCGCATGAAGGCCGAGCGCCTGGCGGAAGCCGAGCGCCTGAGGGCGCGCGGTAACGAGGCGGCGCAGCGCATAAGGGCGCGGGCCGACCGCGAGGTCGTCGAGATCGTCGCCGAGGCGCAGAAGGAATCGGAAATCCTGCGCGGCGAGGGCGAGGCGCAGCGCAGCGCGACCTTCGCGGATGCCTATAAGCGCGATCCCTCCTTCTTCGACTTCTATCGCTCGATGAACGCCTATGGCACGGCGCTGGACAACACCGGAACGACGATGGTGCTCTCGCCCGAGTCCGAGTTCTTCCGCTACTTCCGCGATCCGGGCAGCAAGCCCGGTCCGGCTCCTGCCGCGCCTGCGACCCAACCCGGCACCGCCCAGTAGCGGGCGGTGCAGGATTTTCTGGCTGCAATCGGCCTGGTCCTTGTGATCGAAGGGCTGGTCTATGGTGGGTTTCCAGCCTTGGCCCGGAAACTCGCCGCCGAGATGCTGTCGATGCCGGAAAATGTGCTGCGCATCGGCGGGCTGGTTGCGATCGCCGTCGGCGTTGCCGTTGTCTGGCTGGTGCGCGGCTGACGAAATTCCTTGGTGCGGCGGCGATTGACGATTTATCCTTCGCCAATAGCTATGGCCGCAAACGTGCCGTATTTCTTGCCAACATGAACCGGACAGGCGCCTTTGCGGATGCGCCTTTCCTTTTTCAGAACCACCGGGAGGCCATGATGATATCCGACACCCTGTTGCGCGCGGCGCGGCGTATGGTCTTCGCCGGCGCCACGGCGTTCGCGGTCGGCATTGTCGCCGTTCCGTCCTTCGTCACGCCGACGATCGCCTCCGATGGACCGCCTTCGGTCGCCGATCTCGCCGAGCGGCTGCTCGGCGCGGTGGTCAACATCTCGACCTCGCAGACGGTGAAAGGCACCGAAGGACCGGGCGCGGTGCCGATGCCGCAACTGCCCGAGGGCTCGCCTTTCCAGGATTTCTTCGACGATTTCTTCAAGAACCGTGGCGGCGACAAGGGGGGAACTGCGCAGAAAGTGCAGTCGCTCGGCTCCGGCTTCGTCATCGACGCCGAGCAGGGCATCGTGGTGACCAACAACCATGTCATCGCCGATGCCGACGATATCGAGGTCAATTTCTCCGACGGCATCACGCTGAAGGCGACACTGGTCGGCACCGACACCAAGACCGATGTCGCGGTGCTGAAGGTTGATCCGAAAGGTCATAAGCTGACCGCGGTGAAATTCGGCGATTCCACCAAGATGCGCGTCGGTGACTGGGTGATGGCGATCGGCAATCCGTTCGGCCTGGGCGGCACGGTCACGGTCGGCATCGTCTCGGCGCGCAACCGCGACATCAACTCCGGTCCCTATGACGACTTCATCCAGACCGACGCCGCCATCAACCGCGGCAATTCCGGCGGTCCTTTGTTCAACGCCGAGGGCGAGGTCATCGGCATCAACACGGCGATTATCTCGCCGTCGGGCGGCTCGATCGGCATCGGTTTCTCCATTCCCTCGCAGCTTGCCGCCGGCGTCGTCGACCAGCTTCGCCAGTATGGCGAGACGCGGCGCGGCTGGCTCGGCGTTCGCATCCAGCCGGTGACGGACGACATCGCCGAAAGCCTCGGCATGGCGACCGCCAAGGGAGCGTTGGTCGCCGGCGTCATCAAGGGCGGGCCGGTCGACAACGGCACGGTCCAGGCCGGCGACGTCATCATCAAGTTCGACGGCAAGGATATCCATGAAATGCGCGACCTGCCGCGTGTCGTGGCGGAAAGCCCGGTCGGCAAGGCGGTCGATGTCGTCATCGTGCGCAAGGGCATCGAGCAGACGGTCAAGGTGACGCTCGGCCGGCTCGAAGATGGCGAGAAATTGGCCAGCGGCGAAAACGGCAGCACCGATCAGGGCAGTGGCGACAAGGCACCGCCTCCGGTATCGACGGCTTCGGTGCTTGGCATGACGGTCGGCGAGCTCAACGACCAGACGCGGCAGAAGTTCGGCATCGCTGCCGACGTGTCGGGCGTTGTCATCACCGATGTTGCCAAGGATTCGGCCGCCGCCGAGCGCGGCATCCAGCCCGGCGAGGTGATCACCGAGATCGCGCAGGAATCGGTCGGCACGCCGAAGGACGTGATGGACCGGATCGGCGCTCTGAAGGAGCAGGGCCGCAAGAACGCGCTCCTGATGCTGGCCTCGAAGACCGGCGAACTGCGCTTCGTGACGATCCGGATGGATTGAGTCCGGAAGCCGGCGCAACCAGCTGATTTCAACGAAAAAGGGCGGCTAGCGAGCCGCCCTTTTTCGTGCCTGCCAATCCTCGCGCGACAGCCGGTACATGACATGCCGTTTGAGATGCGGGTGGCTGTCGGGCACGTCGGGATGGTCGAAATCGGCGCTGGGATCGGCGCGCATGCCGAGCCGCTTCATCACCGCGGTCGAGCGATGGTTTTCGGCAACCGCAAATGACACGATCTCGTCGAGCTTGAGGGTTTCGAAGCCGAAGGCGAGCCAGGCTGCCGCTGCCTCGGTGACATAGCCCTTGCCCCAGAATTCCGGCGCCAGCCGCCAGCCGATCTCGATCGTGCTGTACGGCAGCGACGGCACATCATCCGTATCCAGGAGACCGACGAAGCCGATGCATTCGCCGGTGGCCGCGATCTCGGCGGCGGCGAAGCCATAGCCATCCTCCTCGATCCAGCCGCGGAATTCGTCCATCTTGGCGTCGGTCTCGGCCCGATTGCGACGAAACGGGAAGAACTCCATGACGCGCTCGTCGGAGTTGATGCGGTGGAAGAGCTCGCGGTCACGATCCTCCCAGTTGCGCAGGATCAAGCGTTCGGTTCGAATAGGTCTCACTCGGCGAACTCCTCGCGGAGATAGCCCTGCAGATAAAGCAGCGCGGTCAGGTCGCCGTGATCGATGCGGATCCGCGCCTGCTCGGCCACCGCCGGCTTGGCGTGGAGCGCGACGCCCGTGCCGGCAAGGCGGATCATGTCGAGATCGTTGGCGCCGTCACCGACCGCGATGGCATCCTCTGTCGTCAACGCGAACCTCGCGGCAATCTCCAGCAGCGCTTCGGCCTTGGCGGCGCGGCCGAGGATAGGCTCGGCCACCATGCCGGTGAATGCGCCGTCTTCCTCGATCAGGCGATTGGCCCGGTTTTCCTGGAACCCCAGCATGGCGGCGATGCGGCTGGTGAAGACGTCGAAGCCGCCCGAGACCAGCGCCGTCCAGGCGCCGTTGGCGCGCATCGTCTGCACCAGGGCGCGACCGCCGGCGGCGAGCGTCAGCCGGTTGGCGATGATGCGGTCGACCACGGCGGTGTCGAGGCCTTTCAGCAAGGCGACACGCTCGCGCAAGGCGGGTTCGAAGGCGATCTCGCCATTCATCGAGCGCGCGGTGATCGCCGCGACATGGTCCTTGACGCCGATCTCGTCGGCAAGCTCGTCGATGCATTCCTGGTCGATCATCGTCGAATCCATGTCGGCGAGCAGGATCTTCTTGCGCCTGCCTTCGGCGGGCTGGACGACGATATCGACCGGCTCGGAAGCCAGCGCGGCGCGCAGATTGGCGGTCATTTCGCCGACATCGGGCGTCCGCGGCAAAACGAGATCGCAGGCGACGTCTTCGTCCAGCCAATGAAGAGCGCTTGCGCCGGCAGCCCGCAAGGCCATATTCGCAAGCGAGGCCGGCACGGCGCGGGCTTCTGGACGGGACACTAAAGTGGCGATCAGCGGCATCGAACATTCCGGCAGGCAGGCGGGCGAAGGCCGCGTCAAGAACGCGATCCTGATAGCCGGGCCGACAGCCAGCGGCAAGTCGGCACTGGCGCTCGATCTTGCCGAGCGCGCTGGCGGGGTCATCGTCAACACCGATTCCATGCAGGGCTATTCGGTGCTCGACGTGCTGACCGCGCGGCCGACCGCCTCCGAAACGGCACGCGTGCCGCACTTCCTGTACGGCCACGTGCATCCCTCCACGGCCTATTCCACCGGCGCCTGGCTGCGCGATGTGACAAAGCTGATCGAGAACGGCTCCCTGTCGGGCCGTCCGGTTGTTTTCGTCGGCGGCACCGGTCTCTATTTCCGCGCCCTGGCCGAGGGCATCTCGGATATGCCGGACATTCCACCGGCGGTGCGTGAGCGCTGGCGCTACGAGCTCAAGGAACAAGGAGCCGAAAGGCTGCATCGCCTGCTGATGCATGAGGATTCAACCATGGCCATGCAGCTCAGGCCGACGGACGGCCAGCGGATTGTGCGGGCGCTCGAGGTGCTCGACGCGTCCGGTCGCTCGATCCTGGAATGGCAGGCGGCGCGCGGCCGCCCGTTGATCGACCGCGACAGCGCCCGTTTCCTGGTCATCGAGCCGGACCGAGCGCAACTGGTCCGGCGCATAGAGGCGCGTTTCGACCAGATGCTCGACAAGGGTGCACTGGACGAAGTGCGGCAGCTCACGGCGCTCGGCCTCGACCCGGACCTGCCGGCGATGAAAGCGATCGGGGTGCGCGAGCTGCAGGCGGCGATGGCCGGACAGTCGGGCTTTCCCGAGGCGATCGAGCGGGCCAAGATCGCGACCCGCCAGTATGCCAAGCGCCAATCAACCTGGTTCAGGCACCAGCTTGGCGCGGAGTGGCGCAGGCTGCGGCCGGGCGATGAATCGACGGTCCTTGACTGACGAAAAGCTTTTTCAATCAGCGTCTTAAAATCCTTTGTTCTAATTCTCGCCAGGGTTGTCCGGGTTAACGGTCCGTAAGGTCCGCTATGGCATAAGCTCAAGGGTTACAGTGGCGCGGGGAGTAGATGCGTTTCCACAAGGCGGAATCCGCATTTTTCGTGTTTATCTTTGTGATCCTGGCCGCTGGCCTGGTGACCATCCATTCCTATGGCCAGTTGCAGGACATCGCCTCGGACCTCGACGCCGCATCGCGCGTCGACAAAATCGTCTATCTGAACAAATTGCTGTTCGTCACCGGGGCGTTGCTGGCGACCGCCCTGTTCTTCGGCACCTTCTTCATCTATCCGCTGATCCGTGGCCAGGTGCGGGAAGAGGGGAAGCTCAGGGCCATGACGGTCTCGCTCAGCGCCCGTTCGCAGACGCTCGAGCAGGCCGCGCTCACCGACGGTCTGACCGGCATGCAGAACCGCCGCTATTTCGACGATGCGCTCCGCGAATACCTCCAAGAGTTTCGCCGCATCGACAGGCCTGTCGGGCTGATGATCCTCGATCTCGATCATTTCAAGCAGGTCAACGACACGCATGGTCACGATGTCGGGGACGAGGTGCTGCGGGCCGTCGCCACCTGCCTGAGAGGCATGACGCGCTATCACGATGTGGTGGCCCGGCTGGGCGGCGAGGAGTTTGCCGTCGTCACGCCCAATATGGATGTCGAGCTACTTGCCAGATTCGCCGAGCGTATCCGCAAGGCGATCGCCAACCTGTCGATCCTGTCGGGCAATGTGCGGCTGAAGGTCACCACCAGCGTCGGCCTCGCCGTCTGGGACCACAAGGAGAGCGCCGAGGATTTCTACCGACGCGCCGACCGCCAGCTCTATGAGGCGAAGAAGCAGGGCCGCAACCGCGTCTGCGCCTAAAATTCCGAAGATGAATTCGTGAGGCCGGTCGTATGCCGCCGTTTTCTGCGCTTCCGGTGCTCACGGACTTGATGTCCGCTCCGCTCCGGTTCTCGCAAACGACACCATCCGACTCGGCCTGACGAATTCCCTATCGGAATTTAATCACCGTCCGACGTCAGGCGGTTAGTCGTTGAACTGGCGCATGCCGAAGGTCGAGGGCTTCAGGCCGTAGCGGGTGTCGAAGTCGTCGTCCGGCTGGGGACGGGGGGCGGCGGTGGCCGGCTTCTTATAGTCCGGGTCGCCGGCCTGCCGGGCCGAGTCCACCGCCTCGGCGAAGGCCATGGCCTGCTGCGGCTTCGGCACGTTGCGGAGCCGCTCGACGATCATGGCCAGATCGACGTCGCTGCCGTCCACGGAGGGCTCGACCTGCTCTCTCTTCGCGGTTCCGGGGATGAACTCCTGCGCCAGCTTCTCGAATTTCAGCCGCGTGGTGGTCGCGACGCCTTCGCCGAAGGCGATGGCTTCGCGCTGCCCCATCGACGACAGGAACGCAAGCGTGGAAGCCGAAGAGTCGGCGATCGCCGAGCGGATGATTGCCTGGTCCTGCTCGTTGGCAAGGCGCATGGCGAAGAAGGTAGAGCACTGCGACAGGATGGTCGGGTCGAGCTCGCCCGGGCGCTGGGTGACGACACCCAGATAGCAGCCATATTTGCGGCCTTCCTTGGCGATGCGCGAAAGCGCGTGCCTGGTCGGCGCGAAGCCGAGGCGCGGATCGGCCGGCATGTAGCGGTGCGCTTCCTCGCAAAGCAGGAGCAGCCTCAGCCGGCCTTCGCTCCACAAGGCCAGGTCGAAGGCCAGGCGCGCCAGCACCGAGCAGACCGAGTTGACCACTTCCGAAGGCATGCCCGCCATCTCGAAGCAGGTGACCGGGCGGCCGTGGTTGGGGACACGGAAAATATTGCCGATCGTCTCGTGGATCGTGTCCTCGATCAGGCGGGAATTGAACATGAAGCGGTAACGCGGATCGGCGGCCGCCGATTCGATGCGCGTCTTCAGCGACTTCAGAATCGGGCGATCGTTCTTGCTTTCGAGCAGGCCCATGCGCTCGTCGATCTGCTTGATGAGATCGGCAATGCGGTATGGCACCGGCGTATCCGCCGTCAGCGCATCGCTGCCACGTCTGACATAGGTGCCGGAACTGGGGTTGCGATAGAGGTTCTTGGCCGCCGGGATCAGGTCGCGCAGGACATCCACTTCCTCGGGCACCGTCTCGCGGCCGCGAAACAGCACTTCGGCGAATTCCTCCAGCCTGAACATCCAGAATGGCAGGTCAAGCGTCTTGGAATCGACCTTGACGCAATATTCCGGCAGCGAGGCCGCGAACTCGTTATGCGGGTCGAGGATGAGCACGCGCAGGTCCGGCCGCGCCTCGATGGATTTGCGCAGCAGCAGCGAGACAGCCGTGGACTTGCCGACGCCGGTTGTGCCGACGATGGCGAAATGGCGCGCGAGCGTGTCGTCGATGGCGATGTTGGCGTCGATCGATTCATCCTGCGACAGCGTGCCGATGGTGACCGAATGGCGTCCGGCCAGATCGTAGACCGCTTGCAGGTCGCGGCTGCGAATACGGTGGGCAATGGCGCCGATATGCGGATAGGCGGTGATGCCGCGATCGAAGATCGGCTTGGCGCCCGGCTCCGCGCCGTCGCGCACCTCGCCAATCAGTTCGATGCTGACCTCGATCGGGTTCTGGCCCTCATTGCTCCAGGCGCGGTCCGATTTGCCGATCTCATAGACAAGGCCGACCGTGCGCGTGGTGCCGAGATTGATGGAGATCATCTTGCCGACCGTCCATTGGCCGGTGACCGTGCCCTCGGCATCCTCGGCGTAGGCGCTGATGGTGGCGCGCGCGCCGTCGCATTGCACGACATTGCCGAGAATGCGTTTGTCGCTTTGCAGGGCATTGCGGCGCTCCTGCGAAATCGGTTCGCCAACGGAGGCTTCGCGTTCGACAAACATCACTGACCTGGTCCCATTCCCTGGAGCGTCGACCTTATCCAGGCGGGGTTAAATTGAGGTGAGGTCGAATGGTGTAGACGGTATTAAGCCGGCCGCGACAATTCGATCGAATCGCCTCTTCCCAGATCTCGCAATTCCGATATATTGGACGAATGAACGATATATCGAATGACATCACCGCCACGATTGGCAGGCGAATACGTTCCGAAAGGACGGTGAGGTGCTGGTCGCTGGCCGAGCTTGCGGCGCGCTCGGACGTGTCCAAAGCGATGCTGAGCGCTATCGAGCGCGGCACGACCAGTCCGACCGCGGCACTCCTGGTGCGCATCGCGGCCGCCTTCGGCATGACACTGTCGACGCTGATCGCGCGGGCCGAACTGCAAGGCGGCGGCGTTTCGCGCAGCGACGACCAGCCGGTGTGGCAGGATCCGGCAACCGGTTACATCCGGCGGCATCTGTCGCCGGCATCGCAGATGCCGCTGGAACTGATCAGGGTCAGCCTGCCGGCAGGCGCCAGGGTCAGCCTTCCGGCTGCGTCTTACGCCTTCATCAAGCAGCAGATCTGGCTGATCGACGGAAGGCTGGATTTCACCGAGGGTGATGTGGTGCACCGGCTCGAGCCCGGCGACTGCCTGGCGCTGGGGGCGCCGGCGGACTGCGTCTTTCATGCTCCCGGACCGGGAGCGGCGGAGTATCTCGTGGCGCTGGTCAGGGACTGATCGGGATGCCTCGACGACCGAAACGCTCGCACAATGGCGGGCCGCCGCTCGACGACTATGAAGGACCGCCCTGGGGCAAGGGCGACGCCTATATTTTCCTCGCCTGGCGCGTCGCCCACGACAAGGCCTGGAAGGCGCCAAGCCAGGCCGTCATGCTGATGCGGCTGGAGAGAGCCGAACGGCTCGGGCTGACCTATGAGGAATATACGCTCGAGATACTGGAGCGTGGGCGTCATCTCAGCGAGGACGATGCCGACCGGATCGCTGAAATCCGGCGGGCGCGACGGCGCAAGCGGATCAGCCATTTCGAATGACCTTTTCCCGATGCCTGATCGCATGGAGAACACCAGCATGAACGCACTTGAAATCCGGGCCTTGACCGAAGATGCGGCAACCGCCGCGATGCTCGCCGATCTGTTGATCGAGACCGTTGCCGCCGGCGGATCGGTGAGCTTCATGCATCCGTTGCCGCCGGACGCGGCGCGGGATTTCTGGCGCAAGTCGCTGGCAGCGGCGGCGCGCGGCGAGAGGGCGGTGCTGGGCGCATGGCAGGATGGGGTGCTTGCAGGCACTGTCACGCTGCTGCTCGACTTTCCGCCCAACCAGCCGCACCGCGCCGAGATCGCCAAGCTGATGACCGGCCGGGATCATCGCGGCAAAGGAGTCGCGATGCGCCTGATGCGGGCCGCGGAGGAACTTGCCGTCGAGAAGGGCCGCACGCTGCTCGTGCTGGATACGGCGAGCGAGGAGGGCGCGGCTGGGCTTTATGAGAAGCTCGGCTTCACGCTGACCGGCGAGATCCCGGACTTTGCCCTGAAGCCGCATGGCGGACTGACCGGGACGCTGATCTACTGGAAGCGGATAGGGCCGGTCCGACCATAAGCGCCGTCCTGCTGCGAGCGCGGTGACACGCGACCGATGGCAGATATCCTGTCGCGACGCATCGAGTGCCATACGCAATGGGAAGCCCGGCCATCGCCGGGCTTCCACCGAGGCTCCGTCGCATCAACTTTTGTGATAGACCTCCTGCAGCCCATAGACCGGGGTAGGCAACCCGACCTGCCTGGCCTTCAACTGCAGCGCAAGATACTGCGAGTAGTGCCGCGACTGGTGGAGGTTGCCGCCATGGAACCACAGCGCCTCCTGCTGCGTCGGCTTCCACATGTTGCGCTGCTCGCCTTCCCAGGGACCCGGATCCTTGGTGGTGGCGGAGCCGAGGCCCCAGACCTTGCCGACCTTGTCCGCCACCTCCTGCGAGATAAGATCCGCGGCCCAGCCATTCATCGAACCGTAGCCGGTGGCGTAGATCACCAGGTCGGCCGGCAATTCGGTGCCGTCAACGAATTTGACGCCGGTTTCGGTCAGTTCCTGCACAGCGGCTCCCGGTCCGCTCTTCAGCTTGATCGAGCCGTCGATGACGAGGTCGCAGGCGCCGACATCGATGTAATAGCCGGAGCCGCGGCGCAGGTATTTCATGAACAGGCCTGAGCCGTCGTCGCCCCAGTCGAGCATGAAGCCGGCCTTTTCCAGGTCTTCGTAGAATTTCGCGTCACGCTCCTTCATCTGTTCGTAAAGCGGAATCTGGAACTCGTGCAGGATGCGGTAGGGTAGCGAGGCGAAGATCATGTCGGCCTTGCGCGTCGTCATGCCGTTCTCCACCGCCTGCTCGGAGTAGAGCGCGCCAAGCCCGATATCCATCAGCGTGTCCGACTTGACGATGTGGGTGGACGAGCGCTGCACCATTGTCACGTCGGCGCCGCCTTCCCATAGTGCCGCGCAGATGTCGTGCGCCGAGTTGTTGGAGCCGATGACCACCACCTTCTTGCCCCGGTATTTATCCGGGCCGGGATGGGTCGAGGAATGCTGCTGCTCGCCCTGGAAAATGTCCTGACCCTTGTATTTCGGCCAGTTCGCCTTGCCGGACATGCCGGTCGCCAGCACCAGCTGCTTGGGCTTGAGCGTGATCTCCTTGCCGTCGCGTTCGACGACGACGGTCCACTCCTTGGCCTTCTCGTCATATTTGGCGGATTTCGCTGATGTGGAGGACCAATAGTTCAGCTCCATCACCTTGGTGTACATCTCCAGCCAGTCGCCGATCTTGTCCTTCGGCGCGAAGACGGGCCAGTTCTTCGGAAAGTCGATATAGGGCAGGTGATCGTACCAGACCGGGTCGTGCAGGCAGAGCGACTTGTAGCGCTTGCGCCAGGAGTCTCCGGGCCGCTCGTTCTTCTCGATGATGATGGCGGACACGCCGAGCTGCTTCAGCCGGGCACCGAGCGCGATACCGCCCTGGCCACCGCCGATGATGACGACATAGGGTTGCTTGGTATGGCCGAGCTCGGCGATCTCATCGTCGCGCTCCTCGCGCCACGTCTTGCGGTCCTTGCCGTGTCCGTGCTTGGCGCCGAGCGGACGGGTGAAGCCAGCTTTCTCCTCATGCCCTTTCAGCTCCGCCATGGTGGTGAGCAGCGTCCAGATCAGGTCGCCCTTGAAGCGCACAAGGCCAAAGCCGCGCGCGACGCTCGTCTCGAAGGTGATCCAGGCGGCGATGACGCCGCCATCCTCGCTCGCTTCCTCGCCCTTGGCCACCGCCCAGCCGGTCGGCCTGGTGTTGGCCAGCGTCGCCTGCAGCATGTCGCGAACCTGGTCCTGGCCTTCCACGGTCTTCAGGTTCCAGGTGAAGGTGACGAGGTCGCGCCAGTAGCAGTCGGCCTGGAAGCAGTTGACGGCGCTGTCGATGTCGCCGGCTTCCAGCGCCTTGCCGAATTTGTCGAGCAGCGCCTGCGCCTTGGTGGTGGGTGTTCTCTCGAGCATTTGTTCTCCTCCACTTGCTAGAGTGCGGCATGAGCAGCAAGCGGCGTGCCAACCGCAGCGCTCATCATGGATGCAATGGAATCAAGCTGTTAGGGCGCTCTTCCGTCGCCTTTGCTGTTGCGCTCCTGTTGCAGGCGCTATGGCGCGCCACAGTCTGCAGTATCAGTTCGGTGCCTCCAGCCGCAGGCGCTTCATCCGGCGATGCACCGTGGTGCGGTCGACGGCGAGACGTCGCGCGGCTTCGGAAATGTTCCAGCCGGTCGCCGCCAGCACGGCCAGCAGGGCTGCGCGCTCTTCCTCGGGCGAGGCGGCGCGAAGCGCGACAAGGCTGGCGGAAGGCGCCGGTGACGCCACACGGGGCGTGGCGAAATCGGGCAGGTCGGAAGGCTGGATCGTCTCATCGTCGCAAAGGGCCACCGCCAGGTCCACGGCGTTGACGAGCTCGCGGATGTTGCCGGGCCAGCCATGGCGGATCAGCGCCAGCCGCGCCGCGGGCGACAGTCTTGCTGGCCGACCGGCAAGGCGCGCGCGCTCGCCAACCAGCCGTTCCAGCAGCCATTCGAAGTCGGTGCGCTCGCGCAATGGCGGCAATGTCAGCGATGCGGCGTTTAGCCGATAGAACAGGTCCTCACGGAAACGGCCCTCGGCAACCAGCTGGCGCAAGTCGTGGTGCGAGGCGGAGATGATCTTGATGTCGACAGGCCGGGGCGCAATGCCGCCGACGGGGATCAGCTCGCGCTCGGCGATCACCCGCAGCAGTCGCGATTGCAGCGCGTAGGGCATGTCGCCGATCTCGTCGAGGAAAAGCGTGCCGCCGTCGGCGCTCTCGATCAGCCCCTTGCGTCCCTTGGCCGTGGCGCCGGTGAAGGCACCGGCGGCGTGCCCGAACAGCTCGCTCTCGATCAGATGTTCGGGAATGGCCGCGCAATTGATGGCGACGAACGGGCCGGAGCGCCCCGAGCTGTCGTGGAGCGCGCGGGCGAGATATTCCTTGCCGGAACCGGTCTCGCCATGGATCAGGACCGGGATGGTGGTGCGCGCCAGCTTGGCGGCCCGCGTCTGCATGGCCGCCATGGCCGGATCGCCGCCCGAAAGCTCGGCGATCGGTTTCGGCAGCGCCTCGACAGGTGCGCGGCGTCCGCTCGACGGCTGCGGCTCGATGGCATGCGCGAACAGCGCGCTGCCGTTGCGGCCGAACACCAGCCGCTCTTCGGTCGGGCGCCCGCGCGTCAAATTCGGCAAGTCGTCGATGTCCATGTCGAGGTAACGCGAGATCGGCTGGCCGATCGGCGAGGAGAGCCTCCAGTCGACGCCTCCGGCCTGCGCCAGAAGCAGGGCCCCGCCGCGCGTGGTGCCGAGGACGCGACCCGAGGCATCGAGCGCCACGGCTGCCTCCGGATCGACATCGAGAAATTCGGGCGAACGCGAGAAGCGCAGCACCCATTCCGAATGCATCTGCGCCATCAAATTGGCGAGCTCGATGCGCCGGGCGGACGCCGTCACCAGGTGAAGGGCAAGGTTCTGGCTGACCTTCGGCTGCGGCGAGCGCAGCAGCGAGATGTCGAGCACGGCGGTCAGTTCGCCCTTGGTGTCGAAGATCGGCGCGGCGGTGCACGAGAGCGGCGTGTGGGTGGTGTCGAAATGGTCGGTCTGGTGGATGGTCATCGCCTCGCCGGTGACGATGCAGGAGCCAACGCCGCAGGTTCCGGTGCGGCTCTCGGACCATTCCGAGCCGAGATAGAGACCGGCCGTGCGCAGCTGATCCATGAACAGCGGGTCGCCGAGAAAGTCGACGGTGACGCCTTTCGCGTCGGCGAGCAGCAGGACGTAGTTCTGGCCGGCCACCTGCTTGAACAATGTCTCCAGCCCGCTGCGGGCAATGGCGATCAGCCTTTCGGACTGCTCGCGATGCTCGCGCAGCTGGGTATCGGGAACGATGTAGGCTTCGGTCGGACGTGCGGGGTCGAGCCGGTGCGTGTCGATGCAGCGCAGCCAGGACTGCACGACGATATCGTCGCGGGCCGACCGCGCGCCCGACAGAACCTCTTCGATCTCGCGGATATGCTCCCGTTCGCCAGCCATGCGTCCTCCTCGCAGCCAACGTCACACCATTGCATGTCGTGCCCCAAAACCGCTCCACCCTACTGGGCGACATGCATCGGCACATACTGGTGCCTCGGCGGCGCGCGCTCAACTGTACTATGGTAGCGCGAGACAGCGCGGTTTCTCACAGGCGGGTGAATTCGCGCCCGACCCCATTGACGAGCCCGCGTTTTCGCCCTTATTGTCCGCGCCCATGAAAACGGCACTCATTCTCGTAGGCTGGCGCGTGGGCAAGGCGGTGTAACCGCCGGGCGAAAACCTCCCATGCGCACCACACAGGCTCCCTCGGGGGCCTTTTTTATTGCCTGAAATCCAACTAAACGACCAGCAACGCCCAAACGGCGACAGTACGGGACCAGACCGATGAGCAATGGACAGAACGAGCGGCGCGAAATGACGGGCGCCGAAATGGTGGTGCAGGCGCTGAAGGACAACGGCGTCAAGCATGTCTTCGGCTATCCGGGCGGCGCGGTTCTCCCAATTTACGATGAAATTTTTCAACAGGACGATGTCGAGCACATCCTGGTCCGGCATGAGCAGGGCGCCGGCCACGCGGCCGAAGGCTATGCGCGCTCGACCGGCAAGGCCGGCGTGCTTTTGGTGACGTCTGGCCCCGGCGCCACCAATGCCGTGACGCCGCTGCAGGACGCGCTGATGGATTCCATCCCGCTGGTCTGCCTCACCGGCCAGGTGCCGACATCGCTGATCGGCTCCGACGCCTTTCAGGAATGCGACACGGTCGGCATCACGCGGCCCTGCACCAAGCACAACTGGCTGGTGAAGGACGTCAACGAGCTCGCCGCCACCATCCATGAGGCGTTCCATGTGGCGACGACCGGCCGCCCCGGCCCGGTCGTGGTCGATATCCCGAAGGACGTGCAGTTCGCCAAGGGCATTTACGTGCCGCCGCAGACGGCGCCGCGCACCAGCTATCAGCCGAAAGTTCAGGGCGACCTGGAAAAGGTCAAGGCCGCGGTCGAGCTGATGGCGGGCGCGAAGAAGCCGATTATCTATTCGGGCGGCGGCGTCATCAATTCCGGCCCGGAGGCCAGCCATCTGCTGCGCGAGCTGGTCGACCTCACCGGCTTCCCGATCACCTCGACGCTGATGGGGCTCGGCGCCTATCCGGCATCCGGCAAGAACTGGGTCGGCATGCTCGGCATGCACGGCACCTACGAAGCCAATATGGCGATGCATGATTGCGACGTGATGATCTGCATCGGCGCGCGCTTCGACGACCGCATCACCGGCCGTCTCAACGCGTTCTCGCCGAATTCGAAGAAGATCCACATCGACATCGACCCGTCCTCGATCAACAAGAACGTGCATGCCGATATCGGGATCTTGGGCGATGTCGGCCGCGTGCTGGAGGATCTGGTGCGTCTGTGGCGGGCGACCGCCAAGACCGACAAGAAGGCGCTCTATCCGTGGTGGGAGCAGATCGCGAAATGGCGCGCGCGCGACTCGCTCGCCTACAAGATGAACAGCGACGTTATCATGCCGCAATATGCGATCCAGCGGCTCTATGCGCTGACCAAGGACATGGACACCTACATCACCACCGAGGTCGGCCAGCACCAGATGTGGGCGGCGCAGCACTATCATTTCGACAAGCCGAACCGCTGGATGACCTCGGGCGGCCTGGGCACGATGGGCTATGGCCTGCCGGCGGCGCTCGGCGTGCAGATCGCGCATCCCGATGCGCTGGTCATCGACATCGCAGGCGACGCCTCGGTGCAGATGACCATGCAGGAGATGAGCTCGGCGGTGCAGTACGAGGCGCCGATCAAGATCTTCATTCTGAACAACCAGTATATGGGCATGGTGCGCCAATGGCAGCAGCTGCTGCACGGCAACCGGCTGTCGCATTCCTACACCGAGGCGATGCCGGATTTCGTCAAGCTGGCGGAGGCCTATGGCGGTCACGGCATTCGCTGCGACAAGCCGGACGAGCTCGATGACGCGATCCGCGAGATGATCTCGGTGAAGAAGCCGGTTCTGTTCGACTGCCGCGTGGCGACCTTGGCCAACTGCTTCCCGATGATCCCGTCCGGCAAGGCGCATAACGAGATGCTGTTGCCCGACGAGGCTACCGACGAGGCGGTGGCCAACGCCATCGACGCCAAGGGCAGGGAACTGGTGTAAGCAGCCATAAAGGCGGGGCTGTCGCGAGAAAGCCGTGCGCAAACAGAGAATTAGCTCAAAAGTCTGAAATCGAGATTCACGTCATGAACGCACAGCTTCAGCCGACCGGTTCGGCTTATTTCATCGCCAAGGAAACCGAGAAGCCGGAAACCCATACGCTTTCCGTGCTGGTCGACAACGAACCGGGCGTGCTCGCCCGCGTCATCGGCCTGTTCTCGGGCCGCGGCTACAACATCGAAAGCCTGACGGTTTCCGAGACCGAGCACGAGAAGCATCTGTCGCGCATCACCATCGTGACGCGCGGCACGCCGCATGTGATGGAGCAGATCAAGCATCAGCTCGAGCGCATCGTGCCGGTGCATCGGGTGGTCGACCTGACCGTGCGCTCGCATGAGCTTGGACAGGAGCGGCCGCTCGAACGCGAGCTCGCGCTGGTCAAGGTCGCCGGCACCGGCGACGCCCGCGTAGAGGCGCTTCGGCTTGCGGATGCTTTCCGCGCCTCGGTCATCGACGCCAACACCGAGCATTTCATCTTCGAGATCACCGGCAAGGGCTCCAAGCTCGACCAGTTCATCGCCATCATGAAGCCGCTCGGCCTGGTCGAGATCTGCCGCACCGGCGTCGCCGCGATGAACCGCGGTCCGCAGGGCATGTAACGATGACGCGGGGGGCGGCAATTCTGGCGGCCATCGTGGCC
The DNA here is from genome assembly GCF_004010375.2 of Mesorhizobium sp. M2E.F.Ca.ET.209.01.1.1. NCBI lineage: Bacteria > Pseudomonadati > Pseudomonadota > Alphaproteobacteria > Hyphomicrobiales > Phyllobacteriaceae > Mesorhizobium > Mesorhizobium sp. M2E.F.Ca.ET.209.01.1.1. The sequence goes on along the minus strand of NZ_SADP02000022.1, from coordinate 37,137 downwards.
GTCGTCGCCACAGCGACGGCAGCGCTCGGCGACGAGCCGACGTTCGACCCCCGAGTGATGTCGAAATTGCTGAGGGAGGTCGGACGTAGGGGCACGCCCAATGCGTATTTCCAGCGATGCCCGGCGGACATCTGGCGCAAGTCGGTGCCGCGCAGCAACGTCGTGCTGCCGGAAATGAACTACGACCGTTGTGAGCGGGACGCGCTGGCCTGCGCCAGGCTTTGCTTCGAAGGGCGCAACCCCGAGGCATGTTTCGAGACCGCCAGGGTCATCCAGGAGAATGGCGGCGAGGACCAGCAACTGAAAGCCGAGGCGATGTTCGCCCAAGCCTGCGCCACCGGCAGCGCGGCCGGCTGCACAAATCGTGGCGCCGGCATGCGCCTCGGCAGATTGCCGGACAGTTTGCTCGGAAACGAGAAAGCGGCAAACCACTGCACATATGAGACCTTCAAGTTGAGCTGCAGCGAGGGCGATGCGTGGGGATGCACCATGTATGGCGCGGCGCTTCAAAACGGCGAGGGTGTAGCGAAAGACAAAGACGCGGCCACTACGGCGTTCAAGAAGGCCTGCGAAATCGATGCCAGCTTCGTAGCCTGCCAATACGCCAAATCTTACATGGAAAGCGGCCACTAGCTCGCCAATGGCAGCGTTTCGTCTGCTCGCGGGTGGACCAATCGCCTCGGCCTGACCTGAATCTCAACATATCTGGGCAGCTTTTCGGATCAGCCAAGGAGCTGTTAACAGCCGTATTAGCCGGCTGCCCGACAATTGTGCAGTGCACATTAAATTATCGTAATACCGCGTTTTGGCCCTTTTCCGCCAAAGCCGTGTCCTATCTATTCGGCGAAATTCGCGGCGAAAGACCGTGGATCGAGCTAGGATAGACCACCGGGATCGGCGTGTCGGGTAGAGGGCTTGTTTGTCGATGCGCGGAAAAATCGCCTTTGCAGTTGTGGCGGTCGCCTGCCTGGCAGGCGCCGGGCTCTACTATTCGCCCACGACGTTGACCAAGGTCCAGCAGCTGATTTCGGGCAAGCAGGCCGGCGCGGCCGCCACTGACAAGACGGCGAGCGGTGACAAGACGGCGAGCGCCCCGGACAATGCGAAAGGCGGCGGGCCGCGTTCGGCCTCGATCGTCTCCGCCACCGTGACAACCGCCGACTTTCCGATACGCCGCTATGCCATCGGCTTCGTCTCGTCCCCGGAGGTGGTCAACATCAATGCCCGGGTTTCCAGCCAGATCGTGTCGATCGCGGTGAAGGACGGGCAGATGGTCAAGGCCGGCGATCTGCTCATTTCGCTCGATGATCGCGCGCTGAAGGCGCAGCTCGCCAAGGATCAGGCGCAGCTCACCAAAGACCAGGCGATGCTGGTCAGCGCCCAGGCCGATCTGCAGCGCGCCAAGGACCTTGTCGCCAAGCAGGCCGGCACCCAGCAGACCTACGATCAGGCGCTGGCGGCACAGAAAGCCGCCGCCGCGACCATCGATGCCGACAAGGCCACCATCGACGCCGATACCGTGCAATTGAGCTACGCTACCATCTCGGCGCCGATCTCAGGCAGGCTGGGCGCCGTCAACGTCTCGGTCGGCGATCTCGTCACCACCAGCAATGGCAACTCCGGCAGCTCGACCCCGCTGGTCACCATCACGCAGATGGACCCGCTGCAGGTGAATTTCACGCTGCCGGAAAGCAACCTTGCCCTGCTGCACAAGGCGCTCGCCGATCCGCAGCAAGGCGACGTGACGCTGACCAAGGACGGCGACCCCACGCCGATCGGCAAGGGCACGCTCGACTTCGTCGATTCCAGCGTCGATACCGCTTCCGGCACCATCGCCACGCGGGCCAGCATACCGAACCCGGATCTTTCGCTGTGGCCGGGGCAATATGTGAATGTGGTGCTCGAGGCCGGCACGATGCCGCACATGACCTCGGTTCCGACGGTCGCGGTGCAGCCCAGCCAGAAGGGTCCCTTCGTCTATGTCGTCAAGCCGGACAACACCGTGGAGATGCGTCCGGTGCAGGTGGCGCTGACGGAGGGGCAAAACAGCGCCATCAGCGATGGTCTCAAGAGCGGCGAGAAGGTCGTCGTCGAAGGCCAGACACGGTTGAAGAACGGCGCGGCGGTGCATGAAGGCAAGGCTGCCGGATCCGGTGACCAGGCATCGCCCAAGGTCGCGGAGGCAGACAAGGCCGGCGGGGCGAGCCAATGATCTCCGAATTCTGCATTCGCAGGCCCGTCGCCACCCTTCTGATGTCGTTCGCCCTCATCCTGGGCGGTATTTTTGCCTACAAGTTCCTGCCGGTGGCGGCGCTGCCCAGCGCCGAATTTCCGGTGGTCAATGTTTCGGCCAGCCTGCCCGGCGCTTCGCCGGAGACGATGGCGACATCGGTGGCGACGCCGCTGATCAAGCAATTTGCGACGATCGCCGGCATCGATTCGATCTCGACCACCAATTCGCTCGGCCAGACCTCGATCGCCATCCAGTTCGTGCTGAACCGCGATATCGACGCGGCGGCCGCCGACGTGCAGGCGGCGATCGCGCGCACGCAAAAATCGCTGCCGCCGGAAATGACCTCGCCGCCAAGCTATCGCAAGGTCAATCCGGCCGACGCGCCGATCCTTCTGATGTCGCTGGTCAGCGACACGGTTCCGCTGACCGATCTCGACGCCTTCGCCGAGAACGTCATCTCGCCCTCGCTGTCGACCATAGACGGCGTGGCGCAGGTCTCGATCTTCGGCCAGCAGAAATACGCGGTGCGCATCCAGATCGATCCGACAGCGCTTGCCGCGCGCGGCATCTCCATCGACCAACTGCAGGCGGCCGTCGCCTCAGCCAACAGCAACACCCCGCTCGGCGTGCTGCAGAACAACAAGCAGCAGCTGACGATCACCGCCAACACGCAGCTTACCGACGCCGCCGGTTTCTCCAACCTCATCATCGCCACCAAGAACGGCCACCCGGTGCGGCTGGGCGAGGTGACGCGCGTCGTCGATTCCGTGCAGACCACCACGACGGCAAGCTGGTACGACGGCACGCGCGCGATCATCATGGCGGTGCAGCGCCAGCCCGACGCCAACACGGTCGACGTCGTCGACAAGGTCAAGGCGATGCTGCCGTCCTTCCAGGACCAGATGCCTGCCGCCGCCCAGATCAAGCTGCTCAACGACCGCTCGACCTCGATCCGTCAGGCGGTCGACGACGTTCAGTTCACGCTGCTCCTGACCATCGCGCTCGTCGTGATGGTGATCTTCGTGTTTCTGCGCAGGGTGACGGCGACGATCATTCCGGCCGTGGCCGTGCCGATCTCGCTGATCGCCACCCTCGGCGCCATGTTCCTGTTCGGCTTCTCCATCGACAACATCTCGCTGATGGGCCTGACTTTGGCCGTCGGCCTCGTCGTCGACGACGCCATCGTCATGCTGGAAAACATCTTCCGCCACATGGAAGAGGACGGCCTGTCGGCCTTCGACGCTTCGCTGAAGGGCGCGCGCGAGATCGGCTTCACCATCATCTCGATCTCGATCTCGCTGGTGGCGGTGTTCATCCCCGTGCTTTTGATGGGCGGCGTCATCGGCCGCATCTTTAACGAATTCGCCGTCGTGGTGACCGTCGCCATCCTGGCTTCGATGTTCGTCTCGCTGACGCTGACGCCGATGCTTTGCTCGCGGCTGTTGTCGGTGACGAAGGCCGATCGCGAGGCGCATGGCGCCGGCAGGCATGACATCGTCACTCGCGCCTATGACTGGCTCTTGAGCTTCTGCCTGCGCCACACCTTCCTGATCTTCCTGGTCTTCATTACCACGGCCGCGGCGTCGGTGTGGGTGATCCAGGTCTCGCCGAAGGGCTTCTTCCCGCAGGAGGATATCGGCCAGATCTCGGTGACGACGATCGCGCGCCAGGACATCTCGTTCGACGCCATGGCGAAGCTGCAGGGTCAAGTGGCCAGTGTGTTCTCGAAGTCGCCCTATGTCGACCATGTGGCGTGGTCGGCGGGCAGCGGCAACAACGCGCTCAACCAGGGGCAGCTCTTCGTCCAGCTCAAGGGCAAGGACCAGCGTCCCAACATCGAGAAGGTGCTTGCGGATCTCAGGCGCCAGCTCGCCGGCGTGGCGGGCATCGAGACCTATATGCAGCCGGTGCAGAACCTCAGGCTGGGCTCGCGGTCGTCGGCCAGCGCCTATCAGCTCGTGGTCCAGGGGCTCGATACCGCCCAGACGGATATCTGGGCGCAGAAGCTGAACGACGCGATGGCGGCGGACCATACAAACTTCACCGACGTCACCAGCGATCTGCAGAATAATGCCCTGCAGGCGTCGCTGGTGGTCGACCGCGACAAGGCAGCCCAACTCGGCATCGACACCAGCACGCTGCGTTCGGCCCTCTATGGAGGCTTCGGCACCGACCAGGTCTCGACGATCTTCGGTTCGGCCGACAGCTATCAAGTCATCACCGAGCTCGATCCCAAGATCGAGTGGTCGCCCGAACATATGCTGGCCATCCAGGTAAGGACGGCGAGCGGCAGTCTGGTGCCGCTTGGCGCCTTCGCCCGTGTAGACCGCACGGCCGGCGCCCTGACGGTCAATCAGCTTGGGCAGCTGCCGGCGGTGACGATCTCCTACAACCTGCCGCAGGGCGTGTCGCTCGGCGATACGGTGACCCGCATCGACCACCTCAAGGAACAGATCGGGATGCCGACAGCGATCTCGACGAGCTTTGCCGGTACCGCCAAGACCTTCCAGGATTCGCTGGCCAACCAGGGCCTGCTGATCGGCGGCGCCATCCTGACGATCTATATCGTGCTCGGCATGCTCTATGAGAGCTTCATCCATCCGCTTACCATCCTCACCGGCCTGCCGTCGGCGGTGCTTGGCGCGGTGGTGGCGCTGCGTTTTGCCGGCATGGATCTTTCGGTGATCGCGGTGATCGGCATCCTGATGCTGATCGGCATCGTCAAGAAGAACGGCATCATGATGGTCGACGTCGCGCTGGAGCTCAGGCGACAAGGCATGTCGGCGAAGGAGTCCATCCACAAGGCCTGCCTGATGCGTTTCCGGCCGATCATGATGACGACGCTGGCCGCGCTGATGGGAACATTCCCGATCGCGCTCGGCACCGGCGCCAGCGCCGAATTGCGCCAGCCACTCGGCGTTGCCGTGGTCGGCGGCCTGCTTGCCTCGCAGGCGCTGACGCTGTTCGTCACGCCGGTGATCTACGTCTATTTCGAGAATTTCTCTGGCTGGCTGCTCAGCCTCTCGTCGAAGAAGAGCCAGCCGGCGCTGCATGTGGTGGAAGGCGGCGAGCAGGGCTCGCTGTTCGACGGCGAGGCAGAGCCGAAGAAGGTGGCGGCCGAGTAGGGGCACGATCCCGAAAAGTTGCAGACTTTTCGGACAAGATCATGCCTCAGAAAACAAACCTGGAGCGAAGCTCAGCTTCGCTCCAGTTCCACTGGCCCAAGGCGTCGCGCTTGCGGCCAACGGCAGCCGATCCTAGTCTCGGGGCATGACCCACGATCATGACCACGACAACGAGCTCGATCCGTTCGCGGCGCGCGTGCGCGCGCTGGAGACCATCCTGACCCAAAAGGGCCTGATCGATCCCGCGGCCATCGACGTCATCGTCGATACATACGAGACGAAGATCGGTCCGCGCAACGGCGCGCGGGTGGTGGCGAAGGCCTGGAACGATCCGGCCTATGCCGAATGTCTGAAGCGCGACGCAACCGCCGCGATCGAGTCGCTCTCCTATACTGGCCGCCAGGGCGAGCACATGCAGGCCGTGTTCAACACCGAGGAGACGCACAACCTCGTCGTCTGCACGCTCTGCTCCTGCTATCCGTGGTCGGTGCTTGGCCTGCCGCCGGTCTGGTACAAGGCGCCGCCTTACCGCTCGCGGGCGGTGATCGATCCGCGCGGCGTGCTGGAAGAATTCGGGCTGAGGCTGCCTAAGGATAAGAAGATCCGCGTTTGGGATTCCACCGCCGAGCTTCGCTATCTCGTGGTGCCGATGCGGCCGAAAGGCACCGAGGGCTGGAGCGAGGAACAGCTCGCCGAGCTGGTCAGCCGCGACGCGATGATCGGTACGGCGCTGGCCAGAGAGCCGGATGGAGAGCCGGCATGAACGGACCACAGGATCTCGGCGGGCAGATGGGCTTCGGGCCGGTCGCGCCCGAGAAGGACGAGCCCTATTTCCACGCCGCATGGGAGAGGCGGGCGCTGGGCGTGACGCTCACCGCAGGCTCCATGGGCGCCTGGAACATCGACGAAAGCCGACATGCGCGGGAATCGCTGCATCCCGCCGACTACTATTCGTCGAGCTACTACCAGATCTGGATCAAGGCGCTGGAAACGCTGCTGAAGCGCCATGGCTTCGTCACCGAGCGCGACCTTGCCGCCGGCAAGGCAGTCGATGCGGCCGCGACGCCGAAGAGAGTGCTGAAGGCTGCTGATGTGCCGGCCGTGCTCGCCAAGGGCGGGCCGTGCGACCGGCCGGTCGCCACGCCGGCTCGGTTCCAAGCGGGCGACCGGGTGCGGACGAAGAATTTCAACCCGACCGGCCATACGCGCCTGCCGCGCTACGCGCGCGGCAGGAACGGGAGGATCGAGGCCGTTCGCGGCGGCTTCGTCTTTCCGGACAGCAATGCGCATGGCAAGGGCGAGAACCCGCAATGGGTCTATACCGTGGTGTTCGACGGGGCCGAAATCTGGGGCGAGGGCGCCGACCCGACGCTCAGCGTCTCGATCGATGCCTGGGAGAGCTATCTTGAGCCGGCATGAGGGCGCCTTGCCGGCAGGATTCGACGAGCCCGTCTTCGCCGAGCCCTGGCAGGCCGAAGCCTTCGCCCTGACCGTTGCGCTGCACGACAAGGGCCTGTTTTCCTGGAGCGAATGGGCGGAGGCCCTGTCCGCCGAGGTGAAGCAGCCGGGCGCGGCGAGTGACGGGCACGACTATTACGAGCATTGGCTGGCGGCGCTGGAGAAGCTGCTGGCGGCCAAGGGCGTCGCCGGCAAGAATGATGTCGATGCGCTCGCCGCCGCCTGGGAACGCGCCGCGCACGCCACGCCGCACGGCAAACCGATTCTGCTGGAGAACGATCCGCGCGCAACGCGATAGATCATTTTGTTCTCTTTACGTTCTTGTTTGCGGCTGGTAGCCTGAGTTGTCGGATGCGCTGGCTATTGCTGCCGACAACGGTCGGTATGGCGGCCAATCTTGTCTTTCGCTTGCGAATCCGGTCTGTCGCACTGATGGAATTTTCTCCCCAACAGGACGAGGCTTTGAAAGCGGTCGGGCGCTGGCTCAAAGAGGGCCGGCCGCAGGTCTTTCGGCTGTTCGGCTATGCCGGCACCGGCAAGACGACGCTGGCGCGCTATTTCGCCGAGCATGTCGACGGCCAGGTGCAGTTCGCCGCCTTCACCGGCAAGGCCGCGCAGGTACTGCGCTCGAAGGGAGCGACCAACGCCCGCACCATCCATTCGCTGATCTATAGGCCCAAGGGCGAGGAATCGGTCGCGGACGAGGTGACGGGGAAGACCTCGATGTCGCCGACCTTTTCACTCAACCGGCAAAGCCCGATTTCGCGCGCCAAGCTCGTCGTCATCGACGAATGCTCGATGGTCGACGAGCAGCTCGGCCGCGACCTCCAGAGTTTCGGCACGCCGATCCTGGTGCTTGGCGATCCGGCGCAGCTGCCGCCGATCTCGGGCGGCGGCTTCTTTACCGAGCACGAGCCCGATGTGTTGCTCACGGAAATCCACCGCCAGGCGCGCGACAACCCGATCATCCGGCTGGCGCTCGACGTGCGCGAGGGCCGGGAGTTCATGCATGGCGATTATGGCACGGCACAGGTGATCGGTAGGGAAGCAGTCAACCAGGAACTTGTGCTCAAGGCCGACCAGGTGCTGGTCGGCACCAACCGCACGCGCCGGCGCTACAATCAAAGGCTGCGCGAGCTGAAAGGGTTCAATGCCGACTTTCCGCAAGCCGGCGACAAGCTGGTCTGCCTGCGCAACGATCCGGCCAAGGGGCTGCTCAACGGCTCGCTGTGGAAGGTGATGACCTCGTCGCGCGAGACGGTAAAGCCCGGCATCAATCTTCTCGTCTCGCCGGAAGAGGACGATCCCGACCGCGGCGTCGCCAAGATCAAGCTGCTCAAGGCGGCGTTCGAGGATCCGGATGCCGAGATCCCCTGGCAGCAGAAGAAGCGCTTCGACGATTTCGACTATGGCTATGCCCTGACGGTGCACAAGGCGCAGGGCTCGCAGTGGAACGACGTTGTGCTGTTCGACGAAAGCTGGGCCTTCAAGGAAACAAGGCAGCGCTGGCTCTATACGGCAATCACCCGTGCCGCCGAGCGGTTGACCATCGTTCGCTGACGTTTTTGGCCATCAGGTCGGCCTTGCGCCAAGCCACTGCCAGGCGGCTTCCTCATCGTCGACATCGAAGCGTCTGACTTCGAAAGGCAGCGTTTTCGGAAAGACGCCGGCGACGAGGGAGGCCCAACTCGCTCCGCCGATGACGGCGCAGCGCACGACATGCTCCATGGCGTCGGCCACGCCTTGCTTGAGCGTGTCGGGCGAAATATTGGCCCAGTCGACGCTTTCCGCGTCCGTCAGCCGCACCAGCACGTCGATCCTCGGATGCAGCGCATAGGCGGCCTCGAGCAGGCCGAACAGGTTTTCCGCATCGGCCGGCGAGACATCGCCGACGACATCGATGGCGAAAAGCGCGTCGCGGTTCGTCTCGATGCGGCGGATCGCCGGCACGGCTTCCAGGAAATTCACTGGCAAATCCTCATCTTAGCCTCCAACTATCCCCTGGAACACGCGAAACCCCCTATCTGTTCCCACCAAAGGCGGTATAGATGCCCGCCGACCCACTGGACCCCAGCTCATGCCCGCCAAGCTCTCGGTCAATCTCAACGCCGTCGCCATGCTGCGCAACCGCCGCGACCTGCCGTGGCCGAGCGTCACCGGACTTGGCCGCATCGCCCTTGCCGCCGGCGCGCACGGGCTGACGGTGCATCCGAGGCCCGACGAGCGGCACACAAGGCATTCCGACCTGCCGGAGATCAGGGCGCTGATCGACGATGAGTTTCCCTGCGCGGAGTTCAACATCGAGGGCTATCCGACCGAGGATTTCCTGGCCCTTGTCGAGAAGAACCAGCCCGAACAGGTGACGCTGGTGCCGGACGACCCTGCGCAAGCGACCTCGGACCATGGCTGGAACTTCGTCGCCCAGGCGGCGTTCCTCACTCCGATCGTCAAGCGTTTGAAGAGGGGCGGATTCAGGGTGTCGCTGTTTTCCGATGCGGACCCTGTGGGTGTGAATGCGGCACGCGATACCGGCGCCGACCGCATCGAGCTCTATACCGGGCCGTATGGAGGTTTCCATTCCGATTCCGAAAAGGCGGCGAAAGAGTTGGAAAGGCTGGGAAAAACCGCCGACGCCGCATTCAAGGCCGGGCTCGGCGTCAATGCCGGCCACGATCTGACCGTAGAGAACCTGCCGCCATTGGCCAAACGCATTCCGGCATTGGCCGAAGTATCGATCGGACATGGGTTGACAGCGGATGCGCTGGAGTATGGCATGGCTGGTACGGTCGGGCGGTTCTTGAAGGCCTGCGGATGGTAGGGCGCCTTGCGTAGTTTCGGCAATTCCGGTGCATCCCGCGCGTCGCGGCGGCCTCGGAACGTAGCGAATCCGGTGATATGGGGTTCATGGTGCTAGCCAACGTCGGCGAAACGGAATCCCTCGAACGTGCGGGCCATGCCGAAAACGAGCGGCAGCACAGCACCAAGGTGCTCATGCTTGGGGCGCTGGGCGTCGTCTATGGCGATATCGGCACGAGCCCGATCTATGCCTTTCGCGAAGCGCTGCACGCGTCTTCGAGCTCGGTTGCCCGCAATGACGTGCTCGGCGTGCTGTCGCTGATCGTCTGGGCGCTAACGATCATCGTCACGATCAAATATGTCGCCTTCGTGCTCAGGGCCGACAACAAGGGCGAGGGCGGCACGCTGTCGCTGATGGCGCTGGCGCGCAGCGCCTACCCGCCGGGTTCCAAGCTCATCCTGGTGATTGGCCTTTGCGGCGCCGCGCTGTTCTTCGGCGATTCAATCATCACCCCGGCGATATCGGTGCTGTCGGCGGTCGAAGGCCTGGAGGTCGTCACGCCGGCGCTCGATGCCTTCGTGGTGCCGATCACTCTGATCATCTTGGCGGTGCTATTCGCCGTGCAGCGCTTCGGCACCGGCAAGGTGGCGGCGGTGTTCGGGCCGGTGACGGCGACATGGTTCGTGGCGATCGGCGCAGCCGGCGTCTACCACATCGTCGACGATCCATCCGTCTTTCTGGCGATCAATCCGTATTACGCGATCTACTATCTCGCCACCACGCCGACAGGCGCCTTCGTCACCGTCGGCGCCGTATTCCTGGCGGTCACGGGCGCCGAGGCGCTCTATGTCGACCTCGGCCATTTCGGCCGCAAGCCGATCGTGATGGCCTGGTTCGCGATTGTGTTTCCTTGCCTGCTGCTGAACTATTTCGGCCAAGGCGCCTTCGTGCTCTCGCACGGCGGCAAGCCGACCAACCCGTTCTTCCAGATGCTGCCCGAATGGGCGCTGATGCCGATGGTTGGCCTGGCAACGGCAGCCACCGTCATCGCCAGCCAGGCGGTCATTTCCGGCGCCTTCTCGCTGACCAGGCAGGCGGTGCAGCTCAACCTTCTGCCGCGCATCGAAGTGCAGCACACATCCGAGATGCAGAGCGGCCAGATCTATATGCCGCGGGTCAACCTGCTGGTGGCACTCGGCGTGATGCTCCTGGTCGTCGGCTTTGGCAGCTCGAGCGCGCTTGCCTCCGCCTACGGCATTTCGGTCACCGGCGAGATGCTGATGACGACGGTGCTTCTGTTCGTCGTCATGCGCTGGCTGTGGAAATGGCAGGTTGCGACCGCGCTGGCCCTGGTGGTGCTCTTCGGCGTCATCGATCTCGGCTTCTTCTCGGCCAATGTCGTCAAGGTCGTCGAGGGCGGCTGGGTCTCGATCACGGTCGCCTCGATCATGGGATTGGTCATGTGGACCTGGATCCGCGGCACCCGCTATCTGTTCGACAAGACCCGCCGCAACGAGATCCCGCTCGATTTCCTGGCGGCGAACCTCCTGAAGAAGAAGCCGCAGCTGGTGTCGGGCACCGCAGTGTTCCTGACCAGCGATCCGCTGAGCGCGCCGACGGCGCTGATGCACAGCCTGAAGCACTACAAGGTGCTGCATGAGAAGAACGTGATCCTGTCGGTGGTGACGGCGCCGCAGCCGGTGGTGCCCGACAGCGAGCGCGTCAAGCTGGAGACGGTCAACGAGCTTTTCATGCGGGTGACGCTGACCTTCGGCTATATGGAGCAGCCCAACATTCCGCGCGCGCTGGCCATCTGCCGCAAGCAGGGCTGGAAGTTCGACATCATGACGACGTCTTTCTTCCTGTCGCGGCGCTCGCTGAAGGCTTCACCCAATTCCGGCATGCCGGTCTGGCAGGACCGGCTGTTCATCAGCCTGGCGCGCTCGGCTGCGGATGCCACGGAGTACTTCCAGATCCGACCGGACGCGTGGTGGAGATCGGCACGCAGGTTGCGATCTGACGAAACCGGATCTTCTACCGGATGAAGAGGTCCGGCCGTTTCGTATGCCGAAACCCGTGCACGGGCTGCATGGGAGCCCTCACGCAAGGGCACTTGATATTGCACTGCAGCAAGCGTAGAGCACCGCGCGTTTTATCGGAGTGTCGTCCATGGCCCTCGCCAATGGTGGTGCAGACGCAGAACCCGCCGACCAATCGAGCCACGCTGAAATCGAGCAGCACAGCACCAAGGTGCTGATGCTGGGTGCGCTCGGCGTCGTCTATGGCGATATCGGCACCAGCCCGATCTACGCCTTCCGCGAGGCGCTGCATGCTTCCTCGGGCGGCGACGTCGCCAATCGAGCCGACATTCTGGGCGTGCTGTCGCTGATCATCTGGTCGCTGACCATAACGGTCACCGTAAAGTACATCATGTTTGTGCTGCGCGCCGACAACCGCGGCGAGGGCGGTGTGCTGTCCTTGATGGCGCTGGCGCGCGGCACTTTTCCGGCGCGTTCGGCGATCGTGCTTGGCATCGGCATCGTTGGCGCCTCCCTGTTCTTCGGCGACGCGGTCATCACGCCCGCCATCTCGGTGCTGTCGGCGGTCGAGGGCATGAATGTCGTCACGCCTGCCTTCCAGCCTTATGTCGTGCCGCTGACGCTCTTGATCCTTGCGATGCTGTTTGCGGTGCAACGCTTCGGCACCGGCGGCGTGGGCCTGGTGTTCGGCCCGGTGACAGCAGTGTGGTTTCTCGCCATCGGCCTGTCCGGCCTCAATCACATCATCGACGATCCGGAAATCTTGTGGGCCATAAGCCCGCATTACATCGTCGCCTTCCTGATCAATTCGCCGGACGTGTCTTTTGTCACCATCGGCGCGGTCTTCCTGGCCGTGACCGGCGCCGAAGCGCTCTACGCCGACCTCGGCCATTTCGGCCGCAAACCGATCGTCCTGGCCTGGCTTGCCATCGTGTTCCCGTGCCTGCTTTTGAACTATGCCGGGCAGGGCGCCTATGTGCTCGCCAAGGGCGGCACGGTCGGCCACCCGTTTTTCGAGATGAACGAAGGCTGGGCGCTGATCCCGATGGTAGTGCTGGCGGCGGCGGCGACGGTCATCGCCAGCCAGGCGGTTATCTCCGGCGCCTATTCGCTGACCCGGCAGGCTGTGCAGCTCAACATGCTGCCGCGCCTCGAGATCCTCCATACGTCCGAAAAGCAGTCCGGCCAGGTCTACATGCCCCGCGTCAATATGCTGATCGCGCTGGTGGTGATGCTGCTGGTGGTCGGTTTCGGTGAATCCAGCAAGCTAGCCTCGGCTTACGGCATCTCGGTCACCGGCAACATGCTGGTGACGACGACGTTGCTGTTCATCGTCATGACGCGAATCTGGAAATGGAACATCTGGCCGGCTGTCGCTCTGACGGTGGTTTTCGCGCTGATCGACATAGGCTTCTTCGCTTCCAACATCGTCAAGGTGTTCGAGGGTGGCTGGGCGTCGCTCGCGGTCGCCTTCGCCATCATCCTCGGCATGTGGACCTGGGTGCGCGGCAGCCGCTACCTGTTCGACAAGACGCGCCGCAACGAGATTCCGCTCGATTTCCTGGCGGCGAACCTCCTGAAGAAGAAGCCGCAGCTCGTCTCAGGCACGGCAGTGTTCCTGACCAGCGATCCGCTGAGCGCGCCGACGGCGCTGATGCACAGCCTCAAGCACTACAAGGTGCTGCACGAGAAAAACGTCATCCTCTCGGTGGTGACGGCGCCGCAGCCGGTGGTGCCGGACAGCGAGCGCGTGAAGATGGAGACGGTCAACGACCTGTTCATGCGCGTGACGCTGACCTTCGGCTATATGGAGCAACCCAACATTCCGCGCGCGCTGGCCATCTGCCGCAAGCAGGGCTGGAAATTCGACATCATGACAACGTCGTTCTTCCTGTCGCGACGCTCGCTGAAGGCTTCACCCAATTCCGGCATGCCGATCTGGCAGGACCGGCTGTTTATCGGCCTGGCCAAGACCGCCGCGGATGCGACGGAGTATTTCCAGATCCCGACCGGACGCGTGGTGGAGATTGGCACGCAGGTCGCGATCTGACAGACTGCGCCCCACAGGCTGGAGCAAGAGTCGAATCGAGGCGGGCAGCATCACGTATCACGACCAGAGTGCTGCCGGATTGGCTGGTCCGGTTCGACGGGCTGTTCGGCGGGCAGGCGGCGCAGATCGTGACGGAACTGGGCAAGCCGAGGAACGCGACGGGCGCCAAGGCCATGCGGCTGCTCGGCTGGACGCCGCGATCGCGGGAAGAGGCGCTTGTCGCGACCGCCGAGAGCCTCATCCGGCTTGGATTGCTCAAGAAGTCGAAGTGAAGCGCGCCTGAGAGGCCCTCTCAGACGCGCCAGTTTTCAACCGAGCAGGGCCGTCTTGTTCGCTTCGAGGAACTGCTTCAGCGTGCGCGGCTTGCGGCCCGAGAGTTTTTCGACGGCATCGGTCACCTCGCCTATGCGACCGGCGCGGGTGTTCACATCGAAAGAGACGATGATGCGGGCGAAATCCTCGGGAAGGCCTGCCGCCTTGACGCCTTCGGTCAGCGCCTCATCCGGCAGTTGGATGACCTCCAGCGGCTTGCCGGTGACCTCGCTTACCAGTGCCGCGATCTCTTTCGTGGTGTAGGCCTGCGGGCCAGTCAGCGTGTAGATGTGGCTTTCCTTGGAGCCGGACGCGAGGCCGGCGGCGATAGCGGCCGCCATATCGTCGCGCGCGCCGTGGGCGACGCGCCCGTCGGCAGCCGACGTGTACCACTTGCCCGACGAAATGGCGTGCGGCAGCGACATGAACAGGTTCTCCTGATACCAGCCGTTGCGGAAGATGGTGTAGGGGATGCCACTCGCCTTGATCGCCTGCTCGGTGCCGTAGTGATCGCCGGCAAAGAGCACGGGCGAGCCGGGTTCGGGATTGGGCATCGAGGTGTAAAGCAGATGCGAAACGCCCACTGCCTTGGCCGCAGCAACTGCTGTCTCGTGCTGTTTCAAACGCCGGCCTGTCTTGAGGTCGAGGTCACTGGTCGAGATGATCAGCACCCGGTCGGCGCCTGCGAACGCCTTCTCCAGCGAGAGGCTGTCATTGAAGTCGGCGGCCCTGACGGCAATGCCGCGCGCTGCAAGGTCGGCAAGGTTCTCGGGGTTGCGGGTGGCGGCGATGATGCTCGCCGGCGCCACCTTTTGCGTGTCCAGCAAGTGATTGATGACGGCGCGGCCAAGCTGGCCGGAAGCGCCGGTGACGAGGAGGGTTTCGGTCATGGGAGGGTCCCTGAAAATTGTGTCGGAGGCGGATCAAGTGGTAGTCTCAAAAAGAGACCAGCACTAAAATAGGAATTGACCTCAAGCCGTAAAGAAGGCAGTTTTCCGGGAGGTAGGCACAGCCAGGGAACCACCCCGGCCGGCCTAAGGCGCGTCGCGATCGTTCAGATTCGCTCCATGCGCTTTAGGGTTTTGATTTCACGCATGTCTCCCGAAACCGGTTTCCACTTTCGGGAGACATGCTTCAGTTTCGATCAGCGGATGTCGCGATGGACAGCAAGATCTTCAATCTGAAAGCCAAGCTCGAGGTCTATAAGGCGATGACCAACGGCGGCAATTTCGCCGACTGTCCGGTCCGCGACGTCATCCAGGGCATCAGCGGCAAATGGAGCTCGCTGCTGGTCATGGCATTGGCCGAGAAGCCCTACCGCTTCGGCGAGTTGCGCCGGCTGGTCCCGGACATCTCGCAGCGCATGCTGACACAGACGCTCTACGACCTGCAGCGCGACGGCTATGTGCATCGCGAGGTGTTCCCGACCAAGCCGCCGAGTGTGGAATACAGCCTGACCGATCTCGGGCGCTCGATGTTTGCGCCCTTGCAGATGCTGGTCCAATGGGCCGAGCTCAATCATGACGCCGTGCGCGAGGCGCGTGCCGCTTTCGACGCGGCTCAAGCCTGACGGGCGTCAAAGCGCCAGCTTGATTTGACTGCTGCGTTGGCAGATTGTCCGGCCGGCTTGGCTTGGGCGGGCAATGAGCAGATCCTACGACATCGCGATTGCCGGCGCCGGGCCGGCCGGATTGGCCGCGGCGCTCTATCTCAAGCGGGCGGGGCACAAGGTCACCATCTTCGAGCGCTTCGACGAGCCGAAGCCGGTCGGCTCCGGCCTGATCCTGCAGCCGACCGGGCTGACCGTGCTCGCCGACCTTGGCCTGCTCGACGAGATTCTTCCGCTTGGCAGCCGCATCGAGCGGCTGCACGGCACCGATGCCCAGACCGGACGCACGGTGCTCGATGTCCGCTATGATGCGCGGCGCGGCGGCCGCTTCGGCCTCGCGGTCCACCGCGCGGCGCTGTTCGGCGTGCTTTACCGGGCCGCCTTGCGCGAAGCGATCGCCATCGAGACCAGTGTCGAGGTCGAGACGCCGGAGGCGGCCGAGCGCGCGACGCTGGTCTGCGGCAATGGCAAGCGGCTTGGGCCATTCGACCTGATCGTCGACGCCAGCGGCGCGCGCTCGAAACTGCGGCACTATCTCGGCGATGCCGCCATGCCGCGGCCGCTCGCCTATGGGGCATTCTGGGCGTCGCTGGCCTGGCGTGACGGCTTCGACCGGAGCGCCCTGCTGCAGCGCTACGACAAGGCAAGCATCATGGTCGGCGTGCTGCCAATCGGCCGGCCGCAGCCTGGTGCGCAAGACATGGCCGCCTTCTTCTGGAGCCTCAAGCCGGCCGCTGCCGAACGGATCAAGGCCGAGGGGCTCGAAGCCTGGAAGGCGAGAGTGGTTTCGGTGTGGCCGGAGTGCGAGGCTTTCACCGGCCAGATCGACAGTTTCGAGCAGCTCTCGCTCGCCCGTTACGGGCACCACACGATGACGCTGCCCGCCGGCCGGCGGGTTGCCGTCATAGGCGACGCCGCGCACTCGACCAGTCCGCAGCTCGGGCAGGGCGCGAACATGGCGCTGCTCGACGCTGCGGCACTCAGCCATGCACTGGCAAAAGCGAACAGCGTCGACAAAGCGCTGGAAATTTACGCGCGCGCACGCCGCTGGCATGTGCGGGTCTTCCAGGCGCTGTCGTCGTCGCTGACGCCGTTCTACCAGTCGGACTCAGCGACCTTGCCCTTTGTCCGCGACCGCATGGTGGCCGCGCTGGCCAGAATTCCGCCGGGGCCGCAATTCCTTGCGGCCATGGTCGCCGGAACCGTGATCGACCCGTTCAGGCGGATCGGGCTTGCGGAGTTGCAATGGCCTGAAGCCGGATGACCTCCGACAGATAAGATCTTTTTGCCCGCAGGAAGGCAAGCAGCCGTTGCGGATAGTCCGCGCCGACCGCCTCCGCGATCGATTGCCGCTTGCTCAACGCCTGGCGCCAGGCGCGGACGAGCGGCTTGCCGTCGAAAATGCCGAAATCGCCGATGCGGTCAAACGTGTCGAAATAGCGGAAGATCGGCCCGTAGACGGCGTCGACCAGCAAGAAGCGCCCGCCGGCGAACCACGGGCCATTTTGCCTGGCGGCAAGTTCCGCTTCCACGCGCGCGAACATCTCGGACAAACCTCTGCTTTCATGGAGGAAAGCGGCTTCGTCGGCGGCGGAATAGAAGCGGCCTATGGCATTGAGGATAGCCGAGCCGAATTCGATCCAGGCGCGATGCCTGGCTCGCGGCAGCGGATCGGCAGGGTGCAAGGGATTGGCTTCGGTCTCCTCGAGGAATTCGAGGATGACGGCGGATTCGAAAATCACCTCCTCCGAGTGGCCGTGCCGGACGCGGAGCAGAGGCACCTTGCCGAGCGGCGAGATGGCTCTGAACCAGTCCGGCTTGTCGGCAAGGTCGACGTTGACCCGCTCGAACGCCACGCCTTTTTCGGCAAGCGCAATCGCGGCGCGCTGGACATAGGGGCACAAATGATGGCTGACGAGGGTCAGTCTTGCGGTCATCTCATTCCCCCCAGACATAATTGAGCGCGCCATCCTCGACGCGGGTCGACAGGAACATCAGGCGCGAGCCCTTCGGCGCCGGTCCTTCGAGACGCTCGCCGTTATCCATGTCGAATTTCGCGCCGTGCCATTGGCAGACGAGCGTGCCGTCCTTGCAGTCCAGCGGTCCGCCAAAATGCAGGCAGACATTGGCCGCCGCACGGATGCGCTCGCCGCTGCGCCAGACATGGACCTCGCGGCCGAAGAAGGGCGCGATCAGGCTGCCGGTCTGGGGGATATCGGCGATCTTGCAGATTTCATGTTTCATCGGAGAACTCCCTATCGATGCAATTGCATCTATATGGATGCAATTGCATCGATCGTCAAGCTTGATGCAATTGCATCTATCCGTTAGGCTGCGCCGATGACGAAGAAATCGCCGTCGCCAGAGGCCATTGCAGCCTGGGCGCGCCTCGTGCGCGTCTCGCGCCAACTGGTCGAAAGGACCGAGGATGCGCTGAAGGCAAACGGCCTGCCGCCGCTCGCCTGGTATGACGTGCTGCATGAACTGGCCGAAGCGGGCGAGGGCGGGCTCAGGCCGTTCGAGCTGATCGATCGTGTGCTGTTGGCGCAGTACGGCGTCTCACGGCTGCTGGCCCGGCTGGAGGCGGATGGCCTGGTCGAAAAGCTGCCCGTCTCCGACGATGGCCGCGGGCAGACCGTTCGCATCACGGCAAGCGGCCGGGAGATGCGCCGCCGCATCTGGGCGGTCTATGGCGCTTGCATTGCCGACCGAATGGGCGACAGGCTTTCAGCCCAGGACCTGAAGACATTGGCCAGCCTGCTCGGACGGCTGCGCGACCCGCCGACCAGCGATTAACTGGCGAGCCTTCGCAATTCCGCCGGTCATTTTTCGCGGCAGCCCTTGCATCGGAAACCGGAATGCGCAATAAGCCGAACCGTAACGTACGGTACGCATCTGAGCGACCGGAAGAACGGGAAAGACCGTGCTGCAGGCAGGCGCCGACATTGATAGAAGCGAAACGCTGACGGAGCGCCAGCAGGCCGTTCTGGACGCGGCACTCCGCCTGCTAGTGGAAGAGGGCGACAACCTGACCATGACCGCGGTGGCGCGGCGGGCCAGCTGTTCCAAGGAAACGCTCTACAAATGGTTCGGCGACCGTGACGGGCTGCTGACAGCGACGGTGCAGTGGCAGGCCTCGAAGGTGCGTGTCGCGGCGGTCGATCGCGACAGGCTGGACCTTGTTTCGCTCACCGCAAGCCTGGAACGCTTCGCTTCAGACTGGTTGAAGGTTATCTCCAGCGACACTTCAATTGCATTGAATCGTGTGGCAGTCGGTCACGCCGGTTCCGGTAAGGATGACCTCGGCGCGGTCGTGCTGCAGAATGGCCGCTTCGCGCTCGCTAGGCGGCTGAAGCCGGTGCTTGAAGCAGGGCGCCAAGCCGGGCTGCTCGATTTCGAAGACGCCGAGACGGCGTTCCGGACCTTTTTCGGCCTGGTCGGCCGCGACGTGCAGATCCGTCTGCTGCTCGGCGACCGGGTGGAATTGACTGAGGCGACGATCGGCGGCGATGCCCGCCGCGCGACGCAGCAGTTTCTCGCTCTTTTCGGAGCAACAAACCGGCCCTAAGGCCTATGATCTTCAAACGGGAAGGAAGACCAAAATGCGTGTCTATTACGATCGTGACGCCGATCTCAATCTCATCAAGGGCAAGAAGGTCGCCATCATCGGCTATGGTAGCCAGGGCCGGGCGCATGCGCTCAACCTCAAGGATTCCGGCGTCAAGGAGATCGCCATCGGCCTGAAAGCCGGTTCCGCCACCGCCAAGAAGGTCGAGGCCGACGGCCTCAAGGTGATGAGCGTGGCGGACGCCGCCAAATGGGCCGACCTGATGATGATGGCGACGCCCGACGAATTGCAGGCCGACATCTACAAGAACGAGATCGCCCCGAACATCCGCGACGGCGCCGCGATCGCCTTCGCGCACGGCCTCAACGTGCATTTCGGCCTGATCGAGCCGAAGGCTTCGGTCGACGTCGTCATGATCGCGCCGAAGGGCCCGGGCCATACGGTGCGCGGCGAATACCAGAAGGGCGGCGGCGTGCCGTGCCTCGTCGCCGTCAACCAGGACGCTTCGGGCAACGCACTTGATCTGGCGCTCTCCTATGCCTGCGGCGTCGGCGGCGGCCGCTCCGGCATCATCGAGACCAATTTCCGCGAGGAATGCGAGACCGACCTGTTCGGCGAGCAGGTGGTGCTGTGCGGCGGTCTGGTCGAGCTGATCCGTGCCGGCTTCGAGACGCTGGTGGAAGCCGGCTACGCGCCGGAAATGGCCTATTTCGAGTGTCTGCACGAGGTGAAGCTGATCGTCGACCTGATCTATGAGGGCGGCATCGCCAACATGAACTACTCGATCTCGAACACCGCCGAATGGGGCGAATATGTTTCGGGTCCGCGCATCATCACCGCCGACACCAAGGCCGAGATGAAGCGCGTGCTGAAGGACATCCAGACCGGCAAGTTCACCTCGGAGTGGATGCAGGAGTATCGGGCCGGCCTGGCGCGCTTCAAGGGCATCCGCCGCAACAATGACAGCCACCAGATCGAAGAGGTGGGTGCGAAGCTGCGGGCCATGATGCCGTGGATCGCCAAGAACAAGCTGGTCGACAAGGCCAAGAACTAAGGCGATCCACGTTTCTTTGCTTTGCGCGTCCTCGGGCTTCGCCCTGCGGTCGCGCGGGGTGATCGCCAAGAACAAGCTGGTCGACAAGGCGAATAACCAGTTCGAAATTCGATACCGCTTGGAGAAGCCGGTGGAGTGATCCGCCGGCTTTTTTCGTCAGGCTGTTTCATTCCGGTACGACTACGCTGGCACACGATTCGCTTCGCATCGCCCAGAACGTGGTGGGAGACTGGTGATGGAAACGACGGACAATGGCTCCGCATTTGCCGGCGAACGCCGGATGGAGCGGCGCAGGCGTGTGCTCAGGGGCGCAACCTTGCGGTTCAACGGCGGCTTCGGAGCAGTGGAAGGATCGGTGCGCAACGAGTCCGAACACGGCGCGCAACTGAGCTTCGGCGATGCGACCGGCGTGCCGCAGTGCTTCGAGCTGGTGGTCAATGGCGCTGCGCGTGCCGCGCTTGTGCGCTGGCGCTCGGCGAGGCTGGTCGGCGTTCAATTCGTTGCCTGAGAAGGCGCGATCAGCCCTTCAGCCGTAGTGCCAGTGTGGCTTAGGCTCGGTGCCGGTGAACTCGACGCCGATGCGGTCCTCGCGGCGCCAGCGCACCACGGCCCTGTAGCCGATGCCGTCGACCGGCACATAGAGCAGGAATTCGTCCGGCACGCGCGAATCGATCGGCACTTTCAGCTCCGCGCCGTTCGAATGCATGTTGCGCACCGTGCATCTCACTTCGGAATTGTTGATGCCGGTCAGGATCGCCGCGCCCTTCAGCACGCGTTGCCTGTGTTGGTTTCTGTGTTCGTTTTCGGCCATGGCGAGCACGTCTCGCGCCTCGTTCGCGCGAATCGTTATACTGGGGGACATCCGCAAGGATGAATAGCCGCCGCCGATGAATTTAGGGTTATGTCGGCCGGCGTCGACCACAGGTTGCGCCAAAATAAAACGGCGCCCGCGAAGGGCGCCGTTTCTGTGCCAGCAGGCCGCTCAGATATAGGGCGAAATGCACTGCCGGCGCGGGCCGTAGTTGGGCTGGAACGTGTTGTCCCAGGCCCGATAGGACCGGTAGCGGTCGTAGCACCATTGGACATGGGCCCTGGAAAGCCGCTCGGTCCGGTAGATGCGCCGCGGCTGAACGTAACGCGGGTAGGGGTCGTAGTAGTAGGGATCGTAGTAATTGTTGTAGGCCAAGCTGCCCAGGCCCAGGCCGAGACCCAACCCAAGCAGCGCCGCGTCGCTGTCCCGGAAGTGGCGATGATGGTGGTGCCGCCAGCGCCAGTCGCCATCGCCATTCCAATTGCCGCCGTCCCAGTTGCGGGAGAAGTGCCGATCGCCGCGCCACCTATCGCCGCGCCACCTGAAGTCGCCGCCGCGCCGCCAGCGCCAGTCATACATCTGCGGCGAGTAGTTGTTGCCGCCAGCCCAACTGTCGCGGACGGGGACGATCGTGGGTGCCACCGCGCTGGTGGCGACCGAGAGATCGGGTTGCAGGATCGGGCCTGCGACCGACGGCGTTGTAACGCCGGCGGCCAGACCCAGGGCCAGGAACCCGGATCTTAGGGAAGAAAACAGCGTTTTCATTTCACTCTCCAAGGAGTAAAGGCCCCACGCCCAGAGCACCCCGGGGATGGGGTTATTGTTGGAACTTTCCGTCTGAACGGAAGATGAACGGAAAGGTTCCATCAACCATAACGAGCATCTAGCCTGGCTCTTGTCTTCGCCTTCGCTTGCAGGCAAAGGTCAGGCCATGTCGCTGCGCCTCGCCACCTTCAATGTCGAGAACCTGATGAACAGGTTCGATTTCTCGGGCTATCGCAACCAGCTCAATGAAGACCGCACGCTGGCGCTGTTCGACATCCAAAGCGAGGCAGAATATCGGGTCCTCGAACAGGCCCGCGCGATCGCCCAGTCCGACGACACCCGTCAGTTGACGGCGCTCGCCATCGCGGCCACCCGCGCGGACATCATCTGCATGCAGGAGGTCGACAATATCGAGGCGCTGAAGGCGTTCGAATATGGCTATCTGTTCAAGATGATCGGGCAGGGCTACCGGCAGAAATACACCACGGCAGGGAACGACTCCCGCGGCATCGATGTCGCGGTGATGATGCGCAACGAGACCATGCAGGGCCAGCCGATCGAGTTCGAGCGCATGACGAGTCATGCCTATATCACGTTCGAGCGGTTCGGCCTCTTCACGCCGGAGCTTGCGGCGCTCGGGCATGTGGCCAGCGATCGCATCTTTCGCCGGGACTGCCTGGAGGTCGACCTCACTGTCGGCGGCGTGCCGCTGACACTCTATCTCGTGCATTTCAAGTCGATGGGCTCGCCGCGCAACGGGCTGGACGGCCGGGAGGCGACAATGCCGCTGCGCATGGCCGAGGCGCAGGCCGTGCGCCGCATCATCGAGGAGCGTTTCGGCAAGGACCATGCCGCCGACAAGCGCTGGGCGATCTGCGGCGACATGAACGATTACCGGCAGCGTGTGAGGATCGAGGGCGACAGCTTCGACGGCTATCGCTTCGAGGTCGTCGATGAAGCCCAGTCCTCGATCAACGTGCTGACCGCCGGCGGGTTCTGCGAGAATGTCGTCGAGCGGCGGCCGGAGATGGATCGCTGGAGCTTCTACCACACGCGCGGCCCGGAGGAGCGGCATCTCTGCCAGCTCGATTACATCCTCCTGTCGAGGGCGCTGGCGGCGAAGAACGCGACCGCCGTGCCGGACATCATCCGCAACGGCCAGCCCTGGCGCACCATCTTCCCGGCGGGCCAGGAGGTCGAGCGTTTCCCGCGCGCCGGCTGGGACAGGCCGAAAGCGTCGGACCATTGCCCCGTGGCGATCACATTGGACATGGCGTGACCCCTTGAGTTTCGATCTGCCCCGCAATGTCATCCTGCCGGTCGATGCGATCGACGTCCGCCTCGATCCCGGGCCGCATCCCTTCGCGCTGAGCAATGCGGCGGCGATCGCCGAGAACTGGCGGCAGGAAATGGCGGCCAACCCGGCGCTGTTCGATGGCACGGTGGTGCTGCTTTCCGAGCTCGCTTACAGAGACAGCCGCCTCGTCGGCCGCTGCCACGCGGTGAGGTTCTCGACCTTCATGCTATGGCGCAAGCGGCGCGAGAACTCCGGCGCCGAGCATGCCTATGCGCACGCTGTGCTGGTCGCCGGCGACAATGCGCTTGTGGCGATCCGCATGGGCCGCCACACGGTCAATGCCGGCCGTATCTACTTCGCCGCCGGCTCGTTCGAGCCGATCGACTTCCGTGCCGGGCTGGTTGATGTCGATTTCAACATGATCCGCGAGGTGGGGGAGGAGACAGGGCTCGACCTGTCGCAGGCCGAACGCGGACAGCGCTATCACGCGCTGTCGACGGCGAGCGGCACGGTGATCTTCCGCCGCTACCGTGTGGCCGAAACGGCCGATGAGCTGGCGCGGCGTATCAGCGCCTTCGTCGCCAGTGAAGATGAGCCGGAGATCGAGGGGCCGGTCATCATCCGCAACGCCACCGATCTGCCGGATGGGCTGATGGGGCATATGAAGCCGCTGATCGAATGGCATTTCGCTGACAGCGGCGAGGTCCGCTAGAGCGTTTCACTGTTTCACGGAAACGGCGAAGCGCTCTAGCTCTTTGTTTTTACGCAGTTCCGGACGGAAAACCGATCACACTTTACCTGGAACTGCTCTAACTCCTCAAGGAAAGAGCGGCGGCAGCGCGTCGTCATGCGGCGCGCCTTTTCCGGGGGCGCCGTCGTCCTTGTAGTAATAGCTGTAACCGTTGATGGCCGGCGCGCCGCCGAGATGCGCATAGAGAATTCTCGAACCTTCGGGGAAAAACCCCTTCCGGGTCAGGTCGATCAGCCCCTGCATCGACTTTCCCTCATAGACCGGATCGGTGATCATCGCCTCGGTGCGGGCAGCCAGCCGGATCGCGTCGTTCGTTTCGTTCGATGGAACGCCATAGGCCGGATAGGCATAGTCGGGATTGATGACGATTTCGTCCTCGCGCACGGCGCGGCCCAGCCCGACGAGAGCGACGGTGTCGTCGACGATGCGGCGGACCTGCGCGCGGGTCTGGTCGAGCGTGCCGGAGGCATCGATGCCGATCACCCGCTCGGCGCGGTTTTGCGCGGCGAAGCCGACGATCATGCCGGCCTGTGTCGAGCCGGTCACGACACAGACGATGATGTAGTCGAATTTGAAACCGAGTTCAGCTTCCTGCTTCGCCACTTCCTCGGCGAAGCCGACATAGCCCAGGCCACCGAACTTGTGCACCGAGGCGCCGGCTGGGATAGGGTAGGGCTTGCCGCCCGCATCCTTCACCGACTGAATCGCATCCTGCCAGCTCTTGCGGATGCCGATGTCGAAACCGTCGTCGACGAGCCGGCTGTCGGCGCCCATCAGGCGCGTCAGCAGGATATTGCCGACCCGGTCGTAGACCGCATCATAGTGCGGCACCCATTTCTCCTGGATCACCACGCATTTCATGCCGATCTTGGCGGCCGTCGCGGCGACCATGCGCGTGTGGTTCGACTGGACGCCGCCGATCGACACCAGCGTGTCGGCGCCCGACGCGATCGCATCGGGCACGATGTATTCGAGCTTGCGCAGCTTGTTGCCGCCCATGGCCAGCCCGGAATTGCAATCGTCACGCTTTGCGTAGACCCGCACCTTGCCGCCGAGCGCCGCGCTGAGGCGCGGCAGATGCTCGATCGGCGTCGGTCCGAAGGTCAGCGGATAGCGTTCAAATTTCTCGAGAAGCGACATCGACCTGCCCTCCGCCATAGCCATTTTTCAACAGGCCCAGGATAGGCCGAAATGCATGAAAAGTGCTCTCGAGCTTGCCTTCAAGATTTTTGTATAGCCGCCAAAGGCCGTGCTAGTGTTGGATAAAACAGCTATTCAGGTTACGAAAATGGAAGAATCTTCCACTTCGGCTTTCGACCGGATCGACGTCAAGATCCTGCGGGCTCTGCAGGCCGAGGGGCGGTTGACCAATGCCGAGTTGGCGGCCCGGGTGAATGTCAGCGCCGCCACCTGCCATCGGCGCACGCAACGCCTGTTCGAAGAGGGCTACATCACCGGAGTAAGGGCGGAAATCGCGCCCGCCGCGGTGGGGCTCGGCGCGCTGGTCATGGTCGGGGTCGTGCTCGATCGCTCGACGCCCGAAAGCTTCGGCGCTTTCGAGGAGGCGGTGCTGAAGCTCAAGGAGGTTCTGGACTGCAATCTCGTGGCCGGCGACTTCGACTATCTACTGAAGATACGCGTGCGCGACATGGCGGATTTCAACAAGCTGCACGGCCAGAAGCTGATCGCGCTGCCCGGAGTCCGGCAGACCCGGACGTTCTTCGTCATGAAGGAGGTCAAGGAGAACGCGCGGCTGCCGTTCTGACAGGCCACAACCCAAAAGCCGCCTTACTCGTGCCGCAGCGCGTCGATCGGGTCGAGGCGGGCGCCGCGCAGCGCCGGGAAGAAGCCGAACACCATGCCGATCAGCGCCGAGAAGCCGACGGCGAGCAGGATGACGGCCGGGCTTGGCGCGAAAGGTATCGTCAGCGCCATCGAAGTGAGGCCGGCGAGCGTCAGCCCGATCAGGATGCCGATGATGCCGCCAAAGAGCGACAGCACCGTCGCCTCGACCAGGAACTGGATGAGGATGTGCTTTTCATGCGCGCCGATCGCCAGCCTGATGCCGATCTCGCGCGTGCGTTCGGTGACCGAGACCAGCATGATGTTCATGATGCCGATGCCACCGACCAGGAGGCTGACACCGGCGACGGCGCCCAGCATGCCGGTCATGGTGGTCGTGGCGCTGGTCATCGCGTCGGCGATCTGGGTCATGTCGCGGATGGCGAAATCGGCATCGCGATCCGGCGTGATGCGGCGCGTGTCGCGCAAAATGTCCTCGACGCGGGGCTGCAGCTCGCTGGTCGGCGTGCGGTCGTCAGCGGCGATGTAGATGTTGTCGATGTCGCGGTTGCCGGCGATGCGCCGCTGATAGGCATGCAGCGGCATCAGCACGACATTGTCCTGATCCTGGCCGAAGCCGGTATAGCCCTTTGGCTCGAGCAGGCCGATGATCTTGCAGGAGGTGCGGTTGACGCGGATGATCTCGCCCTCGGGATCGCCGGCGCCGAAGAATTGCTGGCGCACCGTCTCGCCGATCAGGCAGACACCGGTGCCGGCCCGTGTTTCGGAATCGCTGAACGACCGCCCCGACACCAGCTTCCAGTCGCGGGCGTCAAGATAGGCGCTGTCCGTGCCGGTCACGCCCGAGGTCAGGCTTTCGGTGCCGAAGATGACGCGGACCTGTTTTTGCGAAGCAGGCGAAATCGTGCGCGCGCCGCTGAGATGCGCGACGAGCGCCGCGACGTCCTTTTCGGCGAGCGGCCGCACCGCCTGGTCGAGACCTCCCGGTCCGCCTGGGCCGGCGGGCCGGCCGGCGCGAACGACGAGCAGGTTGCTGCCGAGCCTCGAAATATCGGCCTTGACCTTCTCCGTCGTGCCGGAGCCGATGGTGAGCATGGCGATGACTGCGGCGACGCCGATGACGATGCCAAGCAGCGTCAAGAAAGAGCGCAGCACGTTGCGGCGGATCGAGCGCAGCGAAAGGCGGACGGTTTCCCAGATCATGCCGCTGCCTCCGCTTTCAAGGTATCGGAGGCAACATGGCCGTCGAGGAAGCGGATGGTGCGGCCGGCATAGTCCGCGACATCGGCCTCATGCGTGACCATGACGATGGAGAGGCCGAGCCCGGCATTGAGCTTGGTCAGCAGCTCCATGATCTCATGCGTGCGCGCGGTGTCGAGATTGCCGGTCGGCTCGTCGGCCACGAGCAATGTCGGCCTGGTGACAATGGCGCGGGCGATCGCCACGCGCTGCTGCTGACCGCCCGACAGCTCAGCCGGGGTGTGGTGCTCGCGCCCGACAAGCCCGACCTCGGCCAGCGCCTGCATGGCGAGATCGCGGCGCTCGCGCGCGGCAACGCCGCGATAGATCAGCGGCAGCTCGACATTTTCCGCCGCGGTGGTGCGCGGCAACAGATTGTAGCCCTGGAAGACGAAGCCGACATAAAGATTGCGCAAAAGCGCGCGGCGGTTGCGGTCGAGCCGGCCGGCATCGATACCCATGAAGGAGTAGGTGCCGGCCGTCGGCGTGTCGAGGCAGCCGATGATGTTCATCGCCGTCGACTTGCCCGAGCCCGAGGGACCCATGATCGCAACGAATTCGCTGCGGCGTATCGCGAGATCGACGCCGGCCAGCGCATGCACGCGGGCCTCGCCCTCGCCATAGCTCTTCCAGACCTTGTCGAAGGTGATGAGGAGGGGAGCCGACATGTCGTCAGCTCCTCTGCTGCGCGCCGGTGATGACCTGAGCGCCCTCGTCGAGGCCGGACGTGATCTCGGTCAGCTCGCCATCGGTCGAACCGATCTTGACGTTGACCGGATGCGGCCTTCCGTTCTCCAGCACGTAAAGCGTGCGCGAGCCGTCGGTCGGCGCCTTCGTCACCTCGCGCTGCCGGTTGGGGCGGCCCATGCGGCCGGTGAAGAGGTCGCTCAGGCTCCAACCGCGCGCCACCTGTTGCATCGGGCGATAGCGGAAGGCGGTCGAGGGAACGGTGAGCACGCCCTTGGCCTGACGGGTGACGACCGAGACCGTCGCCGTCATGCCGGGCCTGAGCAGAAGCTCGCCATTATCGACTTCAAGGCGCGCTTTGTAGGTGACGACGCCATCGGTGGTGACCGAGGCGTAGGAGATGTCGCGGATCTCGGCGTCGAACGGCCGGTCCGGGAAAGCGTCGACGGTGAAGCGGGCGTGCTGGCCGGGTTTCACCGCGCCGATGTCGGCTTCGTCCACGGCCGCCTGCAATTCCATATTGCGAAGGTCGGCGGCGATGACGAACAGCACTGGCGCCTGCAGCGAGGAGGCGACCGTCTGTCCGGGATCGACCGAGCGCGTCAGCACGATGCCGTCGATCGGCGCATAGATGGTGCTTTTCGCCAGATCTGTCTGCTGCGCCTTGAGGTCGGCCTGGGCGATGGCGAGATTGGCCTCGGCGCTGTCGAGCGCCGCCTTCGAGCGGTCGCGCGTCGCGGTTGCCGCTTCGAGCGACTGGTCCGTCGCCATGCCGCGCTTGGTCAGCGCGCTCGCGCGCACCACGGCGTTCTCGTTTTCCTGCAAGGTCACCTTGGCGTCCTCGACGCTTGCTGCCGCCGCCTTGGCGGAGGCGGTGGCGCGCTCGATCTGGACCTCCAGCTTGGCGGTATCGAGCGTCGCCAGCACGTCGCCCTTCTTGACCTGCTGGTTCTCGTTGACCGCAACCGAACGGATGATGCCGGACAACTCGCTGGAGATGTCGACCTGGGTGAGGGGCTGCAGCGTGCCGGTGGCAGATACCTCGACGGTGAGGTCGGCGGTCGCCGCCGGCACTGTGGTATATTCAATCCTGGGGGACGCCGCGGCGTACCATTGATAAAGGGCAATGCCGGCCGCGACGACCGCTATCGCCAGCAGGGCGTAAAGCCAGAAGCGGCGACGCTTGCGGCTTACGCCCTTCCGGTCGAGCCCGAGCTCGGCCTCTATGGAAGCACCGGATTCCGCCTTTGGCGGATTGACAACCTGGTCCACCCCGGACCCCTATGCTGGAAAGTGATGTCCCTATCCGTCCACAGATCAGGCCTCGAGGTTCGAATTTCAAATTAAATTTCCCTCATGTTGGGATTGGGGCAGAAATTCGAGGCGAGGCGAAAGGTTTTCTAAATGGCGCGCAATTACTTGCTTTACGATGTGTTTACCACCGAAGGGCTGGCCGGAAATCCGCTTGCGGTGGTGCTCGACAGCGATGAGCTCGACACAGCCGGCATGCAGGCGATCGCGCGCGAATTCAATCTTTCGGAGACGGTGTTCGTGCTGCCCCCGGACAATCCCAAGCACCGCAACCGTATCCGCATCTTCACGCCCGACTACGAAATGCCTTTCGCCGGACATCCGACGGTCGGCTCGGCGATCGCGCTGGCTGAACTCGCCGGCGAGGCGGCCGGCATCTTCGTGCTGGAGGAGAATATCGGGCCGGTGCGTTGCGCGGTGAGCAAGCATGACGGCTCGACCTTCGCCGAGTTCGACCTGGCGAAACTCCCCGAGCCGCTGGAGCTCAAGGCCGATCCCGAGGCGATCGGCGCGGCGCTCGGCCTTGCTCCGCATGAGATCGGCTTCGAGAACCACCGCGTCGCCTTCTGGTCGGCCGGCGTGCCTTATGTGACGATTCCCGTTGCCGGGCTGAAGGAGGCCGCCAAGATCAGGCTCGACAACCAGGCATGGTCGGATCTTGCGCCGCGCAAGAGCGAATGGGCCTTCGCCAGCCCCTATGTCTATTGCCGCGAGACGGTGCATCACGACAGCGCCTTCCATGTGCGCATGATCGTGCCCGGCACCCCGTCCTATGAAGACCCCGCGACTGGTTCGGCCGCAGCTGCCTTTGCCGGCGCCATCATGCATTTCGACGCCCCGACCAACGGCATCTCGCAGCTCTGGATCGAGCAGGGCCTGGAAATGGGTCGGCCCTCGCGCATCCGCCTCGAGCTCAACGTCGATGGCGGAAAACTGGCCTCCGCGCGCATCGGCGGCCATGCTGTCAAGGTGGCGGAAGGCAAGCTTTTTGTGTGACAGGTGCGGCAATTCGGCGATTTGTCGGGAAATGATCCGGCAGGGCTGGACATCCCCGAAAGCGGCGGCTATATGCGCCGCCGACGCTGAGTTTTCCGGCGGTGTGGGTGTGTAGCTCAGTTGGTAGAGCAGCTGACTCTTAATCAGCGGGTCCACAGTTCGATCCTGTGCACACCCACCATCTAGTCCCTTGTTTTTACTAGCTGTTTATCCGTGCCGAAAAGACACCGTCTTTTCCGGGCCTTAGCGGGTCGCTGCTCGGAAGTACGGGCGCTGAGACGGCCGAAAGTGTGATAATTGCGGCAATATGTGCCTTCGGTCTCTGTCGAGGTTTCTTCGGGTCCCGCACATTTCCTGGTAGATGCACGACGATGGTGCGCTGATGGAAAGTGGCGGTGCGAAGTTCGGTGGCGTGTCAGAAGCCAAGCAGCGTGCGCTGGTTGGTCCACAAATTCGGAAGCTCTGACAGCCGAAACAAGCGCTTGCGTGTCAACTCGGTAGGCTGACGTCCTTCGATGATCGCCTGGCAGATATCGGGAGCCAGGAAGGCAGATCGCAGGACGCGACTGAGGTCGGAGACGTCCATCCGCTCGCGCTCTGCCAAATCTGCGATAGTCAGACCCGAGCCATCTGTAAGAGTTCCGAGCAGTCGGTGAGCCTGCCGCAGCAAATCCAGGAGCCCTGGATCGGCTGCGGATGCTTCGGCACCGCCTTTGTTGTTCACAACGAGCCTGGTTTCGATGCCACGGCGACGAAGCTCGATCGGAATAGTGATTGCGTGGCGTGTGGAAGCGGCGTCGGGTTCGCTGGCTTTTAGGCCAAGTGTCTTTAGCAGCCCGACGATGAGTTCTATCGTGATACAGTCGGCATTCAGGACGATCTTCTGGATAAGAGCGGTCACGAGCTCTTTTCGTCGATCGACAGATGGAGCTTGCAACTCGTCTGCTGTGGCTCGGGCCGCAGAAAGCACGACGGTCAGATCGGCCGAAGCAGCACTCGATGATGGAATGGCATCCAGAAGCTGTGTATCCGACTTTAGGAATTGGAGGAGTTCACCCTGAACGACCTTTTCGATTTCTGCCGCTGAAAGCCGCCAAGCTTTTGACTCACCCTTTGCCGAGCTGGTGACCAATCGGCGAGATACATAGTAGCGATAGCGCTTGCCCTTCTTGGTCGCGTGACTGGGGCTGAGGCGATCGCCGGTCTCATCGAAAATAAGCCCGGTCAGCAGATGCAATCCGTCAGCCCCTGCAGCAGAGGACGAGGTGTTGGCGTTTGCGGCAATCCGGTCTCGAACGAGATCGAAGGTTTGCTGATCGAGGATCGGGTCATGCAGCCCTTTGTGAAGCTCCTTCCCTTGTCGGATCATTCCGACATAGATCGGGTTGGTCAGAATTGCCCGTAGGTGTCCGCATGAGAAACCCAGGCCGCCTCGCCGCACGCCATCCGCTCCAACGTGACGCTTCGTGACTAGGCCGAGCTGCTGAGTTCGGCTCTGGAGAGAGCGGATGGAGCCGAGTTCGAGATAGAGTGCGAACAGCTGACGAACTGTGACAGCCTCTCCAGGATTGACCACCAGCTTCCTATCCCTGACGTCGTAACCGAGGGGCACCACGCCTCCCATCCACATCCCCTTCCTCTTAGAGGCGGCAATCTTGTCCCTGATGCGCTCGCCGGTGACCTCTCGCTCGAACTGGGCGAACGAGAGGAGTACATTCAGCGTCAGACGTCCCATCGATGAGGTGGTGTTAAATGATTGTGTGATCGACACAAACGAAACCGAACGCCGATCGAAGACCTCGACGATCTTGGCAAAGTCGGTCAAGGAGCGGGTCAATCTGTCGATCTTGTAGACGACCACAACATCCACGCGACCGCTTCGTATGTCGTCGAGCAACCGCTGTAGGGCAGGGCGGGCCAACGTTCCGCCTGAGATGCCGCCGTCGTCGTAGCGATCGGCAAGGAGCTTCCAGCCAAGGCCAGCTTGCGAGGCGATGAAGGCCTCGCAAGCGTCACGCTGTGCATCGAGAGAGTTGAACTCCTGTTCGAGACCTTCCTCGGATGATTTCCGCGTATAAATGGCGCAGCGAAGGCGAGGAGAATTGCTCATAGACCGAAGAACCTTGGTCCCGACCAATGAGCGCCGGTTATCGCTCGAGCGATCATGGACAATGACTTGTAGGTTTTGCCCTCCCAGATGTAGCCGGTGGCGACGACATCGACGACGTGGGTCTTACCGTGCCATTCGCGAATGAGGCGTGCGCCGGCAGAAGGCAGGGCGCGGCTCGACCGACCTCGTGCACTTGCCTCATCAGGTTCGGCCGTGTCGACGCGAGCCGATTGTGTTGCGGAAGCTTTGAAGAGAGACCTCTGCGCGTCTTTGTCGATGCCGCCAAACGCCTTCGCCTGGATGTGCCAAGCGATGGCTCGTTCAAGAAAGACGCGCCGTGCGCCTCTCGGCGCCGGCACCCCATAGATCTTCAACCAACGGTCAGCGAGTTCATCGCGGATGAGGTCGCCGACAGCGGCGACCTCCGCTTCGATGTCGAGATTGGCGCGCATGGCGATCACGCGTCCTTGGCAGTGTCATCGATGCGATAACGGCGCAGCCCGTCCTTGCCGACATCGCTCACCAGGTTGAGGCCAAGCTTCTTCTTGACCACCGCCGACAAGAAACCCCGCACCGAATGCGCCTGCCAGCCGGTCGCCTCCATCAGCATCTCGATTGTGGCGCCCTTAGCCAAGCGAAGCTTCTTAAGCACCAGATCCGATTTGCTCTGCTTGGTATCGTTGGCTCGAGGTGACGCTTTTGACAATTTGGCAGCGGTGGCACTGATCTCGCGTGCCGGAGCGCCATCGCTGGCCTTCGGTGCTTTCGCCGACCTTTTGCGTTTTGGCTTTGCCAGATCGGCCGCTGCCGGCGTTGTCTCCGCCGTAGGCTGCAAATCGTCAGCGTCGTGATCTTCTTCTTCGGTGCTCAGGTTGCTGTTGAGGTGTGCCATGTTGGTTCTCCGTTCATGTTGCAGTGCCGACCAATCCGGCGCCTGTACTGACACGAGCCCGCAGTGCGGGCTGGAGAACGGGAAGGCCTGATATTTCGGCCTTCAGCTAATGCAGCAATGCTTGCTTTGGCGCCGAAGTCCAGCAGAAGAATCGGCTTCCGAGGCCACTTTAGTCATTCTGAATAGCTGCGAAGGCCGTTTGCCATGCAGACGACAGCGCCTCGTACGTCCTGCGCCCTGAGCTTGCCAGGACCGACAACGCGATCGGTTCGACAGAGTCTTGGGCTTCACTCAGGATCGTCAGTAAGGCGACAAGACCGCTCAGATCACGCAGCTCCGCTTCCATATCCAAGACCGCGCCCCTGACCGTGCTATCTATCGGTTGGGTCGGGCCAGATTCAGGTGCTGTTGGTTGCCGTTTCATTGGTGGTACTCGGTTCGTCGAACCGAGCAATGCTTGCTTGCGGCGTGAAGTCCAGTGGAATAGGCCAGCCCGAAGCTGGCCATTTCGAAAATGTCAGCTAAGAAGCATTGGGCTCGATTTGCGTAAAAGGATTGTCGCGATGTCAGACGAACACGACCATGCTCAAACTGCTTTGATCGAACTTACAGCCGAGATCGTCTCGGCCTATGTCAGCAAGAATGCTGTTCCGGTTTCGGCGCTGCCTGACCTGATCGAGAGCGTGAACTCGTCGTTGTCAAGGATCGGTACGCCCGCGGAAGAGCCGAAGCCTGTGCTGACGCCCGCTGTAAATCCGAAGAAGTCAGTGACTCCCGACTATATCATCTGCCTTGAGGACGGAAAAAAGTTCAAATCGCTCAAGCGTCACCTAGGCACACACTATGGGCTGACGCCTGATGATTATCGTTCCAAATGGAGCTTGCCGGCCGACTACCCGATGGTTGCGCCGAATTATGCTGCTGCTCGTTCGCAACTGGCTAAGGCCAGCGGGCTGGGGCGGAAGCCGTTGGCGAAATTGTCGAAACGACGCCCTGCCAGCTCGAAGGCCAAGTGACAACAATTCGGGTGCAGTCTTCAAACGACGGTCGCCGCGTGAAGCCTGTCCAAAGGCAATGGAGGATTTGGGGCTAACCGGACTGTCAGGCCTTCACGGCAGTTACGCAGAAAGCTGCCCTTCTGCAGCCGACCTCTTGTCTGCCATTAGGCGGAGGATAACCGCCGCGTCGTCAAAGCTTGCGTGCGAAACAAAGTCCAACGAAATAGCGAGGCCGTGTTCGATCGCTTCTCGCGCTGGAAGGAAGTCCCGTTCCGTCGCTCAGAGCCAATTCCGCTCTGAGACTCGTCTGCAATCTGGATTCTAGAAGTGCCGAGACAAAATTGCCGAGGAATTCCAAACTCTGCCCATACAGGCAATCAGTCCGCCCTAGCGTTGTCCCCATAGAGTATCTGGCGCTCCGTCGTGGTAAGCTCGTGCAATCGAGCTTCGATATGGACTTTTTCGAAATCAAGTATCTCGCGTCTGCAACGTCATAGCGTGACATCACCGCACAACTGTGGAACGACCGCAGGATTAGCTTGATCCGGAGGGGCGCTTTTGATTGGAGTAACATTGACGACAAACGGCCAGTATCGTGGCCGCAACAACAACAGGGCGTAACCCTGGGGGCAACCTAATGAACGTAAGAGAATGGGGCGTCAGGCCTGCTGTCGAGCGCAGCCCGATCGCGGCAGAGAGACTGGAGCGCCTGAGAGCCAAGTTGCTTGACCTGTCGACGATGAACCGGATGCTGAGCTTTCGGCATCCGAGGGCCTCATGCCTGCGCGTCGTGGATGAGCTCCCCGAGGTTCTGTTCCAAGGTCTCTTGCAGGGTGACCAGCTAGTATTCGATCCGGTGGAAGAACCGGCTCGACGGGACCTTGAGGCCTGGCACGCCCGGCGCGACCAGGTCCCCCGCGCCGGCGAGCCAGCAGACCTGAAGCGACCGGATGCCGCGACGTGGGCAAGGCATCTCGGATTCAACACCGATTACGACTTGCCAGTCGAAACGGACAGCTTTCTCAGGCCGGATCGGCACGGCGACAAGAAAATCCAAACGCTGCACTATTCCGACGAGCTAGATGCCAGGCTTCGGAAGATCCGATCCGCAGGCCGGACGGCGATCGAGGAGAGCGGCGCCAATATGCTCTACATGGCGTTTGGCTTCCTCGAATGGCACGACCAAGCGACGTCGAAAGCGCACCAGGCGCCCCTCCTCTTGTTGCCGGTCGAACTCGATCGCGAGCAGACGCGGGGAGGGCGGTATAGAAGCAGGGTCCGCTGGACCAACGAGGAACTGCAGACGAACCTGTCGCTGAGGAAGAAGCTCGAAGAGTTCAACATCAAGTTGCCGGAGTTTCAGGAAGACCAGAAGCTGGAGGCTTACCTCACCGAGGTCGCGCGGGCGGTCCGGCACAAGTCCGACTGGCTTGTGAGGCGCTACGTCACCCTCGGACTTTTCGAGTTCGGCAAAATTCTTCTCTATCTTGATCTCGATCCCGAGCGGTGGCCGAGCCATGCGCCCATCGACGGACATCCGTTGGTAAGGACTATGTTGGAAGGCGGGGACGACGAGGGGGGCTTTACGCGCGTCTCGTTCGCGGCGCAGGAGAACGTCGATCAATCGTCGCGGGCGGTCGAATTGCGGGATCTGCACCTGGAGCTCGTGGATCGAGCAGACGGCTCGCAATGCGAGGCGCTTCAGACTGCTCTGGACGGCCGCAATCTCGTTATTGAGGGCCCTCCTGGGACGGGAAAATCCCAGACGATCACAAACCTCGTGGCGGCGGCTTTGGCACGTGGCAAGACAGTGCTGTTCGTTGCGGAGAAACTGGCGGCATTGGAAGTCGTGCGGCGCCGGATGCGGGAGCTCGGGCTGGGCGATTTCTGTCTGGAATTGCATAGCCATAAGACGCGCAAGACCGATGTGCTGGAGGACATCTCGGATCGGATTAGAGCTTCCGCCCGCTCTCGACCGCAAAGGGACCTCGAAGCAGCACTGGCCCGCCTCGCGGAACGCCGCAAGAAACTGTCGGACTATATCGACGTCATCAGCCGTCCGGCAGGCAGTTTCCGCGATTTCACAGTTGGCGAAGCTTTGATGCGCGCTGGGCAAGCGCGGCGGAAGCTCGGCGCTGCCGCGAGGGCGCTCGAAGGCGCAGGGCCTAAAATCGAAGAAGTGGGAAACCTAAGCTGGGCACAAATGGCCGATGCAAAGATGCGTCTTCGCCAATTCGCGGCGGCTTTCGAGGATTTGCAGGTCACCGGCTCGGCTTATGAGCACCCCTGGGCCGGCGTTTCCGTGGGCAGTGCACTCCCGCATGACAGAGACCGCATCGCAGCTCTGGCCGACGTTTGGGCTGCCGCCGCCGAGGAACTGCGCGCCACGCTAGAGCAAGCAAGTCTCCCCGAATTGTCGGCCACGGATCTAATCATGGCACCGGAAAGATTTCAGGTGCTCGATAATCTGAGGTCTTTCGCTCAACGCGGCGAAGATCTGGCCGGCGCAATCGAGACTACGCTGGGCGTTGCCGTTGCCCGATCGGCGGCGGGCGCGGAAGCGATCATCAATGCCCTTCGTCTTGCTGCTGCTGCCCCCTTGGGCAGTCTTGAGACAAGGAATTCCTTCATCCTCACTGCTGGCGCGGCCCAATGGCTGCGCCAGCACCGCCAACGGGTGGAAGAGATCAGCCAGCGGCAAGCCAAGCTGCGGGAGATTTTCAAGGAAGACGCGTTCTCAAAGGCTGCTGACGACCTTGAAGACTGGTCGGCCGCACTCAGCCAGGGCGGACTCTTCGCTCGGTTCGGGAAGCGATGGAGAGCAGCCTCATTGGCTTGGGAAGGGGTCGTCCGCCCGGGCTACCTGAAGGTCAAAGCCCAGGAAAAAGCGGCTCACCTGGCCTCGTTGCGCGCGTTCGTTCTCGATCACTCCGCATTGCGGTCCGACCGGGGCATCGAGGAACGTCTTGGACTGGGCGCGTACGAGCCCTCCTTCGATCACGAAGGGGTCATTGCCGTTGCGGAATGGGCGGACCGGATCCAGTCGGCCTTGCCAGCTTCCTTTTCCGGACCACTGGCCCGTTGCAACAGGGTTCTGATTGAAGAGCTAGCTGTGGAGCCTCAACAGGTTGTCCTCGGTTAGAGCGAGGCGACTGATAGGTGTTTTGGACTTTAGGCTCCCGTGGGGACGGTGCCAATTGTATCTGTGCAGCCAGACCGGCAACTCTGCGGC
>NZ_SADP02000226.1:0-422 GCF_004010375.2 Mesorhizobium sp. M2E.F.Ca.ET.209.01.1.1 | reverse complement strand
CTTCGGCGATGCGCTCACTCGCATCCACAACCCGAAGGACCCGATCGACGTCGCCGTCGAAGGGGCGGCATGGCGACGCCTGGCTTACGACGAGTTCCTGGCCGGACAGGTGTCGCTGGCGCTGGTGCGAGCCAGAATTCGCCGCCTGTCGGGCCGACCGCTTGTCGGCGACGGCCGCATCGTCGAGAAGCTGCGCGCAGCCCTGCCCTACAAGCTCACCCCTAGCCAGGAATTCGCGCTCGGCGAGATCAATGCCGATCTCGCCGATCCCGAGCGCATGCTGCGCCTGCTGCAGGGCGACGTCGGCTCCGGCAAGACTGTGGTCGCGCTGCTTGCCATGGGCCGCGCGGTGGAGGCTGGCGGCCAGGCCGCGTTGATGGCGCCGACCGAAATCCTGGCGCGCCAACACCTGGCAACCATCG
>NZ_SADP02000225.1:0-423 GCF_004010375.2 Mesorhizobium sp. M2E.F.Ca.ET.209.01.1.1 | reverse complement strand
GGATATCCGGACTCTGTCTTGTCGGCCTCTTCGAACGCGGCCGAGACGATGACCGTGTCCTCATCCAGCCAGCCGAAGCCCGATTTCGAGGCCGACGCCTGAAAACCGCCTTCGACGAAGGACTTGGCCGCGATGTCGAACTCGCGCATTGCACTGGCATCACCGCCATCGGGCGACATCGAGACCAGGCAGCGGTTGAAATCGGGGTAGAGTCTGACAGCGCCGCCGAACACCCACTTTATCCCCTCCTTCGCCGCCAGTTGGTCGAAGTCGATGATCGTTTCCCATTCGGGCTTGTCGGTCTTGTAGGAAGCGACCGTCGTGCGCCGCCACAGGCCGAGCGCGTTGGTCTTGTCCTGCCAGAAATTGTAGACATGGCCCGCAATTGCCGCGCCGACCGCGATATTGTCCTCGGCCGTCATC
>NZ_SADP02000224.1:0-424 GCF_004010375.2 Mesorhizobium sp. M2E.F.Ca.ET.209.01.1.1 | reverse complement strand
GCCTGCACTGGCGTGCGGTCGCGGGTGGCGCGGGCGATCACCATCAGGCCTTCCAGCGAGGATTCGACCAGCAACGCCAGCGCCTGCGCGCGCCGCTCCGGCACCCCTGCCCGGACGAAGGCCTGGCGCAGCAGCCCGATCCATTGCTCGAAGGCGGAGCGGCAGATTTCGACCAGGTCCGGCACATCGTTCGGCGCATCGAGCACGACCGGCGCGACCGGACAGCCGAGCGAGAACTCGTAGTCCTCCAGCATGCGCGCGACCGACTGGTAGATGTGATGGACGGCAACGGCCGGGTCGCTTTCCTCCAACAGTGCCGCGCCCAGCCGCTCCGTGACGTTGGCGACGCTGGCCCGCGTCACCTCGACGACTAGCTGGTCCTTGCCGCCAGGGAAATGGAAATAGAGCGAGCCGCGCGGCGCGC
>NZ_SADP02000223.1:0-386 GCF_004010375.2 Mesorhizobium sp. M2E.F.Ca.ET.209.01.1.1 | reverse complement strand
GTTGTCTGGCAGTCGACCTGACTCAGGTCCTGCCCTGTTGTCATCCAAGTATTCGCGTAACTCCCTTGGAAGGACAGGAACTTTTTGACGATGTTGGCCGTTATTGCGGCCAGAGGAACATCTGTCATGGAACACATAGCCGCGTTGTTACTGGTGATTGGTTGCTCGAACTCGATGGCCGAATGTCGGGAATTGCAGGTCCCAGTCAGTGTTTTTGCAACAGCCGACGAATGCACCGCTGAGCGCCCCTTCGCGATGGGCGACGTACAGGGACAGGCGCAGCATATTGTCGCCAAATGCCTCGCGGTCGACCCCGCGCTGGAGGACGACTACGATCAAATTGCCTGGAAGGTGCGGCCAGACGGTAGTCTTGACGCTTCGTTGGT
>NZ_SADP02000222.1:0-425 GCF_004010375.2 Mesorhizobium sp. M2E.F.Ca.ET.209.01.1.1 | reverse complement strand
CGGCGCCGGCGCGGATCAGCTCGTCGAGCTTGGCCTGGATGGCCGCGCCGTCGCGGTTCTGGGTGTTCTGGATCAGAAAGACCATCAGGAAGGTGACGATCGTTGTACCGGTGTTGATGATCAGCTGCCAGGTTTCCGAATAGTGGAAGACCGGGCCGGTTACGGCCCAGATCAAAACGGACGCCAGGCATAGGGCAAAGGCCCACGGACGGCCGGAAGCGCGTGCGACGACCGTCGCAACGCGATTGAAGGTTTTTTCCATTGGGAGTCCTGGTGAAATGCGGAGGCGCTTCAACAATGTTGCACTCGGATTTTCGTTCCGAGCCCGCCCGGGCGCGCGCCCGAGAGCAGCAGGTACGCGTGTGCCGGAACATGTTGCCCATGCGGGAGTTAGCCATTGCCTGTCACGGGCGAGTCAACACGCT
>NZ_SADP02000221.1:0-425 GCF_004010375.2 Mesorhizobium sp. M2E.F.Ca.ET.209.01.1.1 | reverse complement strand
CGGACACCGACGCATGACCGGGTCGATTGAAGTCGCTTCGATTGGCATGGTGACGGCAGTCGGCCTCGACGCCCCATCCTCGTGCGCGGCCATGCGCGCAAAAGTGGACGGGTTCCAAGAAACGCGGTTTCGAGGCCCGCGTGGCGGCTGGCTGACCGGAGCGCCGGTGCCACTTCCCAGAACCTGGATCGGCGAGAAGCGCATTGCGCACCTGGCAGCGGGCGCAATTGTCGAGGCGTTCGACAATTTCCCCGAGGCACGAGGGCAGACCGCCCTGATCCTATGCATAGGTGAAGAAGGCCGTCCGGGTCATCCTGTCCGCAATCCGGCCAACCTCTTGCGCCGCATCGCCGACATCGTCGAGGTCGACGCCTATTCACGCTCCCGGGTCGTTGCCTACGGTCGTCCCTCCGGTCATGTCGCAC
>NZ_SADP02000220.1:0-426 GCF_004010375.2 Mesorhizobium sp. M2E.F.Ca.ET.209.01.1.1 | reverse complement strand
CGAATTATGCGGCACAGCGATCCGCTCTCGCAAAGTCGAGCGGGCTCGGCCGAAAGGGATCGAGGCTGACGAGAAAAGCGCCGGCCAAGCGCGGCGGGAAACGAAGGATACCTTGCGGCGCTTGAGGTGGTCGGCGGCGCTTTCATAGTCGTTGCCTTCCTTCAATCCCTACTACCCACCGCAAACAAGGCATCGAAGGACGCAATGAAAGCTAAAGCCGACGTTGTCGCCGCCGCGCGGGCAGTCGTACATGCACCATGGCGTTCGAGGGGCCGATAGTGACGGTTGTCCGGAGGGGTTCTCTGAACCGTGGGAGGCCATGCATGAGCTAAGAACCTTTTGCAAAGCTCCGCCTATTCGACCCATGTGCTGCATCCTCAATGGTTAGTCCCTGAGGCTACCTTTGGCACCTGTAGTCGATGGCAA
>NZ_SADP02000219.1:0-426 GCF_004010375.2 Mesorhizobium sp. M2E.F.Ca.ET.209.01.1.1 | reverse complement strand
GGCGGATACGGGCGCCGGGCTGATCGTCGGGCATCACGCCCATGTCGTGCAGCCCGTCGAACGGGTCGGCGACAGCCTCGTCGCCTATGGGCTCGGCGATTTCCTCGGCACGGCCTTGGCCAGGCTGCCATGGCCGGCGCGCATCGGCTCGATATTCGTTGTCGACCTCAGCGCCGATCCCGCCACGCGCGGCGCCATCGCCGCCTACAGGATGCATTTCTTCATGCGGCTGCGAGCGGGCAGTCATGAGCGGCTGGCGGCGGCGGAGGCGCTCGACGGCGTGCTCAAGCA
Organism: Mesorhizobium sp. M2E.F.Ca.ET.209.01.1.1; assembly: GCF_004010375.2. Classification (NCBI taxonomy): domain Bacteria; kingdom Pseudomonadati; phylum Pseudomonadota; class Alphaproteobacteria; order Hyphomicrobiales; family Phyllobacteriaceae; genus Mesorhizobium; species Mesorhizobium sp. M2E.F.Ca.ET.209.01.1.1. The sequence goes on along the minus strand of NZ_SADP02000219.1, from coordinate 135 downwards.
GCGGTTTGCGGCCCGGCTGGAGGCGATTTTCCCGATTTCAGGGAACTAGCCGCCGATTGCCGCCGGTGCAGGCGACTTTCGCGCGAAAGCCGTTATCATAGCCCATCTCAGCGGCGGCCGGGGGGGGCCATGGAA
>NZ_SADP02000218.1:0-427 GCF_004010375.2 Mesorhizobium sp. M2E.F.Ca.ET.209.01.1.1 | reverse complement strand
AAAGCAGCGGCCGCCGCATCGACTGCGGTGTTGGCGTCGGCAATGCTTGCAGCAGCGGCGCGTGTCGCGAGCTTGCCGGTGAAGGGGTCCAGGCGCTCGTAGGAGGCCTTGCCGGTTGCCGCCCGCTCGTCGCCGTCGATCAGAAGTCCGATATCCATTGTTCTCTCCCTCGCTCCTGCGGGAGCGCTACAAATTAGAAGCCGAGCACTTCGGCGCTTATCGATGCTTCAAGGCCGCCGTCGACGGGCACGTTGGCGCCGTTGATCCAACGTGCGCCGTCCGAGCACAGGAACAGCACGACCGGCGCGATGTCGCCCGATGTGCCGGCGCGGCCGACCCGGGCGATATCGCTGTCGACCCTGGAATCGCCGAGGACCGCCCGGAACTGTTTCAGGATCGGCGTCTCGACCGGACCAGGACTGACCGC
>NZ_SADP02000217.1:0-427 GCF_004010375.2 Mesorhizobium sp. M2E.F.Ca.ET.209.01.1.1 | reverse complement strand
CGGACGAGCCGGCCCTTTTCTATCCAGGGCTGGACCTGATAATCGATCATATAAGCCACGCCTGCCCCGGATCATGAATTCCGTGTCGTTGACGATAAGATTGCCTTTGAGGGCTATCTCCAGCGAACGTCGGCCGCGTGAGAACTCCCATCGATAGATGTCGCCGGCGCCTGGCCATTGGAAGTTGATGCAGCGATGCTTGTGCAGGTCCTTTGGGTGGCGCGGAACCGCACGTCCGGCAAGGTAGGCTGGAGCCGCCACCGCCGCAATCTGCAGCTCATCGCTGAGCTTGACTGCGACCATGTCCTGCTCGAGCCGCTCGCCGAGCCGGATGCCCGCGTCGAAGCGCCTTTCGACGATGTCGGTCAGCATGTCGTCGACGACAACCGTCAATGCGATATCGGGATAGGCAAGCTGGAAATCGCCG
>NZ_SADP02000021.1:0-92112 GCF_004010375.2 Mesorhizobium sp. M2E.F.Ca.ET.209.01.1.1 | reverse complement strand
GGTGCGGGGTCTGCTTCGAACAGCCCCGTGCAACTGTTCAGGTTGATGGTTCACCGGTGGGAAGGGACCGGGCCATGCCACGGCCTGTCCGAAAGGACGACCAGGATCCACTCGGTCTCCTTCCCACTTCAACCATACACCGAAACCAACACACAGGATCCTAGGGTCTTCGCGACGTCGCTTCGCTCCTGCTTTGCCCTGGAATGACGAAAGCAACGGCCTGCGAAAAAATCGCACAACTCCATGAACCGTTTCCGTTCAGCCGGCGACACACAGCCGTGAATGGCAAACCCAACCATGGAGACCTCAAATGACTGCTTTTCTGCGCAATACCCTTCTTGCCGCCGTCGCCGTGTCGGCCCTGACCGGATCGGCCCTGGCGGACCAGACCTACAAAAGCTGCGCCGCAACCAACCTCAATGACCTGTGGAGCGGCCGCTGCTGCACCGTCGGCTCCGAGAACTGCCTTGGCGGCGGCAATGGTGGCCGCGACCATCACGACAATGGCGGCCGAGGCAACCCCAATGGCGGCAGCACCAACGGCCGCGGCGCCGGCAAGTTCTGATCTCGGGCGTGAGGGTTGCCTGCGGCGCAGTACACGGAAGCCTTGGCTTTCGCGCCGTCGTTATCCTGTGGCGAGCAAGGAGCGAAGCGACGCGCGCAGACCATGGTCTGCGCGTCCGCTTCGCTCCCACTCCGCCCGTGGATGACGAAGTTCGAGCGCTTCGGCTAACCGCACCCGGGCAAACTATCTGCGCAGCGCAGTCCGGACCAATGCGGTGATTTTCCGCAGCTGCTCTTCATCAAGCTTTTCGATGCCCTCGGCCAAGAGATTGGCAAGCTCGGTGGCCGCCGGCGACAGGCCGGACGTGTCGATCCTGACCCTCGGGTGCGAGCTTTCGGCGAGGCGGGCGAGGTCTTCGGCATCGTCCCAGATGATGTTGAAATAGCCGATGATCTTCTGGATCAGCGTCCAGGTGGGCGCGCCGCGGCGGCCGTGCTCGAGCGCCGACAGATAGGCGGCGCTGACGCCGATGGCCTCGGCCATCGCCTTCTGGCTGACGCCGCGTTCAGCGCGCAGCGCCCTGAGCTTCTCGCCGAACGGGGTCATGTCGGCCTGCTCATTCGCGAGCCCTCATTGCTGAGTTCCTCATGGGCGCGTCCGCCGCAGCCGCACATAGAGCGCGCCCGAGCCGCCATGGTTGCGGGCGGCGTGATCGTGGCTGGAGACGAGGTGGCGGAAGGCCGGCGTCGACAGCCAGGCCGGCACGGCGCGGCGCAGGATGCCGTCGCCGCCGGAGGACGAACCCTTGCCGGTGATGATCAGAACGTAGCGAATGCCGCCGGCATGCGCCCGATGCAGGAAGGTGAGCAGCAGCGAATAGGCCTCGTCCTGCGTCATGCCGTGCAGGTCAACGCGGCCTTCGATCGGCAGCCGGCCCTTCTTCAGCTTGTGCAGTGTCTGGTCGTCGAGCGCATGCGAGACATGCGGCGTCTTCGGTTTTGCAGCGACGGCCGGGACACCGTTGACCGGAGCGGCGGCCGGCGTCGGCTTGGGCTCGATGATTTCGGGAATCTCGACCGCTGTCTTGCCTTTCAGCGGTCGGGCCGAACGCGCCACCAGGTTCCACAGGATGCGGTCGTCGTCACTGAGATGATCGTCGCGGCGGCTCACCGGGTCGCTCCATCGAACAGCGCGCGGGGCACCAGCGCATAAAAATCCGCCGCGTTGCGAACCACGCCGGCGATTTCGCCAGCGGCGTCGCCCGAGCCGGCGAAAAGATCGCCGCGCGCGGGCCCGGTGATGGCCGAGCCGGTGTCCTGCGCAATCATCAGCCGCCGGAACGGTCTTTTATCGAAGGCAGTGAGCGTCGGCGCGTCGATATAGAAGGGCGTGCCGAACGTATGCAGCAGCCGATCGACGGCGACCGAGCGCCCCGGCGTCAGCGGCACCTTGGCGGCGGCGATAGGCCCAAGCGCCGCATCGTCGACCGCGGCCTCGCGGAAGAAGATGTAGGAGCGGTTTTGCCAGAGGATCTCGTCGACCCGCTCCGGATGCGCCTTGAACCAGGCACGGATCGACTGCATCGTCACCTTTTCCAGCGGGATCTCGCCGAGATCGCTCAATATCCTGCCGGGACCGGTGAAGCGCTGGCCGGACTTCGCGGCATAGGTCACGCGGCGCAAGCTGCCGTCGGTCATCTTCAGGCGCGCCGCGCCCTGCACATGGATGAAGAAGGCGTCGACCTTCTCGGCAAGCCAGGCGATTTCCAGATCTTTGCCGGCCAGCGCGCCGCGCTCGATCGCGCCGCGGTCGAAATATTCGACTGGGCCGTCATCCGTCCGGCGGGCGAAGGCCAGATAAGGATCCATGCCGGCCGGCCGGTTGCTGTCATCGATGTCGATCAGGTCGGCGGGGCGGGACAGCACCGGCACGGTGAACCGTTCCGTCCTGACCGGCGAGGCCTCGACCTCCGGCTCGTAGAAGCCGGTGACGAGACCCGAGCCGCCATTGTCGGGCATGACCAAAGCGGGGGCGAAATGCCGTTCGAAGAAGGATCGCGCTTCCGACCGATTCGGCGCCGAAACGGCGCGCGCCTCGCCATAGGCCTCGGCAAAGGCATTGAAATCGACACCGAGCGAGCCGGTGCGATAAGGTTTCACGGGCGCATGGAAGGCCGAGCGGCGAAAGGCCGCGAAGGCCGCAAGGTGATCATCCTCGCTCCAGCCGGGCAGGTCGGTGAAGGATTTTTCGCTGAGTGTAGGAGAGAGCGGCACGACCGAGCCCCGCCGCTTTGTCTCAATCTTCTTCTTCGGTGGCGACGAGCTTCCAGTTCGGGTCGCGCGAGCGGGTGTCGCGGGCGAAGGTCCAGACATCCTTGACCTCGGCCACCGTCTCCGGATCGCCGTCGATGACGGCGCCGGCCTTGTCGCGGGTCGCCGAGATCAGCTCGGAGACGACGCGCAGCGTGATATGCGCTTCCGAGCCCTTCATTTCGGCGGCGACGATGTCGGCCTTGTCGATGCCGACGAAGGACGACTGGATCTTTTCCGATTTCGCCTCGCGTTCGCCGATGGCGGCGACGAAGCCGTCATAGACTTCGCGCGACAGAAGATTCTTCAGCGTCTTGCGGTCGCCGTCGGCATAGGCCATGACGATCATCTCATAGGCCATCTTGGCGCCGTCGACGAAGCTCTTGGGCTCGAAGGACGCGTCATTGTCCTTGATCGTGCGCAGGCCCCTGTTGAGATCGGTGTCCGGCTTGGCGAAGGCGTCGATATCGGCATAGGTTTCGGCGGCGCTTTCGCCCGGCATGCGCTTGCGCGGCAGCGACACGACATTTTCCGGCTTCTGCGCCGCATCTGCCTCGCGCGTGCGGCTCGCCGAATAGGGATCGAAGGGCGGGCGCTCGTTGCCGGTGCGACGTCCGAGCACGTTGCGCAGCTGGAAAAAGATCACAACCGCCGCAATCAAAAAGAAAATCGTGCCGAAGTCGAAGAAACCCATATTTTCCGCCAACTCGAACCCTGTTCTTGCCGGACCGGCCTAACCCCTCGGGGACCGCGGTCGCATAGCGTTCAACACTCAAAGCATATAGAACGGCAGGCGCAATCATTCAAATCAAAGGCAGCCATACCTATCTAAGGGCGCCAAGGCCAGCGGTCGATTGTCCGCGAGCGCCCAAAAGAAGAAAGCGATCGGTCGAGACTTTGCGCATTTCGTTCATCCCGCTGTTCCTGCTCCTGCTGCCGCTGCTGGAGATCGCCGGCTTCGTGGTCGTCGGTCGCGAGATCGGCGCTTTGGCGACGGTCGGGCTGGTCATCCTTTCCAGCGTCGCCGGCAGCCTGCTGCTCCGGCATCAGGGTTTCGGCGTCATGACGCGGGTGCGGGCCGAGATGGATGCCGGGCATGATCCCAGCCGGCAGCTCGCCCATGGCGCGATGATCGTGCTGGCGGCGATCCTTTTGATCATCCCCGGCTTCATCACCGATATCTTCGCCATTCTTCTGCTGCTGCCGCCGGTGCGCGACTTCGCCTGGCGCCTGCTCAAGAGCCGCATCGTCATGGCGACCAGCTTCTCGAGCGGCTTTTCGGCGCGCCGGCGCGACACTGTCATCGACCTCGACGACAGCGACTATTCGCGCGACGATTATCCGAACCGGCCGGATCACAATTCGCCGTGGCGGCGGCTGAAAAACGACTAGTCCCAGGCGCTTTGCCCGATAAAGCGGCAAAACTTGTTTTGTCCGCCCGAGCATGGTAGCGAACCCGCGATTTCAATCCGGTCAGCAATGCTGCCCAGGCAGAAGGACTTAAAGGCTCATGGCCAGCAACGATGACGCGGCGACCGGCGCCGCCAACGGCAACGGCACCCAGAACCAGCCCTCGCTCAATGTGCTTGCGCAATATGTGAAGGATCTGTCCTTCGAAAGCCCCGGCGCACCGAACTCGCTGCGCGGCCGCGACAAGGCGCCCGGGATCGCCATCAACGTCAACGTCAACGCCAATCCGCTTTCGGACAAGCAGTTCGACGTCAACCTGACCTTGAACGCCAAGGCCTCCTTCGACCAGGAAGTGCTGTTCAATGTCGAGCTGGTCTATGGCGGCGTCTTCGCCATCTCGGGCTTCCCGCAGGAGCACATGCTGCCGATCCTGTTCATCGAGTGCCCGCGGCTCCTGTTCCCCTTCGCCCGCCAGATCATCTCCGATGCGACCCGCAATGGCGGCTTCCCGCCGCTGATGCTCGACCCGATCGATTTCGCGCAGATGTTCCAGCAGCGCATCGCCGAGGACCAGGCCGCGAGCAAGGTCCAGGTGAGCTGAGACCCATCGCTACCGCCATCAAGAGCCCGGCTTCGCGCCGGGCTTTTTTGTTGAGACGTCGGAGGTTGGCGAAAACCTCCGGGCGGTCGTCATTCCAGGGCGGAGCAAGGAGCGAAGCGACGCAGCGCAGACCCTGGAATCCATTCCGTTACGCTAAGGCGTTGCAACGGTTATAGAATTCTGCACCGTTGCGCCCTACGGCGGCAGTCACGGCATGGATACTCGGGTCAAGCCCGAGTATGACGACGTCACGGAGGGATTCGGCCAATCGCGTAGATCAGCGCCAGAAGCGGCCTCTCACCCCACCGCCACCTTGAGCCACAGCGCCTTTTCGCCGAGCGTCGAAACCAGCCCGGCATGCGCGGCGCGGTCGGCTTCGCTCAGCCGCGGCGGCAGGGCGATGGGCCGCGCGCCGATCGAGACGTCGATATCGGCCACCTCGCCGGCGCCGTTCATCTGCACCGCCACGGCCTCCAGCACCAGTGCCGCCTGCTTGCCGCCGATGAGCTCGATATAGACCTCGGCCAGCAATTCGGAGTCGAGCAGCGCGCCGTGCTTGGTGCGGCGGGTGTTGTCGATGCCGTAGCGCCGGCAGAGCGCATCGAGCGAGTTCGGGCCCATCGGATGCTTGCGGCGCGCCAGGGCCAGCGTGTCGATGATACGGCCGGGATCTATGGCCGGATGGTCGAGCCGGCTGTATTCGAGGTTGAGGAAGCCGAGGTCGAAGGTGGCGTTGTGGGCGATCAGCTTGGCGCCATCGGTGAAGGCCAACCACTCGTCGACAATTTCGGCGAAGGTCGGCTTGCCGACAAGATCGGCGGCGCTGATGCCGTGCACGGCCTGCGCCTCGGCGTGGATGGCGCGGCCCTGCGGACTGATGAATTTATGGAAGGTGCGGCCGGTCGGGAAACGGTTGACCAGCTCGACGCCGCCGAGCTCGATGATGCGGTCTTCGCGCAAATCGAGGCCGGTGGTTTCCGTATCGAAGATGATCTCACGCATGTCGAATCAATCCGCTCCAAGGAGCAGAATCACAAACCAGAACAAAATGGCAATGGGGACTGCTGCCAGCGGACGTCAGGAACCATGCCGGTCGGACTTATCCCCCGTCAATTGGCCGATGACGGCTGCAACGGCCTTCCGCGCCGCCTCGAAGCCATTTCCGGTGTCGACGATGAAATCGGCCTGGCGGCGCTTTTCGGCGTCGGGCACCTGCTTGGCGAGGATCGACAAAAATTTCTCCTCGCTCATGCCAGGCCTCGCCAGCACGCGCTCGCGCTGGATCTCGGGCGACGCGGTGACGACCACGACCTTGTCGACGCGGTTGCGGCCGCCGGTTTCGAACAGAAGCGGGATATCGAGCACGGCGACCGGAGCGCCGGCGGCGCGATACTTCGCCAGAAACGCATCGGCATCGGCCCGCACCAGCGGGTGAATGATTGACTCGAGCTTCTTCAGCGCGGCGGGATCGCCGAGCACTTGCTGGCCAAGCTTCACGCGGTCGACCACGCCTGCCTCAGTCGTGCCCGGGAAGGCGGCCTCGACCAAAGGCGCGGCCTTGCCGGAATAAAGGCGATGCACGGTCTCGTCGGAATCATGCACCGGCACGCCGGCCTCGGCGAACATCTTCGCCGTCGCCGATTTTCCCATGCCGATCGATCCGGTGAGGCCAAGCACGATCATCAGTGGCCCTCGATGTCGGCGACGATCATGCGCCGCAATTCGGGCGTGACTTCGGGCTTCCTGCCGAACCAGCGTTCAAAGCCGGGCACAGCCTGATGCAGCAGCATGCCGAGCCCGTCGACCGTCCTCAGCCCCCGCGCCCTGGCGGCGGCCAGCAAAGGCGTCTCCAGCGGCACATAGACGATGTCGGTGACGATGGCGTGGTCCGGCAAGCCGGCCGGATCGGCGGAGAGCGTCGCATCGCCATGCATGCCGAGCGCCGTAGTGTTGATCAGCAGGCCGGCATCGGCAAGCAGCTCGCCGACCGCGCCCGCAGCATGCGCCGAAACGCCGGCGCCAAAGTGGCGGCTGAGTTCCTCGGCTCTCGCCACCGTCCGATTGACGATGCGGATGTCCTTGATGCCGCGCTCTTTGAGCGCGTGAATGACGGCGCGGGAAGCGCCGCCGGCGCCCAGCACTACGGCCGGTCCATTGGCAGTCCAGCCCGGCGCATGCTCGTCGAGGTTGGCGGCAAAACCGTAGCCGTCCGTATTGCCGCCCCACAGAACGCCATCCTCGAACCACAGCGTGTTGACGGCGCCGATTTCATCGGCCGCATGGTCGCGGCGGGCAACGCCGGCGAAGGCGGCTTCCTTGTGCGGAATGGTGACATTGCCGCCGCGGTATCCGTCCTCGCCGAGAGATTTGAGAAAAGCGGCGAAATCCGCCGGCGCGACGTCGATCGCCTGGTAGCTGCCATCGATGCCGTATGTCTTGAGCCAATAGCCGTGGATTTTCGGCGAGCGGGAATGGGCGATCGGATGTCCGGTGACGCAGGCTCGTTTCTCAGCCATCGATCGCTCCCAGCGCGCGCAGCTCCTTCAGCACCGGCAGCAGCGGCAGGCCGACGATGGTGAAATAGTCGCCTTCGATCTTCTCGAACAGCTGGATGCCCTCGCCCTCGATCTGATAGGCGCCGACGCTCCCCAGCGCCTTGGCGCCGACCCGCGCCAGGTGCCGGCCGATGAAGGCAGGGTCGAGCTTGCGCATGGTGAGACTGGCGACGCCGACATGCCGCCACAGCACTTCGCCGTCGCGGCAAAGCACGGCGGCGCTGTTCAACTGATGAGTCTTGCCCGACAGGAGATGCCTGCGCGCGCCTTCCATGTCGGCCGGCTTGTGAAAGACCTCATCGCCCAGCGACAGCGTCTGGTCGCAGCCGAGCACAAGGGCGCCGGGCCTCCGCTCGCTGACCTCGGTCGCCTTGGCCTCCGCCAGGATCGAGGCGACGTCTTCCGGCGAGACGCCACTGTCTTTCAGCGGAGCCTCGAGCGCGCGCTCGTCGACATCGGCCGGCACCGCCTCGATATCGAGGCCGGCATTGACGAGCATCGCCTTCCGGAACGGAGAGCCCGAAGCGAGGATGATTTTCTCGGCCATGTTTTTTCGCGCCCGGTCCGTGGCACCGACTAGGGTGTTGAGATTCAGGTTAGGCCGAGCCGAAAGTGGTGGCTTCCGAGAACCGGAACGGAGCGTACTTAAAGTACGTGAGCACCGGAAGCGGAGGAAGCCGCCACTTGCAGGCCGGCATCACCTGAATATCGACGCCCTAGCGCGTCTTGCCCCGCAGGGCAACGATCGCCGCCGCCGTTTCCTCGATGGAGCGGCGGCTGACGTCGATCATTGGCCAGCCATGCCTTGTGCAGAGTTGGCGCGCATAGGCGAGCTCCTCGTTGATCGCGGCGCGGTCGACATAGTCGGTCGGCACGAAGGCGGCGCTGTTGCCGAGAATGCGGTTCTGTCTCACATGCGAGATGCGCTCGGCCGTAGCGATGAGGCCGACGACCAATGGCTTCTTGGCCTCGACCAGGCTCTCGGGCAGCGGCACGCCGAGCACGATCGGGATGTTGGCGGTCTTGATGCCGCGATTGGCGAGATAGATCGAGGTCGGCGTCTTCGAGGTGCGCGAGATGCCGATCAGCACGATGTCGGCATCGTCCATATTGGCTGGCAGCTGGCCGTCGTCATGCTCCATGGTGAAGTTCAGCGCATCGATGCGGCGGAAATATTCGGCGTCGAGGACATGCTGGGCGCCGACGCGGCGGCCGGCCGGCGTGCCGAGATAGGACTGGAAGACGGCGAGCACCGGCTCCAGCACCGAGACGCAAGGCAGGCCCATAGTCGCGCAGCGCTCGTCGATCGAGCGCGCCAGCTTCTGATCGACGACGGTGTAGAGAATGATGCCGGGCTCTTCCTCGATGTCCTCGAAGACCTTGGCGACCTGCTTCTCGGTGCGGATCAGCGGATAGATATGCTCGATGGCGCGCGCGTCCTTGTACTGGGCGGACGCCGCGCGGCCGGCGGCCAGCAGCGTCTCGCCGGTGGCGTCGGAGATCAGGTGCAGATGGAAGAAGCTCTGAGGTTTGTTCACAGGGGATGGGTCCAGGCTGTGGGCAATTGTGGACAAGGCTGGATGGGCAAGCCTCGGATCAAAAGGCGACTGTATCAGATGGCCGCTTGTCCACAATTCGACCGGCTGTAGGCTTTGTCGCGGCGCTGGGGACAAAACCGGGGATCAACTTTTCTGGGCCGGTTTAATCCACAGCGCGGATTTCAGAGCGGAATGGCCAAGCTTTTGAGTCAAAAGAATGAATCCGCTTCGTCCCCAGAACCCTCCAAATTGCGAAAGCGAGTACGCGACAATATGCTGACTGGCCTTTTCGGGCCGCAGGCTGGACAGGTCGCAACCATCACAACCAACAGACTCTTAGAATCAGAAGACTCTTTTAAAATAGATATTTGATTTAAGAGAACTGGAGAGGCGGGCGCTGGATGGCTGGGAAACGGATCGTGCTGGACGTCCTCAAGGGCGAGACGGTTTCACCGCCGCCGCTCTGGATGATGCGTCAGGCTGGCCGCTATCTTCCGGAGTATCGCGAGACAAGGAAGCGCGCCGGATCCTTTCTCGATCTCTGCTATGATCCGGACCTCGCCGTCGAGGTGACGCTGCAGCCGATCGAGCGCTTCGGCTTCGACGCCTCGATCCTGTTCTCCGATATTCTCGTCGTGCCCAATGCCCTGGGGCGCGAGGTTCGTTTCGAAGAGGGCCGCGGGCCGATCCTGAAGCCGATCACGGCGGCCGAGATCGCGGCGCTGAACGGCGAGATGTTTCACGTGAATCTCGAACCGGTCTACGAGACCGTGCGCCGGCTGCGCGCGAAGCTGCCTGACGAGACGGCGCTGCTCGGCTTCTGTGGCGCGCCCTGGACGGTGGCGACCTATATGATTGCCGGGCATGGGACGCCCGACCAGGGCCCTGCGCGGCTTTTCGCCTATCGCGAGCCCGAGGCCTTCGCACGGCTTCTGAAGGTACTGGCCGACCATTCGGCTGCCTATCTCATCCGTCAGATCGAAGCCGGCGCCGATGCGGTGCAGATTTTCGATTCCTGGTCGGGCGTCCTGGATGAACCCTCTTTCGAGGCTTTCTGCGTCGAGCCGGTGGCCGAGATCGTCGGCCAAGTGAAGGCGGTTCACCCTGACGTGCCGGTGATCGGTTTCCCTAAGGGCGCCGGCGAGCGCTATCGCGACTATAGGAAGAAGACCGGTATCGCCGGCCTGGGCCTGGACTGGACCGTGCCTTTGTCCATGGCGAAGGAGCTGCAGCGCGAAGGCGCGGTGCAGGGCAATCTCGATCCGCTGCGCCTGGTCGCCGGCGGCAAGGCGCTGGCCGACGGTGTCGATGCCATTCTGAGGACTTTGGGCGGCGGACCGCTGATCTTCAATCTCGGCCATGGAATCACGCCGGAGACGCCGGTGGCGCATGTCGAAGCGATGGTGAAAATGGTGAGGGGCCACCGATGAGCAGTGCAGGCAATGAGAACAGCACGGGCCAGGCGATGAAGCGCATGGCGGTCGGCATTGCCGTTCTCGTGGTGGCGACCGCCCTGCTCTATTTGGTGGCCGGCGACGGCTTCTATCTCTGGGCCAAGGCGATCCATGTGATCGCGGTGATCGCCTGGATGGCGGGCATGCTCTATCTGCCGCGCCTCTTCGTCTATCACGTCGATGCCGAGAAGGGCTCTGTGCAGTCCGAGACTTTCAAGGTGATGGAGCGGCGGTTGCTCAGGGGGATCATCAATCCGGCGATGATCGTGACCTGGGTGTTCGGCCTTTGGCTGGCCTGGAAAGGCTTCGGCTTCCAGGGCGGCTGGCTGCACACCAAGATCGCTTTGGTGCTCGTCCTGTCGGGTCTGCATGGCTATCTCGCCGGCGCTGTACGGAAATTCGCCGAGGACAAGAACGAAAAGCCGGCCAGGCACTGGCGGATCGTCAACGAGATCCCCACATTGCTGATGATCGCCATCGTCATCCTGGTCATCGTGAAGCCGTTCTAGATGAGGAGCATGATCTTCTCCGAAAGCCGGTTCGGGATCATGCTTTAGGCTTCCCTCCGATCCAGCAAGAAGGCCCAGCAAAAGGCGGCTTGCTCTTTCAGACGACCGACGATAAAAGACGGGTCTTCCTTCCCGTCATGCGCCGCCCCTTTACTCGCTTTCGGCCGCGCCCGGCATTTGTCGTATTCAGCCGATTTTTCTCCCCAAAGCCTACCCAGAGTCTATCTAATGCAAGAAATGAAACTCGCAGAGTTCAAGAATAAGAAGCCGCCAGAGCTGATCGCTTATGCCGAATCGCTCGAGGTGGAGAACGCCAGCGTCATGCGCAAGCAGGAGCTGATGTTCGCGATCCTGAAGAAGCTCGCCGCCCAGGATATCGAGATCATCGGCGACGGTGTGGTCGAGGTGCTGCAGGACGGTTTCGGCTTCCTGCGCTCCGCCAACGCCAACTACCTGCCGGGTCCCGACGACATCTATATCTCGCCGTCGCAGATCAGGCGGTTTTCGCTCAAGACCGGCGATACGGTCGAAGGGCCGATCCGCAGCCCGAAAGAGGGCGAGCGCTATTTCGCGCTGCTCAAGGTCAACACCATCAATTTCGATGATCCCGAAAAGATCCGTCACAAGATCCACTTCGACAATCTGACGCCGCTCTATCCGACCAAGCGGCTGAAGATGGAGGTCGACAATCCGACCTCGAAGGACATCTCGCCGCGCGTCATCGATCTGGTGGCGCCGATCGGCAAGGGCCAGCGCGCGCTGATCAACGCGCAGCCGCGCACCGGCAAGACGGTGCTGATGCAGAACATCGCACATTCGATCACCGCCAACCATCCGGAATGCTATCTGATCGTGCTTCTGATCGACGAGCGTCCTGAAGAAGTGACCGACATGCAGCGCTCGGTGAAGGGGGAGGTGATCTCGTCAACCTTCGACGAGCCGGCCGCGCGTCACGTGCAAGTGGCTGAAATGGTCATCGAGAAGGCCAAGCGTCTGGTTGAGCATGGCCGCGACGTGGTCATTCTGCTGGATTCGATCACCCGCCTCGGCCGCGCCTACAACACCGTCGTGCCGTCATCCGGCAAGGTGCTGACCGGCGGTGTCGACGCCAACGCGCTGCAGCGCCCGAAGCGCTTCTTCGGCGCCGCCCGCAACATCGAGGAAGGCGGCTCGCTGACCATCATCGCCACCGCGCTGATCGACACCGGCAGCCGCATGGACGAAGTCATCTTCGAAGAGTTCAAGGGCACCGGTAACTGCGAAATCCAGCTCGACCGCAAGGTGGCCGACAAGCGCATCTATCCGGCGATGGACATCCTCAAGTCCGGCACTCGCAAGGAAGACCTGCTTGTGCCGCGCGCGGACCTGCAGAAGATCTTCGTGCTGCGCCGCATCCTGGCGCCGATGGGCACGACCGACGCGATCGAGTTCCTCATCGACAAGCTCAAGCAGACCAAGACCAACGCGGACTTCTTCGATTCGATGAATACGTGATTGGGGCGAGAAAGGCGGGCTTTCCGCCCTTCTTGCTTTTCGGCGCCGCGGCGCGGTCGCCGGATGACAATGGCAAAGGTTGGCGCCGCCCCTCATTGCCCTGCCGGGCATTTCTCCCGTGAACGGGGAGAAAGAGGCAGCTGCGGCCGCAGCACTCCTTCTTGCTTGGCGATTGGCGAAGTCGGCAGGGACAGGTCCCTTCTCCCCGTTCACGGGGAGAAGATGGCGGCAGCCAGATGAGGGGCAGCGCCGACGCCGGGCTATCAGGAACCTGGTGCGGCTTCTGTGCCGGTTGGCTACCCTCTTCGCAACAGTTTCTCCAACTCCCCCGCATCGGTCACCACCGGCAGACAGACCTGCCCGCTGCAGAACCAGGCGCCCGGCTTGTCAGTCGGCGGCAGCACGCCGCCCGGCAAGAGGGGTCGATTCGCTTCCGTGCCGATCGGCACTACGATATCCACCCGGCGCGGATCGGGATTCCGATTCGCAACCGGAACAAGGCTTGAAGACTCTGGCTTATCTATAATGACAAGCTTCAGCGGCTCAAGCGCCAGCGCGCAGGCATTGACGATGCCGGCCTGGCCGTAGGCCTGCTGCGCGGCGCGGCCCATGGCATGCTCGGCGGTTGCCCAAGCCTTCTCCGAGAGATCGAGGTCGCCGGTGAGCGAGGACAACCGCACCAGGGCCTCGACGATCTGGCTGGTGGCCGAGGGTATTGCCTCGTCGACATCGCCGCGGATGCGGATCGGCACGTCGCCGCTGTCCGAGGCTGTCAGCCAGTAGCCTGTGTTTTCGCCGTCCAGGTGCCAGCGGTCGAGCTCGCCGATGAACTGCCTGGCGCGATCGGAATATTCCGGATTGCCGGTCGCTTCGAACAAAGCGATCGCGGCATTGGTCATGGCGGCGTAATCGCTGGACAGTGCCGGGAAGAGCTTCTTCGCGCCAAGCATGGAATGCGGCAGCCGGCCATCCTGGCTGGCCTCGACGATATGGGAGAAAGCCCTGGCTGCTGCCTCGATCCAGTCGGGGCGCCCAAGCGAGCGGCCGGCTTCCGCGAGTGCCGCTATCATCAGGCCGCTCCAGTCGGTGAGCGCCTTGCCGTCGCGGCCGGGCCTGACCCTCTGTTCGCGGCCAGCCAGCAGCTTCGCTTTCAAGGGGGCAAGGTTGGCGTAGTCGGCGACGCCCTGAGCTTGCTGCGCGTCGCTCTGGCGGATGATCGGCTTGCCCTCCCAACCATGCGGCGCTGCCAGATCGAAATACCGGAAGAAAGTTGGGGCATCGTCGCCTAGCGCGGTCTCTATCTCGTCGCGGCTCCAGGTGTAGAAAAGCCCCTCTTCGCCGTCGCTGTCGGCGTCGAGGCTGGCGGCGAAGGCACCGCCGTCGACCCGCATCTCGCGCAGCAGCCAGGCGACGGTCTCTTCGATTCGTACCCGGAACAAGTCGTTTCCGCTGGCCGCATAGGCCCAGTTGCACAGGCGGATGAGCTGGGCATTGTCGTAGAGCATCTTTTCGAAATGCGGCACCAGCCATTCCGCATCGGTCGAATAGCGGCTGAGGCCGCCGCCGACATGATCGTAGATGCCGCCGGCGAGCATCTTTTCGAGACTCCGCAGCACGGCGTCGCGATGGTGCACCTGGCCGTCGCGCAGCCAGGAGAGCCAGAGCGTGTGCATGAAAGGTGCATTCGGGAATTTGGGCGCGCCCTTCAAGCCGCCGAGATCGCGGTCGATCATGCCGTCGATGCGCCCGGCGAGATCGGCGAGCGTATCTCGGTCCAGCACCGCCTTGCCCTTAGCGCCGGCCAGCCGATGTTCAACATGGGCGGTCAGGCCGTCGGCGCTTTCGGCAAGGCTCTGTTGCTTTTCGCGCCAGGCCTTGTCGACCGCTTCCAGCACCTGGATGAAGCCTGGCCGCCCGTAGCGCGCCTCGCGCGGAAAATAGGTGCCGCCCCAGAAAGGCTTGCCGTCGGGCGTCAGGAACATGGTCAGCGGCCAGCCGCCCTGCTCGCCCATGGCATGGAGCGCCGCCATGTAGATCTGGTCGATGTCCGGCCGCTCCTCGCGATCGACCTTGATATTCACGTAGAGCCGGTTCATGACGGCCGCGACGGCGTCGTTCTCGAAGCTTTCATGCGCCATGACATGGCACCAGTGGCAGGCGGCGTAGCCGATGGAGAGCAGGATCGGCCGGCCCAGCTCCTTGGCTTCGGCAAGGGTGGCCGGCGACCAGCCGCGCCAATGGACAGGATTGTCGCTGTGCTGCCGCAGATAGGGGCTGGCTTCTTCGGCAAGCAGGTTTCGCGCGGGCAAGGTCACGATGGGCGGCTCGGCGTGGTTTGAGGCAGAGGTCAGAGTGTGATGCCGAGAGGTGAAGCGGCCGACACGCTCTACCTTTTAATCTAGGCGGTTCGGCAGGTCCGGCAAATGGTTTCGCCAATGGCTTCGAAGGATTCGATCGTAGCGCTGTCCAGCGGCCGCCTGCCCGCCGGCATCGCCGTTATCCGCATTTCCGGCCCTCAGACTCGATTCGTAGTCGAAACGATCGCTGGATCGATTAAGGATCGGTTTACCAATTTACGGACGATCAGGGCGCCGGACGGCGCGACGATCGACCACGGGCTCGTGCTGTTCTTTCCGGGTCCCGGCAGCTTCACCGGCGAGGATGTCGCCGAGTTCCAGGTGCATGGCAGCCGGGCAGTCGCGGCCAAGATGCTGGAGACGATCACCGGCTTCGAAGGCGTCAGGCATGCCGAGCCTGGGGAGTTCACCAGGCGCGCCTTTCTCAACGGCAGGTTGGATCTGGTCGAGACAGAGGCCTTGGCCGATCTGGTCAGTGCCGAGACCGAGGCGCAGCGCCGCTTCGCGGTGCGCAATGCCGAAGGCGCGCAAAGCGAGCTTTATTCTGAATGGCGCCGCCGGCTGATCCACGCGCGTGCCATGATCGAGGCGGAGATCGATTTCGCCGACGAAGAGGATGTGCCCGGCTCCGTTTCGGATGCGGTCTGGTCTGATGTGGCGGCGATGATCGATGACATCGAGCGGCACATTGAAGGGTTCAAGGCGGCGGAGATCATCCGCGACGGTTTTGAGGTTGTCATCCTCGGCGCGCCGAATGCCGGCAAGTCCAGCCTGTTCAACGCTTTGGCGAGGCGCGAGGCGGCTATCGTCACCGACGAGCCGGGTACTACGCGTGACCTGCTCGAGGTCGTCATGGACCTCAACGGGCTGAAGGTGCGGATTGTCGATACCGCCGGGCTGCGCGACGCCGCGGGCAAGGTGGAATCGATCGGCATCGAAAGGGCGCGGGCCAAGGCTGACGTGGCGGATCTCGTCCTGCTGTTGGAGGATATGGCCAATCCGGCGCCCGTCAGCGGAGCCCCAGCTGGGGCTCCGCTGCTGCGGATAGGCACGAAATCGGACATAGCCGATGCGGGCGGCGGCGCCTACGACCTGGTGATTTCCTCCAAGGAAGGGACCGGACTGGCGCGCCTCCTCCACGAGATCGGAACCCGCGCGGCTGCCGCAGTTGGCGAGGCGGGTGACGTCCTGCCATCCAGAATGCGCCACGTCGAGCTGCTGCAAGAGGCAATGGATTTCCTGCGGGCGGCGTTGTCCGGGCACAGTCAGGAACTGCGGGCCGAGGAATTGCGGTTGGCGGCCGAGCGCCTCGGGCGCATTGTCGGTGCCGTCGATGTCGAGGATCTGCTCGACGTCATCTTTTCGCAGTTCTGCATTGGTAAATGATTCACGTGAAACACGGGGCGGCCTCTGTCCGGCAGTGACTCACGTGAAACACTACGCAATTGGGCTGGATCGATGTTTCACGTGAAACGAGTCCGGTCTTCGTCCTTGACAGCGCGAGGTGGCGGGGACATGTGTCAATCCATCTCTGAAAGCGGATTCTGGGAAATGACCGATCACTATGATGTGGTGGTGGTGGGCGGCGGCCATGCCGGATGCGAGGCGGCAAGCGCTGCCGCGCGCGCCGGCGCCAGGACCGCGCTGGTCACGCTACGCTTTGATACCATCGGCGTCATGTCCTGCAATCCGGCAATCGGCGGTCTCGGGAAGGGCCATCTCGTGCGGGAGATCGACGCCATGGATGGGCTGATGGGCCGCATTGCCGACGCCGCGGGCATCCAGTTCCGCCTGCTCAATCGCCGCAAGGGCCCGGCCGTGCGCGGCCCTCGCACCCAGGCCGACCGCAAGCTTTATCGGCTCGCCATGCAGGAAGCGATTCGGCAGCAGAACGATCTCGATGTCATTGAAGGCGAAGTTCTCGACCTCGAAATCCAGGACGGCCGCGTGGCGGCGGTGCTGGTTTCAGGTGACCGGCGCCTCGTCTGCGGCGCCGTCGTGCTGACCACCGGCACTTTTCTGCGCGGGCTGATCCATATCGGTGAGAAGAAGATCGTCGCCGGCCGCATGAACGAGCAGGCCAGCCACGGGCTGTCGACCACCATGGCGCGCGCGGGTTTCAAGCTCGGGCGCCTGAAGACGGGCACGCCCCCTCGCCTCGATGGCCGCACCATCGACTGGGCGTCGCTGGAGAGCCAGGCCGCCGACGAGGATCCGGTGCCGTTCTCGCTGATGACCGATCAGATTGCGAACCCCCAAATCCATTGCGGCATCACGCGGACCATGCCGGCGACGCATGATTTGATCCGCGCCAATCTCGGTCGCTCGGCGATGTATTCCGGCTCGATCGAAGGTGTCGGGCCGCGTTACTGTCCGTCGATCGAGGACAAGATCGTCAAGTTCGGCGACCGCGAAGGCCATCAGATCTTCCTCGAGCCGGAAGGGCTCGATGATGACACCGTCTACCCGAACGGCATCTCGACCTCGCTGCCGGAGGATGTTCAGCTCGAGATCCTGAAGACGATCCCAGGGCTGGAAAAGGCGACGATGCTGCAGCCGGGCTATGCGATCGAATATGACCATGTCGATCCGCGCGAGTTGAAGACGACGCTGGAGACAAAGCGCGTCGCCTGCCTGTTCCTGGCCGGGCAGATCAACGGCACGACCGGCTATGAAGAGGCCGGCGCGCAAGGCCTGCTCGCCGGCATCAACGCGGCGCGCAAGGCGGCCGGCGGTGACGACGTCGTGATCAGCCGAACCGAGGCCTATATCGGCGTGATGGTGGACGACCTCACCAGTCGCGGCATCGCCGAGCCTTATCGCATGTTCACCTCGCGCGCCGAATTCCGGCTGTCGCTGCGCGCCGACAATGCCGATGAGAGGCTGACGCCGCTGGCTGAAAAGCTCGGCATCGCGTCGTCGGGGCGGCTGCAGCGGTTTGGCGAGATGGCGCAGAGGCTCGACGAGGCTCGTGCGTTGGCCAAGTCGGTCACCTGGACGCCGAACGAAGCGGCGCGGCACGGGCTGGAGATCAACAAAGACGGCGTGCGCCGCTCGGCCTATGAATTGCTGGCGCATCCGGGCGTCGACATGGCCTGGCTCTCTCGTGTCGAGCCGCGCTTTGCCGCGCTTGACGCCAAGACCGCCGAGCGGCTTGAAACGGAAGCGAAATACTCGGTTTACCTCGACCGCCAGCAGGCCGATGTCGCGCAGATCAGGCACGAGGAATCGCGGCTCATCCCGGAGGGAATCGACTTCGCGGACGTGCCGGGCCTGTCGAATGAGTTGAAGCAGAAGATGAAGACGCGCCAGCCGCGTTCGATCGCCGATGCGCAGCGTATGGAAGGCATGACGCCGGCGGCGCTTGCCATCATTGTCGCGCATGTCCGCAATGCCGAACTTGCCGCGCGCAGGTCCGTAGCGTGAGCGCGGATGGCTGGGCGGACCTGCAGAAGGCAGCGGGTCCGGTTTCACGTGAAACATTCGAGCGGCTGCAGGCCTTCGAACGGCTGTTCCTGAAATGGAACCGCAGCATCAATCTGGCGGCGCCGTCGACGCTGGACGACGTCTGGCGGCGCCACATCCTGGACAGCGCCCAGCTCGCGCGAATCGCGCCCACTGCCACACGCTGGGTCGATCTTGGCTCAGGCGGCGGATTTCCCGGATTGGTGCTCGGCTTCCTGCTTAAAGAGCGTCCCAGTGCCTCGATCGATCTCGTCGAAAGCAACCGCAAGAAGGCCTCGTTCCTGCAGTCGGTCGTGGGTCAGTTCGATTTGCCGGCGCGGGTCCTGGCGAAGCGCATTGACGACAGCTATCCGCTTGTTCCTGCTCCTGAAATCGTCACGGCGCGGGCGCTGGCCGCGCTCCCGGACCTGCTCGATCTGGCCGCGCCATGGCTGACCAAAGGGGCGCGAGCGCTTTTCCACAAAGGCCGGGATTACCGGGCAGAAGTGGAAGAAAGCACTCACCGCTGGGCCTTCGATCTGGTAGAACATTCGAGCATGACCGACCCCCATGGCGTCATCCTCGAAATCAGTGACTTGCGCCCGGCGAAACAGCAATGAATTACTGGCATAGGCCCATGAGCACAGCACCGCGTATCATCACTGTCGCCAACCAGAAAGGCGGCGTCGGCAAGACGACGACGGCCATCAATCTGGCGACGGCCCTGGCTGCGATCGGCGAGCGCGTGCTGATCGTCGACCTCGACCCGCAGGGCAATGCCAGCACCGGGCTCGGCATCGACCGCAAGGACCGTACCACGTCGTCCTACGACGTGCTGACCGGCGAGCTCGAGCTGGAGGCGGCTGCCGTGCCGACGGCGGTGCCGGGGCTGTCCATCGTGCCGTCTACGCTCGACCTGCTCGGCATCGAGATGGAGATCGCCTCGGCGCCCGATCGGGTGCTCAGGCTGCGCAACGCGCTGCGCGCCGCGGCCGAGCGGGCGGCGCCGTTCGGCTATGTGCTGATCGATTGCCCGCCGTCGCTCAATCTTTTGACTTTGAATTCAATGGCGGCGGCCGATTCCGTTCTCGTTCCGCTGCAATGCGAGTTCTTCGCGCTCGAAGGTCTCAGCCAGTTGCTGGAGACGGTCGAGCAGGTGCGCGGCACGATCAATCCGGATCTCACCATCCAGGGCATCGTGCTCACCATGTATGACGGGCGCAACAACCTCGCCAACCAGGTGGTGCAGGATGTGCGCACCCATATGGGCGACAAGGTCTATGAGACGATCATCCCGCGTAATGTGCGGGTCTCGGAAGCGCCGTCCTACGGCAAGCCGGCGATCCTGTACGACCTGAAATGCTCGGGCAGCCAGGCCTATCTGCAGCTCGCCTCCGAGGTGATCCGCCGCGAGCGCAAGCTGCGCGCCGCCTGAGCCGCAGCCGCCCGGCAGGTTGGTTAATCAGCCGATTCGATTCCGAAACGATCTGGACATTATAATGAGCGAAGACCAATCAAGAAAAAGACTGGGCCGCGGCCTCGCGGCGCTGATCGGGGAAATCGACCGTCCGGCGGCGCCGGAAAAGCCGAGCGCCGTGGTGGCGGCGGACGGCAAGGTGCCGATCGAATTCGTCAGCCCGAACCCGAAGAATCCGCGCCGGCATTTCGGCGATGCCGAGCTCACCGACCTTGCCCAGTCGATCCGCGAGCATGGCGTGGTGCAGCCGGTGGTGGCACGCCCCTCGCCGTCGCAGCCCGGCCGCTACGAGATCATCGCCGGCGAGCGGCGCTGGCGGGCGGCGCAACGCGCGGGGCTGACCGAGATCCCGCTGATCGTGCGCGACGTCAACGACCGCACGGCGCTGGAGCTGGCGATCATCGAGAACGTGCAGCGCGCCGACCTCAATCCGGTCGAGGAGGCGCAAGGCTATCAGCAGCTCATCGACGAGCATGGCTATACCCAGTCCGATCTCGGCCAGGTGATCGGCAAGAGCCGCAGCCATGTCGCCAACACGCTGAGGCTGCTCAAGCTGCCCCCGGTCATCCATTCGATGCTGGTCGACGGCGATCTGTCGGCTGGGCATGCCCGCACGCTGGTCACCGCCGAGGACCCGGCCGGGCTTGCCAAGCGCATCGTCAAGGAAGGGCTTTCGGTGCGCCAGGCGGAGGCGCTGGCGCAGATGCCCGCCGGTCCAACGCCGGCCAAGACCAAGTCCGCGCCGAGTTCGACGGAAAAGGACCCCGACACGCTGGCTCTTGAGAAGCTGATGACCGACACGATCGGCATGATCGTCAGCATCGAGCACAAGGGCAAGGGCGGCACGCTGCGCATCGATTACCGCTCGCTGGAGCAACTCGACGAGCTGTGCCGGCGGCTGAAGGACGAGCGGTAGGCAGCTGCGGCGCAACGGTATTCGGCGACGGCTGAGGTTTTGGCTTAAGGCTGGATATGTCTGATATATCGGTGATAAACGAAAAAGGCTGACGTTACGCTGGCCTTTTTTGTCGGATCATTGGCGAAGGCGACGAAGCTGCTGATCTCCCCCCTTGTGGGGGAGATGCCCGGCAGGGCAGAGGGGGCGCGACAGAGCGCCATCATCTCTCCGGTGAAACAATGAACAGGGGACATGCGGGGACATTAAGCCATTGTAGCGGAGGCAGAAATTCGCGCATGCGCCCGTCGACAGAAGTGATGGCCCGGATCATCGGGAGGTCAAGGCCAAAGAGCCGATACGCCGGCGGGACAGCGCCCCCCTCTGTCCTGCCGGACATCTCCCCCACATGTGGGGGAGATCGGCTAACCGCCTACCTCTGCCCCAATCTCGCGCGCTCTCGATCGCAATGCCAGCGCCCGGGCCTTGGCTTGACAGTGCTGGGCATCGGCGTAACCTCATTAGAGACAACTAAACTATATGCCCTGGCGTGCCGAGCAGACGCGATGTCGGGCTATTTGCCGCTCCCACGATATGAGCGGCGCCACCTCGCCAAAGCGATCCGAGCCGACCCGCCTGACAGAGCCGGGAGGTGAAAATGGCGACCAGTTGGCAGTTGTCCGGAAGCTACTTCGAAAACTGCAGCTGCGATGTCGTATGTCCTTGCTTGATGTCCACCAATGCGCAGTTGACATCGAGGCCGACGCAAGGCGTTTGCGATGTCGCCTTGGTCTTCCACATTGACAAGGGCAATTACGGCGACGTTCGATTGGATGGGCTCAACGTCGCGATGATCGCGCACACGCCAGGCCCGATGGCGGAAGGCAATTGGACGGCCGCCGCCTATATCGACGAACGCGCCGATGACCGGCAAACGGAGGCGCTGGGCGCGATCTTCACCGGCGGCGCGGGCGGTCCGATGGCGGTGTTGGCGCCGATGATCGGCACGAATCTCGGCGCCAGGAAGGTTCCGATAGACTATCGGATAGATGGCAAGAAAAGGTCGGCGGAGATTGCGGGCGTGGCACAGTTGGCGGTCGAGCCGCTGCCGACCATGCGCGAGGACGGCGAGATGTGGGCGGCCACCGGCCATCCCGTCAATCCCCACTGGCTCGGTCTGGCGATGGGGGTCGCAGGCAGCACCTTCAGCGACCATGGCATGAGTTGGGACAATTCCCGCCGCAACGGGCACTACGCGCCGATCAACTGGTCCGGCCAGCACTAGCGCCTGGCAGAAGAACGGACCGCTCATGCCGCTGACGCTGCAGCGAAACATCATTCTCGCGCTGCTGATTGCCGCAGCTGCGGTGGCTTGGGCCCTGCTCGTCCGGCAGCAGTCCGGCATGGACATGTACACACCCACCATGGGCATGACGGCCGCGCTGTTTCTTGCCATCTGGCTGATCATGATGGTCGCCATGATGTTTCCGGCGGTCGCGCCGATGATCCTGACGTTTCACCAGGTCCAGAGCGGCAAACGGAGCCGCGGCCAGGCCTTTGTCTCGACCTGGCTGTTCGTAGCCGGCTACATGCTGGTCTGGACGGCGACAGGCGTTCTCGCTTTCGCCAGCGCGGCGGGCGCGGAGATGCTTGCCGGGCGCGTGGGATTGTCTGCGGCGGCGGCCGCGCGCATCGGCGGCGCGCTGCTGATGACCGCGGGCGCCTACCAGCTCTCCCCGCTGAAAGATCTTTGTCTGGCCAAGTGCCGCTCGCCGATCGGTTTCATCCTGACCTCGTGGCGCGATGGGCAATGGGGAGCGGTGCGCATGGGCCTGCGGCATGGGCTCTTCTGCCTGGGCTGCTGCTGGCTGTTGTTCGCTGCCCTTTTTCCACTCGGGATCATGAACATCGGTGCAATGGCGGTGGTCACGCTGCTGGTGTTTGCCGAGAAGACCTTCCCCCATGGAGAGCGGATAGCGAAGGTATCGGGCGTCGCCCTGGTTCTCTATGGCGCGGCGGTGCTGGTCTTTCCGCAGGCGCTGCCCACCTTCCAGGCGAGCAATGCAATGACGATGAACTGACTGAAGGCGGCTCTCGGGCAAAGATAGTCGACGTCATCATAAACGCCGTGAGTGCCGCTGCGGTTGGCTGATACGCTGGCGGGACAGCGCCCCCCTCTGTCCTGCCGGACATCTCCCCCACAAGGGGGGAGATCGGCTAATCGCCTACCTCTGCCCCAGCCTCGCGCTTTCGATCGCGATCCCCAGCAGCGCCTGTCTCGCCAGCGCTTCCGACAGATCGGGCCGCTTGCGGGTCTGCAGCACCGCCGCCTGCAGCCGAGCGAGCGCGCGCCCGAGCGCATCGACGCTCCAGCGCTCGAGTGTCTTTTCCACCAGCTTGCGGCGCGAGAAGAAGACCGGCGGACGGGCGCCGGCGACGACCGAGGCGGCGTTGCGGCCGCCGCTCTCCATCTGGCCGCGCATCGCCTGGATCGCCTGCAATTGCCGCATCGCCGAGGACAGCACCAGGAACGGCTGGCCGCCGGACTGGCAATGACGCGTGAAGGCGATGTCGAAATCGCCGACCTTGCCGTCCAGCATGGCGTCGACCGCGGCGTCGAAGGACGCGCCGGAGACATCGCCCGACAGCGCGTTGATGTCGTCGATGCCGATCTTCTTGCGGCCGTGCGCGTAAAGAACCAGCTTCTCGATCTCGCCGCGCGAGGCGAGGCGATCGCCGCCGAGATTGCGGCGCAGCGCCTGGCGGGCGTCCAGGCTCATCGACATGCCGGCCTTGCGCAACTCGTCGTCGATCACCGAATCCAGGTCGCGGGCCTCGTCGGCATAGCAGGGCAAGGCAATGGCGTTGCCGGCGGCCTCGACGATGGCCCGCAAACCGGTGCCCTTCTTCAGGTCGCCGGCTTCGATGAGAATGATGGCGTCGCGCGCGGGCTCGGCGGTCAGCGCCTTGATGTCATCGGCCAGCGCCTTCTGGCCGCTGGCATTGCGCACCCAAAGCAGCCTCCGGTCGGAAAACATCGGCACCGTGCGCGCCTCGTCGAGCAGCCGGCCCTCATCGCGGTCAACCTCCGCGCCGTCGAGCTTGACCACGGAGAACGGGTCATCCAGAGGCAGGCCGGTTTTCACCGCGAAGGCTTTTGCACGCTCGGCGACAAGGCCGCGATCGGGACCGTAAAGCAGGACGATTCCCATGGCCGGATCCGGCCGCGCCAGCCACGAATCGACCTCGTATCCTTTCTTCTGTGCCATGCGGGGTGAGTTAGCATGAGGCGGGGCGCGGGAACCAGCGTTCAGTGAACCGGGTGCGGGGCGCATGCGCTACGGGATTTCGGTTCACGCCGAGGCGATTGCCCAAGCCTGGTGGCAAATGTCGAAAGCCGGTGCTGCCCCTCATCGCCCTGCCGGGCACTTCTCCCCGTATAGTGACGGGAAGAAGGGGCTGGCCGCAGCCCCGCCGCTCTTCTTCCAACGCCGGCGATTGGCGAAATCGCCGGCGACAGCGTCCCTCTCCCCGTCACTATACGGGGAGAGGGTGCCGGCAGGCAGGTGAGGGGCAGTGCCAGCGTTGAAGGTCTGTTCTGAAGCGAACCAGCCCGGCCCTTACCGCCTCTTGCGCCTAAAGCCCTGCCGGCATTCACCAAATTGCGCGCGAACCAAAAACATCGACAAGAAATTTCGTCGCCATATCTGCATCTTGAGCCTGCGCGCCGCATCGGCTTGCCGAGGCCGGCGACGGGGGGAAGGCCGTGCCCAGACCCGGCGAATTGGCACTGGTCTGGCGGCGCGGATGTGCAAAGATCGCACCGGCAACATTGGAGGATGTGAGTTCATGGCCGATGCTGGAATGTTGCGCTTTCATGTGCCGGAGCCCGAGGTGCGGCCCGGCGGCACGCCCGACTTCTCGAATGTGACCATCCCGAAGGCCGGCTCGGTGCCGCGTCCGGAGATCGACGTCGATCCGCGCACCATCCGTGACATGGCCTTCTCCATCATCCGCGTGCTCAACCGCGCCGGCGAAGCGGTCGGGCCGTGGGCGGGGCTGCTCAGCGACCAGGAACTGCTCGAAGGCCTGCGCCATATGATGACGCTCAGGACCTTCGATGCGCGCATGCAGATGGCGCAGCGCCAGGGCAAGACCTCCTTCTACATGCAGCATCTCGGCGAAGAGGCAGTGAGCTGCGCGTTCCGCAAGGCGCTTCAGCCGGGCGACATGAATTTCCCGACCTACCGGCAAGCAGGGCTTCTCATCGCCGACGGCTATCCGATGGTCACGATGATGAACCAGATCTATTCCAACGAGGCCGATCCGCTGAAGGGCCGACAACTGCCGGTCATGTATTCCTCGAAGGAGCACGGTTTCTTCTCGATCTCGGGCAATCTGGCGACGCAATATATCCAGGCGGTCGGCTGGGCGATGGCCTCGGCGATCTCCAACGATTCGCGCATCGCCGCCGCCTGGATCGGCGACGGCTCGACGGCGGAGTCCGATTTTCACGCGGCGCTGGTCTTCGCCTCGACCTACAAGGCTCCTGTCGTGCTCAACGTGGTCAACAACCAGTGGGCGATCTCGACCTTCCAGGGCATCGCGCGCGGCGGCTCCGGCACGTTCGCCGCGCGGGGGCTCGGCTTCGGCATTCCTTCGCTGCGCGTCGACGGCAACGACTATCTCGCGGTGCATGCCGTGGCGAAATGGGCGGCGGAGCGGGCGCGCGCCAATCTCGGGCCAACGCTGGTCGAATATGTCACCTACCGCGCCGGCGCGCATTCGACCTCGGACGATCCATCGGCCTACCGGCCGAAGGCCGAGTCCGACGCCTGGCCGCTCGGCGATCCGGTCATCCGGCTGAAGAACCACCTGATCCACAAGAAAGTCTGGTCCGAGGATCGCCACACCCAGGCGGAGGCCGAGATCCTCGAAACGGTGATCGCGGCGCAGAAGGAGGCCGAGGGCCACGGCACGCTGCATGCCGGCGGCAAGCCGTCGACCCGCGACATGTTCGAGGGCGTCTATGCCGAGATGCCGCCGCATCTCAGGCGCCAGCGCCAGCAGGCGGGGGTCTGACCATGCCCAGGCGTACCATGATCGAGGCGATCCGTGACGCCATGGACGTGTCGATGGGGCGCGACGAACGCGTCATCGTCTATGGCGAGGATGTCGGCTTCTTCGGCGGCGTCTTCCGCGCGACGCAAGGCCTGCAGGCCAAATACGGCAAGAGCCGCTGCTTCGACGCGCCGATCAGCGAATCCGGCATCGTCGGTTCGGCCATCGGCATGGCCGCCTACGGGCTGCGCCCTTGTGTCGAGGTGCAGTTTGCCGACTATGTTTATCCGGCCTACGACCAGATCGTCTCGGAGGCGGCGCGGCTGCGGTACCGTTCGAACGGGGACTTCACCTGCCCGATCGTGGTGCGCATGCCGACCGGCGGCGGCATTTTCGGCGGCCAGACGCACAGCCAGAGCCCGGAAGCACTGTTCACCCATGTCTCCGGCCTGAAGGTGATCGTGCCCTCCAATCCGCACGACGCCAAGGGGTTGCTGATCGCGGCGATCGAGGATCCGGATCCGGTGATCTTCCTCGAGCCGAAGCGGCTTTATAACGGGCCGTTCGACGGCTATCACGACAAGCCGGTGACACCCTGGTCGAAGCATGAGCTCGGCGAGGTCCCTGACGGTCATTACACGATCCCCCTCGGCAAGGCGGCGATCCGCCGCCAGGGTTCGGCCGTCACCGTGCTCGCCTATGGCACGATGGTCTATGTCGCGCAGGCCGCGGCCGAGGAGACCGGTATCGACGCCGAGGTCATCGATCTGAGGACGCTGCTTCCGCTCGACCTCGACACGATCGTCGCCTCGGTGAAGAAGACCGGACGCTGCGTCGTCGTGCATGAAGCAACGCTGACCTCCGGCTTCGGCGCCGAGCTGGTCTCCCTGGTGCAGGAGAACTGCTTCTACCATCTGGAAGCGCCGGTGGCGCGGGTCGCCGGCTGGGACACGCCCTATCCGCATGCGCAGGAATGGGATTACTTCCCCGGCCCGGCGCGGGTCGGTCGCGCGCTCGTCGAAACATTGGAAGCTTAGGGGAGGCCTGAGATGGGCGAACACGTCATCAAGCTTCCCGATGTTGGCGAAGGCGTCGCCGAGGCCGAGCTTGTCGAGTGGCACGTCAAGGTCGGCGACCTCGTGCGCGAGGACACGGTTCTCGCCGCCGTCATGACCGACAAGGCAACCGTCGAAATCCCCTCGCCGGTCGACGGCGAGATCCTTTGGCTGGGCGCCGAGATCGGCGACACGGTGGCGATCGGCTCGCCGATCGTGCGGCTGAAGGTGGCCGGCGAAGGCAATGTGAAGGCGGAAACCGGTGGCGGCGATGCGCCGAAGGTGGAGGTTCCCACCAAATCAGCCGAGCCGAAAGCGGAAGCTCAGCCGAGCGCTCCCAAGCCCGCACCAAAGCCAGCCGATCCGCCGGCCAAGGTTTCGCCGGCCGCCGCGCCGAAGGCCACTCGCCCTGCCTCCATTTCCGGCGCGCCGCGCGCGGAAGGCGAAAAGCCACTGGCCTCGCCGGCCGTGCGGCTGCGCGCGAAGGAAGCCGGCATCGACCTGCGCCAGGTGTCGGGCAGCGGTCCGGCCGGACGCATCAGCCATGAGGACATCGACGCGTTCATCGCGCGCGGGCCGCAGCTGGCCCGCGCGACCGGACTTGCGCGTAAGGACGGTGTCGAGGACATCAAGGTCGTCGGGCTCCGGCGCAAGATCGCCGAAAAGATGTCGCTGGCGAAATCGCGCATTCCGCACATCACCTATGTCGAGGAGATCGACGTCACGGCCTTGGAGGAATTGCGCGCGACGCTGAACAAGGAGAAGCGCGGCGATCGCCCGAAGCTGACCCTGCTGCCTTTCCTGATGCGGGCGATGGTCAAGGCGATCGTCGAGCAGCCCAACCTCAACGCCTTGTTCGACGACGAGGCCGGCATCATCCACCAGCATGAAGGCATCCATATCGGCATCGCCGCGCAGACGCCGAACGGGCTGGTGGTGCCGGTGGTCAAACATGCCGAGGCGCGCGATCTCTGGGATAGTGCGGCGGAAGTCAACCGGCTGGCCGATGCGGCCAAGGCCGGCACGGCCAGCCGCGAGGAGCTGTCCGGCTCGACCATCACCATCACCTCGCTCGGCGCCATGGGCGGCGTGGCGACCACGCCGGTCATCAACTATCCGGAAGTGGCGATCGTCGGCGTCAACAAGATCATGGTGCGGCCGGTCTGGGACGGCACCCAGTTCATTCCACGCAAGATGATGAACCTGTCGTCCAGCTTCGACCATCGCGTCATCGACGGCTGGGACGCCGCGGTCTTCGTGCAGCGCATCAAGGCGCTTCTGGAGACGCCGGCGCTGATCTTTGTGGATTGAGGGGGCGGGACGATAGAGATGTCGGCGGGACAGCGCCCCCCTCTGCCTTGCCAGGCATCTCCCCCACAAGGGGGGAGATCGGACGTCACGCCGGCCTTCGCCAATCTCCCGCGTTGTGGGGATGAGCGAAGCGCCGAAGCTGCCAATCTCCCCCCTCGTGGGGGAGATGTCCGGCAGGACAGAGGGGGGCGCGAAGGATCGCGGCGCGGCGTTCCTTTGGTTCGAAGGGTCACAACATGAAAGAGATCTCCTGCAAGCTGCTCGTCATCGGCGCCGGTCCCGGTGGCTATGTCTGCGCCATCCGTGCCGGGCAGCTCGGCGTCGATACAGTGATCGTCGAAGTTGCGAAGCCGGGCGGCACCTGCCTCAATGTCGGCTGCATCCCGTCCAAGGCGCTGATCCATGCCGCGGAAGAGTTCGAGAAGATCGCGCATATGGCCTCCGGCAAGGACCCGCTCGGCATCAAGGTCGCCGCGCCGACCCTGGAACTCGCAAAGACCGTCGCCTGGAAGGACGGCATCGTTAGCCGGCTTAATAGTGGCGTGGCCGGACTGCTGAAGAAGGCCAAGGTGAAGACCGTGCAGGGCTGGGCGACGTTCCGGGACGGCAAGACGGTCGAGGTCGAAACCGAAATCGGGACGCAAGTGATCCGCGCCGAAACGGTGGTGATAGCCACCGGCTCGGCGCCGGTCGAGCTGCCGTTCCTGCCTTTCGGCGGTCCGGTCATCTCGTCGACCGAGGCGCTGGCGCTCGGTGACGTGCCGAAGAAGCTCGCGGTCGTCGGCGGCGGCTATATCGGGCTGGAGCTCGGCATGGCCTTCGCCAAGATGGGGTCGAAGGTCACCGTGGTCGAAGCGTTGCCGCGTGTGCTCGCGCAATATGACGCCGAGCTGACGCGGCCAGTTCTGAAGCGGCTTGGCGAGCTCGGCGTCGAAGTGATGACTGGCGCGAAAGCCAAGGGGCTATCGACCAAGAGCGATGCGTTGCTGGTGGAGACATCAGACGGCAAGAACGCCAAGATCGCCGCCGACAGGATTTTGGTCACGGTCGGCCGCAAGCCGCTGACCGAGGGCTGGGGACTGGAGCAGATCGACCTCGACCGTGCCGGCAAATTCATCCGCATCGACGATCAGTGCCGAACCTCGATGCGCGGCATTTATGCCATCGGCGACGTCACTGGCGAGCCGATGCTGGCGCATCGCGCCATGGCGCAGGGCGAGATGGTGGCCGAGATCGTCGCCGGCCATAAGAGAAGCTGGGACAAGCGCGCCATCCCGGCGATCTGCTTCACCGATCCGGAGCTGGTCACCGCCGGCCTGTCACCAGAGGAGGCGAACGCGCTCGCCGGCGAGATCAAGGTCGGCCAGTTTCCCTTTGCCGCCAACGGCCGCGCGATGACCAGGCAAGGCGAGGATGGGTTCGTGCGGGTCGTGGCTCGCGCGGACAATCACCTGGTGCTGGGCATCCAGGCGGTCGGGCAGGGCGTGTCGGAACTGTCGGCGGCCTTCGGCCTGGCGCTGGAGATGGGCGCGCGGCTGGAGGATATCGCGGGCACCATCCACGCGCATCCGACGCAAGGCGAAGGTTTTCAGGAAGCGGCGCTCAAGGCGCTGGGCCACGCGCTGCATGTTTGAGCTCCCTTTTCCTCTCCCCCGATCGACGGGGGAGAGGAAAGGCGCCCCTCGCGAGGAGGTTGGCGCTTCACGCGTGGCGCCCCCTCTGTCGCCAGCTCACCCCGCCAGCCGGCTTACCATCTCGTGCTGGGCGTAGGCGCGGCCGAAGCGGTTGGCGAGGAAGGCGTCGAGGGCGATGTCTTCCTGGCGCACGAAACCTTTCGCCGGCAGCGAGCCGTCGGCCAGCATGTCGAGCACGGCGCAGATGCCGGAGGCGGTGGTGATCTGGATGGCGCTGCGCACGATCGAGCCGACGCGGTGCGAATAGATCTTGTTGGCGTAGGTCTCCTGCAGCAGGCGGCCATTGCGGCGGCCCGAGACGGTGACGAAGACGATGACCACATCCTGCAGCGTCGCCGGCAGGGCGCTCTCGAAAATATCCTTCAGCACGTCGCGGCGGTGGCGCAGTCCGAGGTCGTTGAGCAGCGCCTTCATGATCGCGGCATGGCCGGGATAGCGGATGGTGCGGTAGTTCAGCGTGCGCACCTTGCCCTTCAGCGTCTCGGCCAGCGTGCCGAGGCCGCCGGAGGTGTTGAAGGCCTCGTAAGTGACGCCGTCCAGCGAAAACTCCTCGCGCTCCTCCAGCGGCGGCACTTCGATCAGCTCGCCCTCGACGATCGCCTCGCATGGCTCGCAATATTCGTTGATGACCCCGTCCGTGCTCCAGGTAAGGTTGTAGTTCAGCGCGTTGGACGGATATTGCGGCAGCGCGCCGACGCGCATGCGCACGCTTTCCAGCGTGTCGAAGCGGCTGGCGAGGTCGTTGGCGACGATCGAGATGAAGCCCGGCGCCAGGCCGCATTGCGGGATGAAGGCGGTTTTGGCCCCGCGCGCCAGTTCCTTGACCCGGCGGGTGGAGACGACGTCCTCGGTCAGGTCGAGATAATGCACGCCGGTGGCGGCGGCAGCCTCGGCGATGCGCGTGGTGAGGTGGAAGGGCGCGGCGCTCAGCACGGCGAACTTGCCGGGAAGGATCTTTTCCAGTTCGCCGGCGGCGGCGATGTCGAGCTCCTGCGTTTCGACGCCGGCCGGCAATTCGGCGGCGGCAAGCTGCGCAGCCAAACGGTCGACGAGCGTGACGCGGTAGTCGCCCGTGGCGCTCAGCATTTCCGCAATGGTCGAGCCGATCTTGCCGGCGCCGACGACAACGATGTTCTTCATGATCAATTCCCCTGCAATCCTGATTTTGGGCCAATTCGATTTGGCGGAAATAATCGCAGCTTGCCTGTCGAAAGGAAGCGTAGAATCTGGCAATATGACGCTCAAGTTTAAGCGATCTGCCGAAAGGTTTCGTCGAAATGATCACTGAAGCCGAACAGGCCCTGCTCACTTTGCTGCGCGCCAACGCGCGGGCCTCGACCGCGGAGCTGGCACGCCAGCTCGGCGTCTCGCGCACCACGGTGCAGAGCCGCATCGAGCGGCTGGAGCAGCGCGGCATCATCGCCGGCTATGGGGTCAGGCTGTCGCCCGACTACGAGCAGGGGCTGGTCAAGGCGCATGTGCTGCTCACCGTCACGCCGAAGCTCGCCGACAAGGTGGTGCGGAGCCTGGAGGCGATGCCGCCGGTGCGCACGGTGCATTCGGTCAGCGGCAATTTCGACATGATCGTCATCGTCGACGCGCCGTCGATCCGCGATCTCGACGCGCTGCTCGACCGGATCGGGGCGATGGATGGCGTGGAGCGGACCTCGTCGTCGATTATCTTGTCGACAAGGGTGGATCGGTAGTCACGCCGGAGATGCTGGCGGGGCGGCGAAGCTGCTAATCTCCTCCCTTGCGGGGGAGATGGCCGGCAGGCCAGAGGGGGGTGTGAAGGAACGCTACCTTGGCCATGTCGTCACGCTGCCGCAGCGGGTAGCTGGTTGGACAGGTCGGCGGGACAGCACCCCCCTCTGCCTTGCCAGGCATCTCCCCCGCAAGGGGGGAGATTGGCCGTCGCGGCGGGTTTCGCCAATCTCCAGCGTCGGTCCTAAGCCCTCCTTCTCTCCAGCCCCTCGTCCAGCCACGCCACATCCTCCGGCGTCAGCTTGATGTCCAGCGCCTTGAGGCTGTCCTCCAGCTCGTCCAGGGTGCGCGGGCCGATGAGCGGCACGGATGGGAAGGGCTGCGCCAGCACATAGGCCAGCGCGACATGGATCGGGCTCTTGCCGAGTTTTCGGGCCAGCTCGATCGCCCGGTCGCGGCGGCCGAAATTCTTTTCCGAATACCAGACCCGCACCAGCTCCTCATTGCCCTGCTTGTCGCGGCCGGCGCGGTCGGTGAAGAAGCCGCGGCCTTGGCTCGACCAGGCGAAGTTCGGCATCTGCCGTTTGGTCAGCCAGGCTTTCCAGGCGTCGGTGGAGGAGGTGATGCAGCCGGCCCAGATCGGTTCCAGCATCTCGGCCAGCGAGAAATTGTTGGAGAGCGCGCCGGGCTTCTGCCTGCCGTTCTTCTCGGCGTAGGCAATCGCTTCGTCCATGCGCTCCATCGTCCAGTTGGAGCCGCCGAACAGGCCGCGAATGCGGCCGGCTCTGGCCTCCGCGTCCATGGCGTCGACGAATTCGCCGACCGGCACGTTCGGATTGTCGCGATGCATGAAATAGATGTCGACATGGTCGGTCTGCAGCCGGTCGAGCGACTGCGCCAGCTGCTTGCCGATGACGTCGGGGTAGCAGAGCGGCGAATGCGCGCCCTTGGCGATGACGACCGACTTTTCGCGCACGCCGCGACTCTTCAGCCACTGGCCAAGCAGCGTCTCGGTATAGCCGCCGCCATAGACATAGCCGGTGTCGAACAGATTGCCGCCGGCCTCGAAAAAGGCGTCGAGCAGGATCGATCCCGAGGAGAAGCTGCGGAAATCCTCGAAGCCGAGCGCCAGAAGCGAAACCGGTTTCGGCAAGCCGGGAATGGCGCGCTTGGCGATGGCCGTGCCGTTGGTGCGCAGCGGCCGGCCGGAGATTGTGTTGAGGCGCTTAGCCGGCTTCTCGATCTCATATTCCAGCCCGACCGCGGCGCGCCATCTATCGAGAACGCGCAACGTGCCGAGGCTGTCGGCCCAGGACATGCCCGGCCAGGCGAATTCCTGCCTGCCTGCGAGAATCGCCTCGCCGGCGGCATCGACCTCGAAGGAATAGAGGTGGCGGGTCTCGTTGAGGCTGATCACCTCGCGAGTCGCCCCGGACCGGATCACCTCGATCCGGCCCGGCCCGACATCGCGGTTGCCGCCGGCGAACCAGAAATCGGGCACCTCGATCCGGCCCTTGGTGCCAAAAATGCGCAGCACATTGTCCTGGTCGAGCGAGATGCTGCACGAGATTTCGGCGACGATGCCGCTGGGGAAATGCAGCAAGGCCGAGGCCCATTCGTCGACGCCGGATTGGCCGAGATGCGCGGCACCCGCCACCTTGTCAGGCTCGGCGAAAGGCTGGCCGGTCGCCGCTCCCGCGATCAGCCGCGCCATCGAGACAGGATAACCTCCAACATCGAGGATGCCGCCGCCGGCGAGCTCGTTGGCATAGAGCCGGTGCTCGGGCATGAAGCCCGGCATGGCAAAGCCGAAGCTCGACTTGATTATGCGCACTTCGCCGATGGCGCCCGATTTGATCAGCTCGACAAGCTGCAGTGTCTGCGGATGCAGCCGATACATGAAGGCTTCGCCGAGGAAAGTGCCGGCCTTGCGGGCGGCATGCATCATGGCGTCGGCCTCGAAGGCGGTCAGCGCCAGCGGCTTTTCGCACAGGACGTGCTTGCCGGCCTCGGCGGCCTTGATCGCCCATTCGGCATGGCCGGGATGGGGGATCGAAATGTAGACGGCGTCGACCTGGCTGTCGGCGAGCAGCGCCTCATAGCCGTCGAGGATGCGCGCGCCTGGAAAGGTCCCGGCAAGCCCCGGCTTGGCGGGGTTGCGGGCGCCGAGCGCCTCAAGCGTGCCGGTGCGCGACCCGGCTACGCCGCCGGCAAAGGATTTGGCGATGCTGCCGGGCCCGAGAATGCCCCAGCGGATTTTTCCAGATGTCATGTCGAATTCTCCATGGGTCGCCGCCACGCCTTGGGGGATCGGGCGGAAATGAAAGTCAGCGGATCCTTGCGCCCGCCTTGTCGAAAAGCAGCGAGCGTTCCGCCTTGATAGAGACCGTGAAATGATCGCCGCTGGCGCGCTGGCGCGAGGCTTCGCGCTCGACGATCAGCTCCTCGGGTCCGGCATTGGCGTAGACATAGCTCACGGAACCCAGATGCTCGGCGACGTCGGCCTTGACCGGAATGTCGCAATCGCCTTCGCCGACCTCGAAGAAATGTTCCGGCCTGACGCCGAGCACGACCTCGGCGCCGATGGCGGGAAAAGCTTCGTGGAGCGGCTTGCGCAGCCTGGCGCCGCCATGGTTGACGAGCTCGATGATCGCGGCGCTGTTTGATGTCTCGACGATCTTGGCGCCGAGAAAGTTCATTTTCGGCGAGCCGATGAAGCCGGCTACGAAACGGTTGGCCGGATCGTCATAGAGGTCGAGCGGCGCGCCGATCTGCTCGACATTGCCGGCTTTAAGCACCACGATCCTGTCGGCCAGGGTCATCGCCTCGGTCTGGTCGTGCGTCACATAGATCATGGTGACGCCGAGCTCCTTGTGCAGGCGCGAGATCTCGACCCGCATCTGCACCCTGAGCTCGGCGTCGAGGTTGGACAGCGGCTCGTCGAAGAGAAAAACCTGCGGCTCGCGCACGATGGCGCGGCCTATGGCGACGCGCTGGCGCTGGCCGCCGGACAATTGCTTCGGCCGCCGCTGCATGAATTCGTCGATGCGCAGGATCTCGGCGGCGCGTTTCACGCGGCGTTCGGTGTCGGCCTTCGGGTTGCCGTTCATGCGGAGCCCGAAGGACAGGTTCTGTTCGACCGTCATATGCGGATAGAGCGCGTAGGACTGGAACACCATGGCGATGCCGCGGTCGGCCGCCTCGACATCGTTCACCACCTTGCCGCCGATGGCGATGTCGCCGCCGCTGATGTCCTCCAGCCCGGCGATCATCCTGAGCAGCGTGGACTTGCCGCAGCCGGACGGGCCGACGAAGACGACGAACTCGCCATCGGCGATATCGATGTTGGCGCCATGGACGACTTCGAAGACGCCGAAGCGTTTTATGACATTGGTGAGGGTGACGGCCGCCATTGCGCTCCTGACCTATTTAACCGCGCCGGCGGCGATGCCGGCGATGAAATGACGCTGCAACAGCACGAAGACGATGAGCATGGGCACGGTCAGCATCACCGCGCCGGCCATGATGCCGCCCCAGGAGACCTTGGTCAGGCCGATCAGCGTGCCGAGCGCCACCGGCGCGGTCATGGCGCCGGGCTGGCTGTTGATCAGCAGCGGCCAGAGATAATTGTTCCACGAGGCGAGGAAGAGAATGATCGCCAGCGCCGCCAGCATCGGGCGCGCCAGCGGCAGCGCCACGAACAGGAAGATGCGCCATTCCTTGACGCCTTCGACGCGCGCAGCATCGAACAGTTCGGCCGGCATCATCGAGAAGGCCTGGCGCATGAAGAGCACGCCGAGCGAATTGAACAGCGGCGGCACGATCAGCGCGATCCAGGTGTTGGCCAAGGCGAAGTCGCGCGCCACCATGATGAATTGCGGGATCAGCACCACCGCGTAGGGAAGCGTGATGGTGCCGAAGATGATCGCCACCACCGCGCCCTTGCCGTGGAACTCGTAGCGCGCCAGCGCCCAGCCGGCCATCGAGGTGAGCAGCACCGAAAGGATCGTGTAGGTCACGGCAACCGAGACCGAGATGCCGATGGCGCCGACGAAATTGGTGTCGCGCTGCAGATTGTTGAAATTGTCGATGAAGCCGTCATGCGGCAGAAGCTCGATGCCGGGACTGAAGATGCCGTTGTCGGGCATGGTGGAGAACACCACCATCATCCACAGCGGGAACAGCCAGATCAGCGCCAGCGGCGTCAGGAAAAGATGCAGCAGGATGCTGCGGCCGAGCCTTGCCTGAGAGCGCGAGGTCGTCATTTCGGCTCCCTCATCAGCCAGAGCTGTACGAGCGTGATGGCGATGGCGAGGCCCGCCATGGTGTAGGCGACGGCCGAGGCGTAGCCGAAATTGAGCGATCGAAAACCCTGGCGATAGAGCAGCAGGCCGAGCGTCTCGGTGCCGCCGCCCGGGCCGCCGCGCTCGGTGATCAGGAACGGCTCGGTGAAGAGCTGCATGGTGCCGATGATCGACAGCACGGCGCAAAAGACAATGACCGGCTTCAACAGAGGTAGGGTGATGTGGAAGAACTGCTTCAGCTTGCTGACGCGGTCGAGCGTCGCCGCCTCATAGACGTCCTCCGGGATGGATTGCAGGCCGGCCAGGATGATGATGGCGTTGTAGCCGGCCCAGCGCCAGGTCACCGCGATCATGATCAGCGCCATGGCCGGCGTGACGTTGGAGAACCAGTCGATCTTGGGGATGCCGACGCTGTTGAGCAGCTTGTTGACGATGCCGAAATCGAGGCTGAACATCAGCCGGAACACGGCCGAATAGGCGACCTCGCCGACCACGACCGGGGCGAAGAAAGCAAAGCGGTAGAGACCTCGCGCCTTCAAGAGCGGCGAATTCAAAAGCACCGCCATGACGATCGCCAGCGCAATCATCACCGGCACCTGGATGACCAGGATCAGCAGCGTGTTCTTCAGCGCATTGTAGAAGGCGGGATCGCCGATCAGGCGGCCCCAGTTGAAGGCCGGCGCGAAGCGCCACGGCACCGTGCGCGTCGCCTGGAAGGAGATGATGAAGGACGAGATGATCGGCCAGATCCAGAAGACGGCGAAGATCAAGAGGTAAGGCGTGAGGAAGCGGTACGCGGTAGCGTTCTGGGTGCGCATCGGCTTCCTCCTCCTTTCTTTGTCTTTCCCTTCTCCCCTTGTGGCAGAAGGTGGCCGCGAAGCGGCCGGATGAGGGGTGTTCCAGGGAACGCCAACGTCTCACTCCGCTGGAACACCCCTCATCCGTCTCGGCGCTAAAGCGCCGATCCACCTTCCCCCACAAGGGGGGAAGGCAAGGCGGCGCTTACTTCACCGGCAGACCGGTCGCGGCGGCGATCTGGCTGGCGGCGTCGTCGAGCGCCGCCTTGGCGTCGGGATAGCCATTGGCCAGATATTTGGTCTGGACGGCGCGCACGATGATCTCGGCGTCGCTCTGGAACTGGGTGCCGCGGCTCGGCACCACCTTGGGCAGCGTGGAGAGGATATCCTTCCACACCGGCTGGCCGCCCCAATATTCCTGACCTTGCGCGACGTAAGGATCGTCGAGAGCGGAGACCAGCGAGGGCACCAGGCCGAAATCCTTCAGCATGGTGATCTGACCCTCATTGGTCTCCAGCGTGTATTTCAGATAGGCGTAGGCCGCTTCCTTGTTCTTCGAGGCCGAGGTGATGGCCAGCGACGAGCCGCCGAGATTGGCGGCGCGCGGGCCGTCGGCGGTCAGGCTCGGCATCAGATAGACGCCCCATTTGCCGCTTTCCTTCGGCGATTCGGTGCGGATCGTGCCTTCATACCAGCCGCCATAGACCTGGGTGGCGACGGTGCCGGCGGTGTTGTTGGTGATCTTGGTCGACCAGTCTGCCGACGACACGATGCCGGCGTCCTTCATCTCCTTGACCTTGGTCATGGCGTCGACGCATTTCGGCTCGGCCACGGTGATCGACTGGCCGTCCTCGGCGAAATAGGCGCAGCCCTGCTCGTTGGAGATCATGCGGAAAAATTCGGTGTCGCCGTTGAAATCGGCATTGGTCATCGACACGCCGGGATTGGCGGCCTGGATCTTCTTGCCGGCGGCGATGAAATCGTCCCAGGTCTTGATCGTCGCGGGGTCGACGCCGGCCTTCTCGTAGAAGTCGCGGCGATAGAAGACGGCAACCGGGCCGGAATCCCAGGGCATGGCGTAGGCCTTGTCGCCGACCTCGAGCTCGGTGCGCTTGAAATCGGGGAATTTCTTCTGGTCCTCGGCGGTGTAGCCCAGCGTGTGCAGGTCGACGAAGCAGTCCGGGAACTGGCTCCAGTAATTTTCTGCCTCGCCGTTCTCGATCGTGACGATGTCGGGCAGGCCGACGCCGCCGGCGGCGCAGCCGGCGATCGACTTGTCATAGGTCGGCTGGTTGCCGAGGTCCTGAACCGTGACCTTGATGTCGGGATATTTCTTGTTGAAACCCTCGACCGTCGACTTCAGCGACGAAGCGGCGATGTTCCAGCTCCAGATGGTGATCTCGCCGGACTGCGCCAGGGCCGGGCCTGAACCCAGGGCAAGCAAAAGCGCGGCGCAGGTCAGTGTAGTGCGCATTGAAATCCTCCCAATTCGTTTGCTCTCTCGCTGTGAGCGTGGCTAGACTATGCGGCGCGGAAGGCTTGTCCCCGACAGAGGGAATAAGAAGTTGGCGGAAAGTAAGATGTCCGAGCGTCCGTTCTACCAGCCCGGAGCGAGCAGCGTCGAAGGACTGCCGCTCATGCTGCAGATGTTCCACAACCACCCGTTGGTGATGCTGAAGCCGCACTGGCACGCCCAGGTCGAGGTGAACTTCATCGTGCAGGGCCGCGTGCATTACCGCATGGCCGAGCACGAGATTTCGCTGTCGGCCGGCGAGATGTGCCTGTTCTGGGGCGGCCTGCCGCACCAGATGGACGACCTTTCCGACGACGCCATCTATGCCGGCGCGCATCTGCCGCTGGTGCATTTCTTCCGCCTGCATCTGCCGGCCGACATACGCCACCGGCTGATGACCGGCGCGACACTGGTGACCAACGCGACCGACCAGTCGGACAACGACAATTTCAAGCGCTGGAACGAGTATGCGCGCTCAGGCGATCCGGCCAGGACAGAGCATGCAGTCAACGAGCTGCTGCTGCGGCTCGAGCGGGTGCGCTTCGAGCCTTACCGGCTGGTGCCGGGAACCGCTGCCGGACAAGGCGCCGGCAACGCCTTCGACCAGCAATCCTCGCGCAATGTCGGGCGCATGTGCGACTATATCGCCGAGAATTTCCTCTACGACATCGATTGCGTGACCATCGCCTGCGCCGCCGACATCCATCCCAAATACGCCATGAGCCTGTTCAAGAAATCGACCGGCATGACGCTCAACGAGTATCTCAACCTACTGCGGCTGAGCTACGCGCAGGCGCTTCTGATGCATGAGGATGCGAATGTCTTGAGGGTCGCGATGGAATCGGGCTTCGGCTCGCTCAGCGCCTTCAACAAATCGTTCCGCAAGCTCGCCGGCATGTCGCCCTCGGATTTCCGCCGGGCGGGTGCTGCGCGGTAGCCGCCAGGCGGATCCGGATCAGGCGGCTTTCACCGCCGGGAAGCTGACGGTCACGCCGAGACCCGGTCTGCAATCCTCAAGCGTTATGGCGGCGCCATGCAGGTCCGCCACCGCCTTCACGAGGCTGAGCCCCAAGCCGCTGCCCGGCGTCGTGCGGCTCGCGTCCAGCCGGTACAGACGGCGGAATACCTTTTGGCGTTCCTCGGCGGGAATGCCCGGGCCGTTGTCGCGGACATGGATGAGGACGT
Source organism: Mesorhizobium sp. M2E.F.Ca.ET.209.01.1.1 (assembly GCF_004010375.2). Lineage (NCBI taxonomy): Bacteria > Pseudomonadati > Pseudomonadota > Alphaproteobacteria > Hyphomicrobiales > Phyllobacteriaceae > Mesorhizobium > Mesorhizobium sp. M2E.F.Ca.ET.209.01.1.1. The sequence continues at coordinate 52,940 of NZ_SADP02000021.1, read as the reverse complement.
GGCTGCCATCCCTGGTCACTGAAAGCCCGATCGCGGTACCCGGTGGGCAATGCCGGAGCGCGTTCTCGACCAGATTGGCGAGCATCTGCATCAGCAGGTCCCGGTCGCCGTGGATATAGCATTTTGTATCGGGAACGATCCCGGTGGACAGCGACTTGCCGTCATCCTCCGCGACATCAGCATAGACGTCGCCGATGGTCTCGACGATCGGCCCGACATCGAGGTCGACGAAGCGGGCCTTGCGGGCGCCGGCTTCGATCTGGGCGATGCGCAGAAGCGCGTCGAAGGTGCTGTTGATCTGTTGGCTTTCGGCGCGCGCGTCGGTCAGCTCGGCCGAGACATCCTCGCCCGAGGCCGTCTTGTCGGCGGCGGATTCCAGGATCATCTGCAGCCGGTTGAGCGGTGTCTTGAGGTCATGCGCGATGTTGGCGCTCACCTCGCGCATGCCGTCAACCAGGGCCGATAGGCGCTCGAGCGCCGCATTCACCTGGGCGGAGACGGCATCGATGTCGTCGCCGCTGCCGATCAGAGGAATGCGCGCGTCAAGCCGGCCATGCGAGACGTCGACCATGGTGCTGGCGATGCCGTCGAGGCGCCGCTGCACGCGCGAGGCAAGCACGGCACCGCCGCCGACCGCCAGAACAGTGATGACGAGCGTGGCCCAGCCGAAGCTCATCAGCACGATCCGTTCGAGATCCTCAGTTTCCGAAAGCGAGAAGGCGACCGTCAGATTGTCGTCGCCGACCGTGCCTGAGTAGGCCCGGTATTCGGTGCCGCGCGGGACTCCCGGCAGGTTGGCGGCGAACATGGAAAAGCCGTCCGGCAGGCCGGAGGCGGTGAAATCCCCAGCGAGGCGGTTGCCGTCCTTGTCGGTGAGGGAAAAGATCTCGTCCTTGTCCTGGCTGAACTGGGCATGGTCCCTGACGGTGGAGACGAGATCCTCCTCGTCGCTCTCGGCATGGGTGGCGGCGATGAGCGAATAGGTCTCCTTGATCGACTGATCGAGCTGCCTGGCGAGCGACGCGCTCATCAGTTGATAGACGACCGCACCGGACAGGATGAAGGCCAGCAGGAACAGGAAGGCGAAGGTCAGCGCCAGCCTGAACGGCGTGCTGCGCAAAAGGCTGGAGCGTGTCTCGCTCATGTGACCGCGAGCGCGGTTGGTCGCCCGGCAACCGCGGACGCGGGACTAGGCCGGAACATGCAGGCTGTAGCCGGTGTTGCGCACGGTGTGGATCAGCGGCACGTCGAAAGGCCTGTCGACCTTGGCCCGCAGCCGGCTGATATGGGTCTCGACGACGCTGGTCTTGGGGTCGAAGTGAAAATCCCAGACGCGCTCCAGAAGCATGGTGCGGGTGATGACGCGGCCTTCGCCGCGCATCAGCACCTCGAGCAGGCTGAACTCGCGCGGCTGCAGGTCGATCGGCTGGCCCTGCCGGGTCACGCGGCGCTGGATCAGGTCCATTTCGAGGTCGGCGACGCGCAGCGCCGTCTTCTGCTCTTGCGCCGCCGGCCGGCGGCCGAGCGCATGGATGCGGGCAAGCAGCTCCGAAAAGGCGAAGGGCTTGACCAGGTAGTCGTCGCCGCCCGCCTCGAGCCCCTCGACGCGGTCGTCCACCCCGCCGATCGAGGTCAGGAAGATGGCCGGCGTATGGATGCCGGCGGCGCGCACCGCCTTGATCATCGACAGGCCGTCGAGGCCGGGAACCATGCGGTCGGCGACGATCACGTCATAGGCGTTGCGGGTCGCGGCGAAGAGCCCGTCATGACCGTCGCGCAAGAGATCGCAGACATGGCCGGCCTCGGTCAGCCCCCGCACGATATAGTCGGCGGTTCTTGGATCGTCTTCAACAAGCAGAAGTCGCATCGCCCCGTGCAGTCCTTGCCGCCTCAACCTCGCCGGCATGGCGGCGGCGGCCGGGCTCTTTCCTGGCTGGTTCTCCAGGACATGATGCCGAAAGTGTGACGCGGCTTTCGGATGGCATCATGCCCATCTCGTCGTCTTGGCGCAACTCCGGACGGATTGCACTAACCATCTGTTTTTACGCGTTCGTGGGCCGAAGACCGCTACACATTTTTGCGAGAGGGCTTTCAGGGACACGCTCAGTCGAGCAGGGCCTGCTCGTCTTCGTCGATCAGGTTCTTCAGCGTCATATAAAGAACGATGGCCGCGATGCAGCCGAGGAAGGTCAGGCTGGTGACGGTGGTGCCGAAGCCCATGCCGCCATATTCGACCGGCTGCGAGAGCAGGTCGCCGAAGGAGGCGCCGAACGGCCGGGTCAGGATATAGGCGAGCCAGAAGGCGAGGATGGCGTTCAGGCCGAGGAAGAACCAGGCCAGCGCGATCGCCGCGATGACGCCGCCGAAGATAAGGCCGGTCGCGAGATAACCCATGTCGAAGCGCTCGGCGACCAGATCGCCGGCGGCCGTGCCGAGCGAAAAGGTGAAGAGGATCGCCAGCCAGTAGAAGATCTCGCGCCTGGTGGTGAAGATGGTGTGGATCGACAGGGTCTTTTCGCTAGCGTACCAAACGATGAAAGTGAGGGCCAGCACGGCGGAGAAGACGATCGTCGTCGTCTCCAGCCGCACGCCGAAATTGTCGACGAGGTTGTCGGTGACCAGGGTGCCGACGACGCTGATCAGCACGACCGCCAGCCAGTAGGCCCAGGGCACGTAGCGCTTCTGCGCGAATTGCAGGATGAGCGCGACGACGAGAATGCCGGTCATGATCAGGGACGTGACGGTGAGGCCGAGACCGAGATTGACGGCCAAATAGTCTGCCGCGGTCTCGCCCATGGTCACCGCCATGATCTTGATCAGCCAGAAATCGAGGGTGACTTCCGGGACCCGGTTCAATTCGGGCCCGTGTTCGTCGGCTGTCATGGTCATGGCGATGCTGTCATCCTGTAAGGGCCGTTCGTCGGCGCTCGGTTCGAGCCGCCGTGGCAGTCAGGCTAGGCAGGCGAATTCACCGCAGCCTGTCCGAGACCTTACAAATTCGTAAGGTCGGCCAAAAACATTCGCCGGGTCTCGTCATCGCCCGGCGGAAGGGCTAGAGAAAGCCTGGCGTCCGTCCCGGCGCCGGAGCGGTGAGAAAGAATGGCCTACACGTCCCTCAAAGCGGCGCCGAAAGCGTTCGACCAGCACAAGCGCCTGATCGTCGTGCAGGTGGCAGCCGTGCTTGCCGTGATCCTGCTGCTCTTCAGCAGACCGGCGCTGGCTGAAGGATCGAACGGACATGAAGCCCTGGAGACGATAGGCTTTGTCATGGTGCTGACCTGCTTTCTGGGCCGGCTGTGGAGCATCCTTTTCGTCGGCGGCAGGAAGAATGACGAGCTGATCGTGTCCGGCCCGTTCTCGATGACCCAGAACCCGCTTTATTTCTTCTCGACCGTCGGCGCGGTCGGTATCGGGCTGATGTTCGGCTCGGTGCTGGCGGCCGCGATGCTCGGCCTGGCAAGCTTCCTCGTCTTCCGGTTCACCGCGCGCAAGGAGGCCGCGTACCTCGCCGGCAAGTTCGGCGCCGTCCATGCAGCCTATGCCCAACGCACGCCGCGCTTCTGGCCGAACCCGCTGCTTTACCGCGACGAGGACCAGTGGCTGTTTTCGACGGTCGCGCTGCGCAGGACGTTCCGCGACGGTCTCTATTTCCTGGCACTGTTTCCGATCATCGAGGCGGTCGAGTATGTCCGCCTCGCCGGCCATCTGCCGACGCTTTTCACGGTTTATTAGGTTTCCGGCGCGGATTTGACCGGCGGCTATGTTTGCCGGCAAGCGGCATACGTTGGAGATTGGCTGAGGCGCTTGTCCGGTCGTCATTCTATGGCGGAGCAAGGAGCGGAGCGACGCGCGCAGACCATAGAATCCATGCCGTTACTTCGAAGCGTCACAACGGTGCAGAATTCTGCTCCGCTGCATTCCACGGCTTAGGTCACGGCATGGATTCCAGGGTCTCCGCGACGCCGCTTCGCGGCTGCTCCGCCCTGGAATGATGAGGTTGAGAGGCTTCGCAGCCTCCAGCGTGCGCTGATAGCCAAGAAAACGAATGCCGATCAGCGCGCTCTGTCGCGCGCGGCGCGGCGCGTGCTCTGCAGGAGAATCGCCGGGCAGCCGGCGAGGAGCAGGAAGCCGCCGATGAGCGGCGGCAGCCCCAGGACCTTCACCGCGGCGGTGACGAGCGCGATCAGGATCAGCGCCAGCAATGCCAGATTGCCGTCGTCGACGAACATGCCGACGAGTTCCTTGAAGACAAGACGGATCATCGGGCAAGCCCTCCGGCGGGCGCCGGATAGGCGCCGCGCAGCCAGCGCACGATGGCGAAGGACGCCGCGGCGATGACGGCGAAGATGGCGAGCAGAGCGAGATCGGCGCCCGGCCACTCCGCGCCGAGGCCCTCGCCGGTCCAGAACACGCCGAAGCTGGTCAGCATAAGCCCGACGACGAATTTGAGCGCATTCTCCGGCACGCGCGCCAAAGGCCGGTGCACTGCAAGGCCGATCAGCATCACCAGCACGAAGGCCACCAGCGCGCCAAGGCCGGCATAAAGCGTCTGGCCATGCGCGGCGCCGACGGCAATGACGATGAACACCACTTCGACGCCCTCGAGCAGCACCGCCTTGAACGACGCGACGGCGGCCAGATAGTCGGCGCGGCGGTCGCCGGCCTGCCGCCGCAGCACCTCCGTCTCCTTGGAAAAGGCCTGCTCCTCGTCATGCAGCGCGATCACGCCGACGCTGCGCAGGATCGCCTTCCGGAGCCAGCGCATGCCGAACAGGATCAGGAGCACGCCGACCACGAATTGCAGGACGGCGATGGGGACGAGCGCCAGCAGCGGGCCGAAAATAAGCATCAGCGCCGCCAGCAGGATGAGCGCAAGTGCTGCACCCGTCAGCGCGGGGCGCCAGCTGCGCGTCACGCCAACGGCGAGCACGATGGTGAAGGCTTCGACCACTTCGACGAAGGAGGCCAGGAAAGAGGCCGTCACCGTGGAAAGTGTGGGCGTCAGGCCATGCATGAAGGCATCGTCCAATGCTGGGGAATCATCGGCTGGCGCAAACGATACAGCGCTCCGGCGGCAGCGAGAATGCCGGAGATGAGCTTATGGTTCCGCATTGCGCGGGGGGCGGCACGGTAGCATTTCGAAGACTCATTGACGGTCTGTATCCATTCGGTGTCCGTTGTATCGCGGCACCGCCCTGGCTATCTGCGGGAGCAACAAGGCATTTAAGCGGCCGATGGGCCGCTCCAGCAGGAACGGAGCACATGAAGAAGATCGGATTTCTGTCCTTCGGGCATTGGTCGCCCTCGCCGCAATCGGGCACGCGCTCGGGCGCCGATGCGCTGCTGCAGTCGATCGATCTCGCGGTCGCGGCCGAGGAGCTCGGCGCCGACGGCGCCTATTTTCGCGTCCACCATTTTGCCCGCCAGCTCGCGTCGCCGTTTCCGCTGCTTGCCGCCGCCGGCGCCAAGACCAAGCGTATCGAGCTCGGCACCGCCGTCATCGACATGCGCTACGAGAACCCGCTCTACATGGCCGAGGGCGCGGGTGCCGCCGACCTCATCGCCGGCGGGCGTTTGCAGCTCGGCATCAGCCGCGGTTCGCCCGAGCAGGTGATCGATGGCTGGCGCTATTTCGGCTACGTGCCGCCAGAGGGCAAGAGCGACGCCGACATGGCGCGGAACCACGCCGAAATCTTCCTCGACCTGTTGCGCGGCGAAGGCTTCGCTCAGCCCAATCCGCGGCCGATGTTCCCCAATCCGCCCGGCCTGCTCAGGCTCGAACCGTTCTCGGCGGGCCTGCGCGACCGCATCTGGTGGGGCGCGGCCACCGACGCCACCGCCGTGTGGGCGGCCAAGCTCGGCATGAACCTGCAAAGCTCGACGCTGAAATTCGACGAGAGCGGCGAGCCGCTGCATGTCCAGCAGGCCAAGCAGATAAGAGCCTACCGCGCCGCCTGGAAGGAAGCCGGCCACACGCGGGAGCCGCGCGTCTCGGTCAGCCGCAGCATTTTTGCCCTCGTCAACGACATGGACCGCGCCTATTTCGGCGGCAGCGAGGGCGAGGACCACTTCGGCTATATCGAGCCGGAAAAGCGCGCCGTGTTCGGCCGCACCTATGCCGCCGAGCCCGACAAGCTGGTGGAACAGCTCAGGGAAGACGAGGCGATCACCGAGGCCGACACGCTGCTGCTCACCGTGCCCAATCAATTGGGCGTCGACTACAATGCCCATGTCATCGAGTCGATCCTGAAGCACGTCGCGCCGGCGCTGGGGTGGCGGTGATTAGCAAAGTGAGGGAAGGCGCCGCGCGCCTTTCCTAAGAACTCACCTTCAACCCGACCACGCCAAGGATGGTCACCGCGGCGAAGGTGAGGCGTACAGCGTCGGTGCTTTCGCCAAAGAGCGCTATGCCGGCGATGAGCGAGCCGACGGCGCCGATGCCGGTCCACACCGCATAGGCGGTGCCGAGCGGCAGGACGGTCAGCACCTTGGTCAGAAGCGCGATGAAGATGACCAGGAGCACAAATGACACCGCCGCCCAGAGCGGCTCGGTGAAGCCGGCCGATTTCTTGGTCGCGAGCGCCCAGGCGACGTCGGCGATGCCGGAGATGATCAGCAGCAGCCATGCAAGGGACTGGCTCATGCGAGCCTCCTGGCGAAGCTTTCGGCAAGGCGCTGGACTTCTGTCTCAGTTCGTCTGGCGCCAGCCTGCATCGCTTCCGGCTGGCCGATGGTCGGCGAGACATGGACGATTGCCGCATCCTTCAGGCCGATAAAGGCCAGCGCGGTGCTGAGATAAGGCGTCGCCAGATCCGGCCGGCCGTAGCTCGGGCCTTCGGTGAAGTCGCCCGAGGTCGCCATCAGCACGGCAGTCGGGCGGGCGCTGAGCAGCGGCGTGTAGCCGGTGGCCGGGTTGAAGGAAAAGCTGAGGCCGGGCTGCGTCACCAGGTCGAACAGGTGCTTCAGCCGGTAGGGAACGCCGAGATTCCACATCGGCGTCGAGATCAGGATCGCGTCGGCGGCGTCGAGCCTTGCTACATAGTGTCCGATCAGTTTCCAGGCCCGGCTCTGCGCATCGGTCAGCTGCGTGCCGGAAAGTTTTGCGTATTTGGCCTCGATCGCGGCGCCGTCGAAGGTCGGCAGGATGGCGGTCCAGATGTTGAAGCGGTCGACTTCGAGCTTGGGCAGACGCTCTTTCAGCTGCGCGAGGAAATTCGCGGCGGCCTTGCTCGACCAGGAGCGGTCGGCGCGCGGCGAGGCCTCGATGTGCAGGATGCGGCTCATGTCTTTCTCCGCTGGTTCGTTTCCGGAGCGCGATATATGTTCGCGGCGATGCGAGCGCATTAAGCGATTCCGCTACTCTCATTCGCGTGGATGCGAAGATGATCGATTATGACGACGTGCGGCTGGTGGCGGCGATCGCAGGAGCTGGCGGGGTACGCGGCGCGCAGGCAAGGCTCGGCACGCATATTGCGACGATCTACCGGCAGCTCAGGGAACTGGAGAAGCGCACCGGCGGCGTGCTGTTCGAGCGCCTCGGCGACGCGCTGGTGCCGACCGGCAGGGCCGGGCCTTTCCTCGATGCCGCGGAAGAGCTGCGCGATCGCCTCGCCGAGGTCGAGCGGCGCGTGGCGGCGCAGGACGACCGGCTGGTCGGGCCGCTCAATGTGACGACCGCGGACACGCTGCTCGATATCGCCTGCGCCTGCCTGAAATCCTTCGGCGAGGCCCATCCCGGCATCGCGCTGTCGCTCAAGGTGAACAACAGTTTTGCCGATCTCGGCCGGCGCGAGGCCGACGTCGCCATCCGCCCGACACTGACGCCGCCCGAAACGCTTGTCGGCCGGCGCGTGGCGCGTTTTTCGTATGCGGCCTTTGCCAGCGATACGTCCCTGGAGGGATGGATCGGCTTCGACGCGACCCTGTCCGCCCTGCCGGCGGCGCAATGGCTGAAGGCGAATGTCGGAGAGGATGAGATCCGGCTGAGGGTCAACAGCCTCACGGCGGCGGCGGCTGCCGCCGAGGCCGGCTGGGGCACGGCGCTGCTGCCGGACTATCTGGGTGCTGCGAGCCGGCTGCCGCGCCTGGGCGAAACCGTCGAAGAGCTCGCCTCGGAGCTGTGGGTGCTCTCCCATCCGGACCTCAAGGGCAATCCGCGCGTGCGCGCCTTCAGTGACTTTTCGGCCAAGTGGTTGAAGACGCGGCTGAATACGGCCAACCTTCCAGCAGGAGGCTTCTCCCGATATTGACACTTGGCAAATTCCGGCTCTACTTTGTCGCGTAATCGGTTACGTAACCGATTACGGCTCGATCAAGTGGAGGAGACTAATGAGCAAGATTTCGAACATGCACGGGCTTGGCCCGTTCTCGCGGCGCCAGTTCCTGAAGACCAGCGCGCTCGCCGCCGGCGCGCTCGCCTTGCCGCTCGGCCCGGCTCTCGCGGCAGACAAGCCGAAGGTCGGTCTGGTGATGAAGTCGCTGGCCAACGAGTTCTTCAAGCAGATGCAGGCCGGCGCCGAGGCGTATGCGGCCAAGAACAAGGACAAGTTCGATTTCGCCGCCGTCGGCATGAAGGACGAGCGCGACTTCGCGGCCCAGGTCGACGCGATCGAGAACTTCATCACCCAGAAATACAACATCATCGTCGTGGCGCCGGCCGACTCCAAGGCGATGGTGACGCCGATCGCCAAGGCGCTGAAGGCCGGCATCAAGGTCATCAACATCGACGTCGCGCTCGACGAGAAAGCGAAGAAGAAGGCCGGCGTCGATCTCGCCTTCTTCGGCCCGGACAACCGCGCCGGCGCCAAGCTCGCCGGCGACGCGCTCGGCAAGGGGCTGGGCAAGGGCGGCAAGGTGGTCATCCTCGAGGGCAATCCCGAGGCCGACAACGCCAAGCAGCGCAAGCTCGGCTTTGACGATTCGGTGAAGGAGTACGGGCTGAAGCTGCTCGACTCCAAGACGGCGCATTGGGAGACCGAGGAAGCCAACACGCTGATGACCAACTTCCTCACCCAGCATCCGGATATCCAGGGCGTGATGGCGGCCAACGATTCGATGGCGCTCGGCGTCGTCAAGGCGATCGACGCCGCCGGCAAGTCGGGCAAGATCAAGGTGGTCGGCTTCGACAACATCCCGGCCGTCGGCCCGCTGCTGAAGGAGGGCAAGATGCTCGCCACCGTCGAGCAGTATGGCGCGCAGATGGCGGCCATGGGCATCGATTACGGCCTGCGCGAGCTCGCCGGCGAGAAGTTCTCCGGCTGGGTCAAGACCGACGTCAAGCTGATCACCGCCTGAGACTTTCAGAGACGCGCCGGCACCTGCCGGCGCCCTAGCTCTGGCAACCGCGTCACCGCTGTCGGCATGTCCGGCAGCGGTGCCGACGCGCCCGCGCCGCTATCGCGGTGGATAAGCGCGGTTTAGGATTCTGTCGCCCATGGATGCGATTCTCTCCCTTGAAGGGGTCGGAAAGATCTTTCCCGGCGTCGTCGCGCTGAGCGACGTCTCGCTGTCGATCGCGCGCGGCGAAACCCATATCGTGCTGGGCGAGAACGGCGCGGGCAAGTCGACGCTGATCAAGCTGCTCGCCGGCATCTACCAGCCGGACTCAGGCACGATCGCCTTCAACGGCGCGGCCTACCAGCCGAAGACGCCGCATGATGCGCAGCAGAGAGGCATCCGCATCGTGCACCAGGAATTGAACCTTCTGCCCTATCTCAGCATCGCCGAGAATCTGATGCTGGAAAACCTGCCGCGCCGCGCGTTCGGCATCGTCGATCGCAAGGCGCTGAACAGCCGCGCCGTTACATTGCTGAAGGAGGTCGGCCTCGATGTCGATCCGAGAACGCGGGTCGAGGCGCTGGGCGTCGCGCAGATGCAGCTGGTCGAGATCGCCAAGGCGCTGAGTTACGATTCGAAGCTTCTGGTGCTGGATGAGCCGACGGCGACGCTGACGCCGCCCGAGATCACGCGGCTCTTCGCCATCATCAAGCGGCTCAAGGCAAAAGGCGTCACCATCATCTACATCTCGCACCGGCTGCATGAGGTGTTCGAGATCGGCGAGCGGGTGACGGTGCTGCGCAACGGCAGGCTGGTCGCGACGCGCGATCTCCACGGCCTCACCGTGCCCGACCTCGTGCGCATGATGATCGGCCGCGACATCGCCGACGAGTACAGCTTCGACGATACGATCGTGCCGGGCAAGGTCGCGCTCAGCGTCGCCAATCTGAAGCGCAATGCCGCGACGCCCGCCATTTCCTTCGACGTCCGCCATGGCGAGATCCTCGGCGTCGCCGGCCTGGTCGGCAGCGGCCGCACCGAAGCGATGCGCGCCCTGTTTGGCGCTGACGCAAAGCTCGACGGCGTGATCGAGATCGACGGCAGGCCGGTGGCAATCACTGCCCCCAAGGACGCGGTGCGGCATGGCTTGAGCCTGCTCACCGAGGACCGCAAGGGTCAGGGCCTGCTGCTCGACCTGGCCGTCGACAAGAACATCACCATCACCGATCTGAGCAAAGTCTCGCGCAACGGGCTGCTCAACCGCCGGGCCGAGGCCGCGGCGGCCAACGATCTCGTCGGCCAGCTGCGCGTCAAGGCAAGCTCGATCGAGCAGGCGGTGCGAAACCTTTCCGGCGGCAACCAGCAGAAGGTGGTGTTGGCCAAGTGGCTGTTCCGCGGCACCTCTACGCTGATCCTCGACGAGCCGACGCGCGGCGTCGATATCGGCGCGCGGCGCGAGATCTACCAGCTGCTGTGGATGCTGGCGGCGCAGCAAAAGGGCATCATCATGGTGTCGTCCGACCTGCCCGAGCTGATGGGCATGTGCCACCGCATCATCGTCTTTTCCAGGAACAGGATCGTCGGCGAGGTGCCGCGCGCCGAATTCGACCAGGAGCGCATCCTGTCGCTCGCCTATCAGGAGTATGTGCGACCATGACCGAGACGTCCGAACCGCTGGTGTCGGCGCCTGTTTCCCCCGGACGGGCGAAATTCCTGCACTTCCTGATCCGCGACGCCGGCGTGCTTCTGGCGCTGGTGCTGATCACCTTGTTCTTCTCGGCCACGGCGCCGTATTTCGCCACTCCCGACAACGCGCTGAAGATCTTCGTGCAGATCGCCATCAACACTGTGCTGGCGGCGGGCATGACCTTCGTCATCCTGACCGGCGGCATCGACCTTTCGGTCGGCTCGGTGCTGGCGCTGTGCACCGTGGTCGGCGCCACCGTCATGATCGACGAAGACCTGTCGCCGGCCGCGGCAATCACGCTGTCCCTTCTGGCCTGCATGGCAACCGGCGCGGTGTGCGGCTTCCTCAATGGCTGGATCTCGACGCGCTGGAAGATCCCCTCCTTCATCGTCACGCTCGGCATGCTCAACATGGCGGCGGGCGCCGCCCGCGTCGTCAGCGACAACTCGACCATCACCGGCCTGCCGCAGAGTTTTGTGGATTTCGGCAACCTGATCATCGGCGGCTTCCTGCCGTCGATCTTCCTGGTCGCCGTGCTGGTGATCGCGGCCGGCTGGTTCGTGCTGCGCTTCACCGTCTTCGGCCGCATGATCTTCGCCGTCGGCACCAATGACGAAGCGGTGCGGCTGTCGGGCCACAATCCGGATTTCTACAAGGTCGCCGCCTTCACCATCAGCGGGCTCACCGCCGGCATCGCGGCCATGGTCTATCTCTTGCGCCTCAACATCGGCAGTCCGATCGCCGGCGTCGGCTACGAGCTCAATGCCATTGCCGCCGTCATCATCGGCGGCACCAGCCTCAGCGGCGGCAAGGGCTCGATCATCGGCACGCTGGTCGGCGCCTGCATCCTGCAGGTCTTGAGCACCGGGCTGCAACTGCTTGGCGTCGGCGACAACTTCAAACCGATCGTGATTGGCCTTGTCATCGTGCTCGCGGTCATCCTAGACGCGTATCGGGAGAGGCTGTTGCGGAGGATCCGCTAGAGCAATTCCAGGAAAAGTGTGAGCGGTTTTCCGTCCGGAATTGCGTAAAAACAAAGGGATAGAGCGGATCGCCGTTTCCGGGAAACGGTGAAACGCTCTAGGGGGCACCAGGGGCTAAGGGCCATGACGACGATTGCCGATGTCGCACGCTATGCGGGGGTGTCCGTCGCAACGGTCTCGCATGTGATGAACCATACCCGCCATGTCGAGCCGGAAACGGCCGAGCGCGTGCGTGCCGCGATCGCGGCACTGCGCTATAGCCCGAACTCGGTGGCGCGGAGTCTCAGGCGCGGCGAGACCAAGACGATCGGCCTGCTGCTGCCCGACAATTCAAATCCGTTCTTCGCCAGCGTGGCGCGGCAGATCGAGGACGCGGGCTTCGTCTCCGGCTACACGGTGATCCTGTGCAATTCCGACGGCAACGCCGAAAAGGAAGAGCGCTATCTCTCGGTGCTGATGGCCAAGCAGATCGACGGGCTGATCTTCGCCGGCTCGTCCGACCATGCGCGGGTGTTCGCCCGTCTCCTGCCCAGCGTGCCGGCGGTGCTGCTCGACCGCGAGATCCAGTCGGTCAATGTCGATTCGGTGCTGGTCGACCACAACCATGGCGGCTATCTGGCCGGCCGGTATCTGGCCGGGCTCGGCCACAAGATGATCGGCGTCATCGGCGGTCCGCGCGATTCCAGCTCCAGCCCGGCCCGCCTGCGCGGTTTCGTCCGGGCGCTTGGCGAAGCAGGCCTCGAGCTGCCGGCTTCGTCGATCGTCGATTCCGACTATCATTTCGCCGGCGGCCGGCTGGCGATGGAGCAGCTCATGACCCAGGCGCCGGACATCACGGCGGTGTTCGCCTGCAACGACCTGATGGCGATGGGCGCGGTCACGGCGCTGCGCTCGCGCGGCCTGCGGGTTCCCGACGATATGTCGATGGTCGGCTTCGACGACATCCCCTATGCCGTCACCACCTGGCCGCCGCTGACGACCATCGCGCAGCCGGTGGAAAAGATCGGCACGCGCGCGGTGAGCCTGCTGCTCGAGAGGCTGGGCGAGCCGGAAGCGCCGTCAAGGCGCGAAGTGCTGGCGCCGGTGCTGGTGGAACGGGAGAGCTGCGCGGCGCGGGGGTAGGCGTCAGCACCGTCAACGCTGGCGCTGGCCCCCTCTCCGTCTCGGCGCTGCGCGCCGATCCACCTCTCCCCCGCTTTGCGGGGGCGAGGAAACGCCAATCGCTGACGGCGCGGCCTCGCAAGGCTTGGGTTCCTCACCCTCGCCAGAGCGGGGGAGAGGTGGATCGGCGAAGCCGAGACGGAGAGGGGGAGCGCCCTATGCGATTGGCCGGCGCCTCGAAATGGCCTCGGCGAAAGACTTCACGCCGCCGGCTGCATGGCCGCCCTCTCAAGCATGCCGAACAGGTCGCGCGGCTCGTCGGGGTCGGCGAGCAGGTCGAGCTCCTCATAGAGGCCGGTGGCCTGGAGCTGGTCGCGGACATAGCGCAGCGCCGAAAAATCCTCCGTCGCGAAGCCGACGGAATCGAACAGCGTGATCTGCTCGGGCGCCTTGCGGCCCGCAGCCTTCCCGGTCATCACCTGCCACAGCTCGGTCACCGGATGATCGGCGTCGAGCTGCTGGATCTCGCCCTCGATGCGGGTCTGCGGCGGGAACTCGACGAAGATGTCGGAGCGCAGCAGGATATCGCGGTGCAGCTCGGTCTTGCCCGGGCAGTCGCCGCCAACGGCGTTGATGTGGACGCCGGAGCCGACCATGTTGTCGGTGAGGATGGTGGCGTACTGCTTGTCGGCGGTCACCGTGGTGATGATGTCGACACCTTCCACCGCGTCCTGCCCGGTCGAGCAGATGGTGATGTCAAAACCCTTGGCGGCAAGGTTGCGGGCGCATTTTTCGGAAGCCGAACGATCGATGTCATAGAGGCGCAGCTTGTCGATGCCGAGCAGCGCCTTGAAGGCGATGGCCTGGAACTCGGACTGGGCGCCGTTGCCGATGATGGCCATGGCGCGCGAGCCCTTGGGCGCCAGGTATTTGGCGGCCACGGCGGAGGTGGCTGCCGTGCGCAGCGCCGTCAGGATGGTCATTTCGGTGAGCAGCATCGGATAGCCGGAGCCGACATCGGCCAGCACGCCGAAGGCGGTGACCGTCTGACGGCCCTCGCGCATGTTCTTCGGATGGCCGTTGACATATTTGAAGCCGTACATCTTGCCGTCGCTGGTCGGCATCAGCTCGATGACGCCGTCATGGCTGTGCGAGGCGATGCGCGGCGTCTTGTCGAACAGCTCCCAACGGCGGAAATCCTCCTCGATATAGGCGGCGAGCTCGGTGAGGAAGCGCTCGACGCCAATGGCGAGCACCAGCTTCATCATGCGGTCGACGCTGACGAAGGGAACGATGGCGAGGCGCGAAGGCTGGGTCATGATCAGAGGCTCCCGGAATGGCTGCGGGTCGGTCGGTCCATGATGCGGCGGCCCATCAGGCTGGCGGTGAGGTCGACCATGAGGGTCGCGGTGCGGCCGCGCTCGTCGAGGAACGGGTTGAGCTCGACCAGATCGAGGCTGGAGACAAGGCAGCTGTCGGACAGCATCTCCATCACCAGATGCGCCTCGCGAAAAGTGGCGCCGCCGGGAACGGTGGTGCCGACGGCCGGCGCGATCGACGGGTCGAGGAAGTCGACGTCGAGGCTGACATGCAAGAGCCCGTCCTCCTGCTCGACGCGAGCCAGGAAAGCGCGCAGCAGCGGCGCGATGCCGTGCTCGTCGACGGCGCGCATGTCATGCACGGTGACGCCCGCTTCAGCGAGCGCGTGGCGCTCGGCCGGATCGACGCTGCGCAGGCCGATGGCGCAGATGCGGGCCGGGTCGACGGCTTGCGGCAGATCCGGGAAATAGCCCTTGAAACCGGCCTGGCCGCTGGCATAGGCGAGCGGCACGCCGTGCAGATTGCCGCTGGTGGTGGTGTCGAGCGTATGGAAATCCGGATGCGCGTCGAGCCACAGCACGAAAAGCGGCCGGCCGCGTTTGGCGGCGCGGCGCGCCACGCCGGACACCGTGCCGGCGGAGATCGAATGGTCGCCGCCGAGGAAAATCGGCATGGCGTCCCGGGAAGCGGCGTAGGCGGTCTCGGCGATTGCCGCGGTCCAGGCGGAAATCTCCGGCAGCGCCTTCAGCGCGAGGTTGCCGTGCACCACCGGGCGCGCCGCGGCCTTCTCGACCGCGCCCCAGTCCTCGACCTCATGGCCAAGCTCCGAAAGCACCGACACGAGGCCTGCCGTGCGCAGCGCGCTCGGCCCCATCTCGCATCCCATCCTGCCCGCGCCGTCCTGCACCGGCGCGCCGACGATCCTGCAGCGCATGATTTCTTCAGCCCTTACGATTGATTGGCTTGATTGGATCATCAAGCGCTGGCGGTTTGAACAGGCGAAATTGGCATTTCGAGAAGATTGATCTATCATTCTGCGCGTCCAATTTGACCAAGATGAGCAATCATGGATGCGCTTGATGAAAGACTGGTGACGCTGCTGCGGCACGATGCGCGGCGCAGCGTCTCCGACCTCGCCATCGATCTCGGCGTCTCGCGCGCCACGGTCCGGGCGCGCATGGAGCGGCTGGAAAAATCCGGCGAGATCATCGGCTACACGGTGGTGCTGCGCGCCGACGCGGTCGATCAGAGGATACGCGGCGTGATGATGATCGAGATCGAGGGCCATGCCGCCGACCGCGTCATCCGGGCGCTCGGCGGCCTTCCCGAGGTTTCCACCATCCACACCACCAACGGCCGCTGGGACCTGGTGGTGGAGCTCGGCACCGCCTCGCTCACCGATTTCGACGCGGTGCTGCGCCGCATAAGGCTGATCCCCGGCATAACGGGCAGCGAAACCAGCCTGCTGCTGGCGACGCCGAGGACGACAAGAGCGCGGCTGGGATAATCGGTGAGTCTCGGGACGATCGGCGGTCCGCGGGTGTTATCTCCGCCTTGGCATTGTGGGAACGCGACGGCGCCGGTGCGGCAAGGCTCGATCACACGGGCGGCCGCGTTGCGAAGTGCGTCGGGTCGTCAGCCGTTCGGATAATACCCGCCGTCGCCGCCGCTGCCGATATAGGTCCCCTGGCCGGTGGTATTCTGAAGCCGCTGGTCCAGTTCATTGATCTGTCTCAGCATGGACCGGCCGGGAGACCCGCTGCGCTGGATGCTGTCCGCCTGCCGCATCAGGGCGCTGGCCTGGTCCTGCGAGATCTTGCCCATCTCCCGGGCCTCACGGATACCCTGTTTCACGCCCAGCAATTGCTCCATGGCCGCTCTCGTTTCCGGGTTGGCAGGCACCGATCCCGTGGTTGTGGTATCGACCGGCACTATGCGGTGACGGTGCACCGCATAAGCGCTTGAAAGCGGAATGGCCGCGAAGACCGAAGCGGCAACGATGATTTTGGATGAGAAAGAGCGCATGACGTCTCTCCTTGTGATGGAGAAGCGGCAGACCGCTTCTCCGAGACGGGCCGTCTGGTCGCGTCGTGTCGCGGTGTCAGTCACTCATCGCCGGCGGTTCTCGGCCCAGGATGGGATATAGCGGCCACTCCGGCGTCGAAACGGAGGTGGAACGCAAACGTTATCCGATGTGATCCGGTGCTGAGTCGTGGCTACGTGTAGCCAAGGCCGGACGCTTTAACCTTGTGATTTTACGTGTGTCTTTGTCCTGAAACCCAGGCTCGCGCTTTCGAGAGCGCGAAGACTCTCCTGTGCTGCTTGATAAGGCCGATCGCCTCGCATGACGCGAGAAAGAAGGCCGGCAGGCCGCATTCCAGGGATACAAAAGGCGGGGTCGATCCGGCCCTTTTCATGACGCTCGCTGCGGCGGGCGCGGCGATCCGGCTCGCCGGACCGGTGGCCTTCAGGCGACGCTGGCGAATGGGACCGACGAATAGCCGGCGGGCCTGATGATTCCAGCATTGGCCAGGCCGGCAAGGTGCTCGGCCTCGCTTCGCGGCAGCCCGATCAGCAACAGGTCTTCCAGCTCCGCCGGGAGGTCCAAAACCAGGTCGCAGACGAGCCAGTCGTCGCACGGGTCCTGCATCGCTGCGAATCTCGGTGGCGCTTTCGGTTGCAGCACCGAGAGAATTTCATTTGCCCGGCCGGCAAGCCGCTCGGCCTCCTCGCGCGTCAACCCAAGCAGCAAAATATCCGGTATCCGCGCCGGGTAGTCCGACAGCAGATCATACACCATCCATTGGCCGCACGGATCCTGTAAGGCGGTAAACCTCATGTCCGTCTTTATTCTGGCTATGCCCCAACGTATTCATTTCACGGGCATCATCCCGCGAAACTGCCCGGCTGAATTGTCTCCAGCACTTTCACCAAAACATATAGTTGTGGGCCGCCCGGCAAAAGAGGCCCTGCAGTCCCTTGGCCATACGACTCAAGTCCGAGGAAGCGCCGACACTGTGTCGGTGACGAACGCTATGTGAAAGTCATCGGCCAGCCATGTGCCTGATGCTGGCGGGACGTAGATGTCGGAACGCGGATTGAATCCTCTCCGGGGCGTTCACGCATATGTCTTTGTTTTCACGCAGTTCCGGACGTCGCCTTACGGCTCACCTCGCAAACCCGGTGGACCAATCACGCATTAAAACCCGAACGCGCGGGGGAGCAAATGGCTAACGACGAGCAAGAAGCGACCGAGGAATCATGACGCTCCCCAAAACAGGGCGACGTGAAGGCCCTCGAACATGCAACACTAAACCAAAAGCAGCGGCTGGTCCGCGGGCGAACTGGGGTCGAAGCTTAGATCGCGGGCATCGGGAGCAAGGAGTCGTACGCGTCCGAAACGTGGTTTGTAGTGACAGAGCCGGGTCGATACGGCGCGAAACACGGGAATGCCGATTTCCGCGCGGGTCATTTCGGCAAACCACAAATCGATTCCTCTCTGCGCCAAGGCGTCGAGCACATCCGACAGGTCACGTTCAACCGCGCGATGAGGTAGATTTGGCGCGACGTGTTGGATCGAAGCCATATCCAGCGGCCGGGTTTTCATTGAGGCTTTCTCTCGCCATTGCGACCAAGTGCCAGCTTTATCGCCAAGCACTCGTGAAACCCCGAGCGAAATCTCCATTTGAAGCATCTCGGTCAAGGCGGCTGTCGCGGCGGACTGTAGGCTTTTGCCCGCAGCAAAGCCTACCGAGACGTCTCTGCCGTCCGGTTCCGCAGAAGCAGCGGCAATCACTGGGACATCGATGTCCGAGGTGATGTCGAAGAGCCGGGTTCGACGCTCGCGATCCCACACCCAGTCAACAAGCGTGTCGATGCCCGAGAGAGAGACGGGTCGATTGTTCGGCGCTGCCTTCTTCCATACCACCACCGACCCGTCGCATCCCTCTCGACCAGCTCCAAGATGGCGGCCAGTTTTGCCGCATCCGCACTAGGTCCTGCAGCGCACCCGCTGCTATCGCCGATGGCGACCGCGCCCTCCTCGCCAGCCCCTTTGCGTCCTATGAAAGCAAAGTCTGCCGGTATGAAAGCCCCATCCCCCCCAAATGCATCTTCAACCCTCAGCCAGTTCAGCGCGGCGGATTCATCCCTGATCGGTGGCCGCCAGTCGAAGCCAGTGTTCTCCTTGTTCCACACGGCGCGGGCGGCGATTTGATCGGAACTGAAGCCGTTCAGGCTTTCAGGAGCAATTGCCGCCGATCCGATCTCGTCGACCGTAGCGGTGATCAACGGTTCGTCACCCCACGAGCAGCAACCGGTGATGCCGTCTGACAGGTATTTCTGGTCCGGATCGCCGCTTAGGTTGTCCAGCGGCAGGATGGCTATCGACGGCTTGTTGGAAACGGGTGAGATGGTCTGGGGCGCCATTGGCGCGGCGCTGGTTCCGACACGATAGACCCGGACCGGCGTGGCGATATTCTTGAGCTGTCGTTCGCCCGCGTCCTCGAAGGCGGCGTCGACCTTGCCTCGTACCTCGTCGTGAACCTTGCCAGAAATGTATATGCCACCGGGCTCCGCCAGGGTCTCGAGGCGCGCGGCGATGTTGACGCCCTCACCATAGATGTCGGCACCTTCGCCGATGACGTCCCCGAGATTGATACCTACGCGGAGCACAATGCGGCTGTGATCTGGCAAGTCACCATTGGCTTCCGACATCTTTCGTTGCAGCTCAATCGCGGCGGTCACCGCGTTTACCGCGCTGGCGAATTCGACGAGTACGCCATCGCCCATAAACTTGACGATGCGACCACCCCTTGCGCGCACCGTGGGCTGCAGGATCAAGGTCCGGCGGCCTTTGAGCGTGGCAAGCGTGCCTGCTTCATCGGACTCCATCAGCCGCGAAAACCCGACTACATCCGCAACGAGGATGGCGGCCAATCGGCGGGTGAAGCTTTCTTCGACCAACTTCGGCAGACCTCCGACAACCGGCGGTGGCGATGGTATTTTCGCCCCGCCGAGAAGTCCATTCGCGAGGGACTCGAGCCGGCGCTAGCACGGCGGCGAGATTGAAACAGTCGATATCCAGAGGTGGCGGCCGAGCGAGAGCCCAGCAGTCGGCCGGTCCGAGCTCTATCAATTCTTAATCCATCTAACTCTCACTTTGGTCTCTGACATTGGATCGCGATTAGAACTGAAAAATGGCCGGACCGGGCTCTGGGAGCCAACGCATGACGGCCGCACGCGACGTGGATTCGTCTGATCGCTTGCGCGACTGGTAGATTTGTCTGCCCGCGCCAAGCACGTTGCAAAGGCCCGACTAGTCGCCACACCCATGGCGCCTGCACAATAGCCGGGCGGCGCGTAGGGGCCTCGGGGTGCCACCCAGCACTTCGGGGCGCACCGGCGAAACTAATGCGTGCGGCGGTAACGGACGAAGTAACCCTCCTTCTTGAGATCAATAATCGTCAACCTATCGACCAACGAACGGAATCGGTTGTCCACTTTTTCGCCGTCTAACGACGCCTTCTTATCGATCAGCGTGGTTAGCAACCCCGCCAACTCATCCCGCAAGACAATCTCCTCCCCGGAACCGGGCTCCGGCAATTTTGGCTCAGCGCAAAGCATTTCATATAGCTTTTGCTGCCTCCATGGCAGGTTCCATTGCCGGAGCGCCGGAGAGGTGTTCCCTTTTTCGTCAATATGAAAGAAACCGAGGCTGTTCGGCCATCTAATCTCCCTACCGGCGACGTGTCCCACCGTCTTGCCATTCGAAAACGCGTGGCAACCCCCGCACGTAATCGCCCCCGCCCTTGCCAGGGCCTCGTCTGATGAGACGCCTTTCGATGAAAGGCCCAACTGGGAAAGTGCCGCGTCAATTCTCGGCTTGAGCCCTGAGACTTCCAACTCAGGATCGTCCTCGGAGTTCGAGGATATGCTCTGAAATTCGTTGAACCGGTTGTCAATGGCGGCACCAAAATCGTTCAATAGACCAAGCATGTAGGCCGTTATCGCCGGATCGTCGCCCGGCGCGGGCGATGATGTTAGCTCGGGACTGAAGAGTTGACGCAGGTTCTGATCAACAAAGGCCCGCTGATAGTCTATGCGTTGCTGCTCTTGCGCTTTGCCGTTTATAGCGCCTTTACTGTCATCGCGGTAAAACTCTGCCAAGGCATTGTTCTTCACGGTTTCGATTCGGAAGGCCGAGCCGGAGGTCTTGGAAGGAGGCACAATCTTCCATTCACGCAACTGCCAGTGCTCTGCGCCGTTAAGGTTAGCATTGCCCCGAACTTGCCCGTCCGGGATCCCGTAGTTCTTGGCCAGCACCGCCGCGACAAAGCCGGATCCTAAACCTTCGTAGTAAAATTTTTCAAGATCGGCCGCCATTTGCTCTTCGGATTTCCCAGACAGACCGCTCCAGAATTCGGCAACCGGCATGCAGCCGGCAATCCCGCGCTCGCGTTCAGGATTGGGTAGCACTGCCTCAAAGTTGAGGAAGAAGCGCCCCAACCCTCCTGTCCGCAACCGGTACTTCATCGCGTATACGATCCGGTATTCGCCGCAGTTCGCCCCGTCGCGCGGGGCGCGGTCGAAGCGATTGACCAGAGCGACGGGTTGTAGCCCGGAACTGGCATCCAAAAGCATATCAGCGCTCGGGATATCGTTATTGCGCTGCTTTTCGATCGCCATGGGCAGCATACTGTCGGGGTTGTTCTGCTGGTCAATGTCGTAGGTGTCGAGGAGAGTTTGCACGAAGCCGATGCGATTGGCATCTGGGTCAACTTTGAGGCTCGCCAGAATAGAATCGATGGTGTGGGCGAAACTAAAATCGGTCTTCGAGAATAAGTTTGGCCAATCGAGCAATGTCACGATCAAGGATTTTGTTATGACGATCTGATCTAAGCTCGCAGGGCATTGTCTTGCGCGAGCAACCGTTTCAGAAGAGAGACTACCAACCAAAAGCGCAACCAATGCGCCGGCAATACTGCTCCGCCTTCTCATCGCCCCACCTTCGATGACCAGGTCAAAGGCTCCACAACGGCGGAAGTTGCACCAGCGTGCCGCTTGCGGCGCTGGCGCACGTGCTATCTGCAACGTGTGAGAAGCATTAACCCGAAGAGGAAGTTTCTTGCCTTGACCGGATCTTTCTCGTCCCTGGCGATCTCAACAATCGCGGTGACGTATTTATCCAGATAGGCAATGTTTGGAATCTCAACCCCGCTTGTCCATTGCTTAGGCAGAGAGATGTTATGCTTTGACTTTGAACCCTTCTTCTGTAAGTCTTCGACTATCTCAACCAGACAATTGTCATGGTTGATAGGTTCCTCGCCTCCACCGATCAAAAGGTGAGTAACAACGCATTTTAAACCCTTCGAATCGTTGCCCGCATGTTGTTGCACCAGATCAGCCCGGTCATCGTCTTGAGCGCCGACAAACGCCTTAAAGTTGCCATTGTTTAAGATCGCGTTCAGGGCGAAATTGGAATATCCATCCTTGCTCGGGCGCGTCGGATCGCCGTTGTCCTTAATGTATAGCCGTGCCATAAACGTGCCTCCCAGCCTAGCCTTCCATTCTATGCGCCCGATCAAGGGATCTCGCAAGTGAGACGATGTGGGGAGTCCCCCTTGGGCTGGACCACGAGGACATAAATTGCATTATGAACCGATCGGTCCGGCCGGTCAGGGTCACAACGATCTTCCCACACTACCTCTCGCTTGCTAGCCCTTCCACGTGGTCGGCTCGCCTAGAACAACGAATGGTCGGACGGCCCGGACCGCCCCTTGTTAGGCTCGGCCCCAGCACCGGACGACTGCCCAACCCTGGTCGCCCGCCACCCTGTGACCTTGGCGCGATCATGAGGTACCGGCCAATCACCGAGAGGGCGCTGCCCATGATGGCCATACTAAGTGCCAGGTGTCTGCCGCAGCTATCCGCCAAACGCGTTCGGATAGCGGACCGACCGCTCACGGCTGCCGCTAAAGACTAAATCAAAAGCAGCGGCTGGTCTGCTGGCGAATCGGCGTCGTAGCTTAAATCGCGGCTATCGCGGGCAAGGAGACGGGCTTTTGCGAACCGTGGCTTGTAGTGACAAAGGCGGGTCGATATAGCGCGAAAGACGGGAATGCCGAATTCCGCTCGTGTCATTTCGGCAAACCACAAATCGATCCCACTGTGCGCCAAGGCATTAAGTACGTCTGACAGCCCTTGCTCAACTGCAGGAGGAGATCGATTTGGCGCGACATGTTGGACCGAGGCCATTTTCAGAGGCCGCGTTGTCATTGAGACTTTCTCTCGCCATCGCTGCCAATTTCCAACGTTTTTACCAAGCGTACGCCCAGCCCCGAGCGAAATCTCCATCTGAAGCATTTCCGTCAAGGCGGCTGCAGCTGCTGATTGTTGGCTTTGGCCAGCAGAAAACCCTAGCGAGACATCCTTGCCGTCCGGTTCTGCAGAAGCGGCAGCCACCACCGGGATATTGATATCTGAGGTAATATCGAAGAGCCAAGTTCGGCGTCCGCGATTCAACAGCCAGTCGACAAGCGTTTCGATGCCCAAAAGGCAGCACAAATCAATAGTCTGGCGCTGCCTTCTGGCATACCACCACCTGCCGGTCGCATCCCTCTCGACCAGCTCCAAGATAGCCGCAAGCTTCGCAGCGTCTGCGGTAGTCCCTGCTGCGCAACCACTGCTATCGCCGACGGCCATCGCGTCCTCATCGCCAGCCTCTCGCCGTCCAATAAAGGCGAAGTCTGCCGGTATGAACGCCTCATCGCCGCCAAATGCATTCTCAACCCTAAGCCAATCCAGCACCGCAGATTGATGCCTGATCCGCGGTCGCCAATCGAAGCCGTTATTTTCCTTGTTCCACACAGCGCGGGCGGCGATTTGATCCGGACTGAAGCCGTTCAGGCTTTCAGGAGCAATTGCCGCCGATCCGATCTCGTCGACCGTAGCGGTGATCAACGGTTCGTCACCCCACGAGCAGCAACTGAAGAGTTCGGCTGCCTCGCCAAGGCAACTCGCCCGGCAATCGTCGATGCTCAATCCTCGGCCGCTCGCCAGCCTCCCCGTTTCGGGCATTGCTGCGCGCGGCGCTGCTGGCATTTGCAACAGAGCAACCCTGGGGATTGCGATAGCGAAATGAGCCGGAACATCCGTCGCAGGCAGGTCAATCACGTCGAACAACTCGCCGACCCTGGCGAGCTCGCTGGAGCCGTCCATGAAAGCGTTGGCCATCACTTCGTTGTACCGTCGACTAAGCGCGCATTGGGGAGCAGAATAACACATTCGACGGGCATGGGCGGCGACTATGCAAGCGAGATCGGAGCGAGCGACCCTTAAATCAATCCTGTTTGCGGACCTGGCTCAATATAGCCGGCTAACCGCGGCCGATGAACTTGGAACACTCGATCTCGTTTCGCAGTGTTTCCAACTCTTCCAAATCCATTGCGAGGAATTCGGCGCCGAGTTCATCAAGACGACAGGCGACGGGGTCCTGATACTGTTCGACGGTGTATCGAACGCCATCGACTACGCCATTTTCATGCAGGATAGCCTGGCTGACCTACTGGACAGGAGAGCGTTCCACAGTCGATTCCGGATCGGATTGCATATTGGAGAGGTTCATCGCCGTGACGGCGACGTGTTCGGCCATGCGATAAACGTGGCCGCCCGGGTGCAGGCCATGGCCGACTCAGGCGGTGTGTGTGTGACCCAGGACGTCTACTGGGCGGCCCGCAACACCGGGCGGTGGCGATTTCGGTTCGCCGGTCGGCCCGCCTTGAAGAACATGCCAGAGCCGCTGACGCTCTACAACGTCGTTGCCTCCAACCTCGCGGATGTCCCGGATAGCAGCCATCAGCGACTGATTTCGGTCATCGATGGGCTTGGCCTTTATCGGGAAGATGGCGAAGCAATCGCATTGCGTTCCCCGAAAGCGCAGGCCCTGATCGGATATCTCGCACTGTCCAGCAATTTTCAGGAGGTGCATGACCGGCTGGCTACCTTGATCTGGCCAGAACGAAGCCCGCTAGCCGCGCGGCGCGCGATGGCGAACTGCCTGCAGATCGCCGAAAGATCAATTGCGGGCAACTCGGCGGCAGGAATTCTCAGGCGCGGAAATATTATCGGGTTGAGCCCGTCGCGCATAACCGTCGATGCCGTTCGCATGTTGAAGGATCTTGGAGAGGGCAAGATCGACGAGCTGCTGCTCCGACGATCGGATTGGTCCGATGCGATCCTGTTTGGCCTGGAAGACACCAGCGACCTGTTCAGCGCATGGCTGAGCGTCACCAGGCACAACTGGCGCGACCACGCATTGGAAGCCTTGGAGGCCATGCTGGAACGCTTCGAGATAGCCGAACCTGCAATGCGCAGGGCGGCAAATGCCCTCTTGGTGCTCGAGCCCAGCCATGAGCGCGCTGCGCGCTGCCTCATCCGCCACCATGCGGAACTGCAGAATGTCGCGGCCGCAATGCGCGTCTACGAAAATCTGCGCGACCTTCTACGCGAACGATATCAGTTGCTGCCGAGCATGGAGACGACGGCTTTGGCGGAGGCCCTCAAGGGTCCGGAGCCGCTATTGTCGAACAGAAAGAAACCACCTCGGCCTAGCGGACCGGCGCCAACGCTTGCGGTCGAAAAATTTGAGGCTCGGACAAAGAAAATTTCTCTTCTGGTCTGGGGATTCCGCTCAGAACTAATCGCCAATCTGTCCAAGTTCCGGGAGTTCACGGTCATCGAGTTGAAAGATACTGCGATCGAAAGCCCCGACACGGACTACCTTCTGGCGGCCCAATGCGTGGACAACCAGGACGACATGCAGCTGATCGTCTCGGTAAGCGATCCCAACACGAACCAGGTCATTTGGAGCGATTCGTTTCGGCTTTCGCTTGGAAACTGGCTCGCTTTGCAGAAGCAACTGGTCGGAAAGATTGCTTCCACTTTGGAAGTTTACCTGTCGCATGACAGACTGTCGCGCCAGGTCAGGGGCCCACCGCAAAATCTCAATGTCTATGATGCCTGGTTGCGCGGCGAGGACTTGCTGACTCGCTGGACGCCAGATGCCGAAGACGAAGCCCAACGGCTGTTCGAAGGCGCGATCGTTGCTGACCCGAACTTCGCCCCTGCCTACGCCAGTTTGGCCAGCATCCACAATGCGCGACAATTCATCCGGCCGGGAATTGCTGCCGATCCTTCCATAACGGAGAGGGCTGCCGAGCTGGCCCAACGCGCCGTGGCGCTTGATCCCTTGGATGCACGCAATCATTTGGTCGTCGCCTGGTCGACAGCCATGACCCGACACTTCGAACAGTCGGAAGTGCACTACGAACTGGCCGCCGAACTCAACCCCAACAGTCCCAAGACACTGGTGTCGGCGGCTTTGGGCATGGCGTTCATGGGCCGCGTCGATTCTGCGTCGCGCCTGCTGGAGCGTGCAATGGATCTGACATCCATGTTTTTGGACTATCAATGGTCGCACATCGCGGTAATCCGCTATTTTGCCGGAGATTTCGAAGGCACAATCGCGGCGGCCGATCGGTCCAAGAACGCAATCGTCGACACCGCCGGTTGGAAGACGGCCGCGCTGTGCAGGTTGGGCAGAACAGATGAAGCTCGCGCAGCGCTGATGCAATTGCAGGAGTCTATTGCCGCAGCTTGGGCAGGACCTGCAGCACCGACGCTGAAGGACATCCTGGGCTGGTTTGTAGAAGCCTTCCCGATCAAGCGGGACGAGGATCGACGTGATCTGGCGCGGCTATGTCAGGTAGATGCGCACATGCACCAGCTCTTTTGATCCATCAGCCGGCACTACGCCGTCATCAATGCCGTTCCGATACTCGCAGGCTTTTGAGCCCGATGAGACAAATTAGAAACTGCTGACTTTGTGCCGGTCTTTTGATAAGCTCATGCTAAAATACGGCCAGGGGGGAATACTATGGCCCGCCATGCTCAAAAAGCTTATCTCGTCAGCGCGAACGACCATATCTTGCTATTTGAGCGTCGCAAGACGCCAAAGGACGTTGGCCACGAAGAATTCCTGGCGTTGGTCCGCGCAGCCAATATGCCCGCCTACAAGCACATCTTCGGACGGCATCAAGGCAAAACGCTTCCGTCCATAAAGGCTCTGGTGGCGCTTGGAGAGGCACTTGCCCGCAAGCCCTATGCCTCGTCGGATGATAGCGATATCCCGGCAGGGTACACATATTTCGGCCAGTTTATTTTCCACGACATCAGTTTTATGGGACCGGGTAAGGACCCCGCCAACGATAGAACTCCTGCGCTCGACCTCGACAGCGTGCTCCCGATTGACGGATCCGTTATGCCGGGGACCGGCTGTCATGACTCCGGACCGTTGCCGATAGGCTGTACGTCAGGCAGCGTGGTCATGGCGGAAGACCTGCCTCGCGTCGATCTCGGACTGCCAGAGGAAGGCAAGCCGCTGATCATGGACAACCGCAACGATGATTTCTTGCCGCTGGCGCAGTGTCATGTGGCCCTATTAAAGTTTTTCAATGCCATTGCGAAAAGAGAAGGCTACGATCCCGTTAGGAAGGGTTCTTACGACAAAGAGTGGTGGCAGAACGTTCGCCGCATTTGGCTGCAGCATTTTCAATCTGCAGTCTTGCACGACTATCTACCGCGCATCGTAGATCGATCCTCTTTTCGCGGCGTGATGCAACACGGCCGCTGCATCGTTAAGGCCGGAGCATCGTCTCAAAATCCAGATTGGCTTCCTATCGAATTTGGAGCCGCGGTCGCACGTTTTGGCCACAGCATGATCAGGGACGCATACCGACCGTGGAACCGGATCGAGGGGTTGGCGCGGCTGTCCGAATTTATGGAATCCAGCTACGCAAATTCCGGCGACAAATTGAACTCATCGGCTCACCGCCTTCTAAGAAACTGGGTCGCGAACTGGTTTCTGTTGCTGGATTTTTCTGGCACCGCGTTTGATGCGCTGGCGACTGAACCGATCAAGGCAAACAAGATCGATCTTAGCCTCTCCCCTGCATTGGCAAGCTTGCCCAGCTGCCTGTTCGACGAAGTGTGCTGCAACCCGGCTCCGGGGGACGTGTTCGGACTGGCTGAGGAGACCATGAAGACGGGCCATGAGCTGGGCCTCGCCACTGCGCAACATGCTGTCTCTTTGACCAACGCTGCATTGGTTTCAAAGCAGCAGCCGCCCCTAGCCTACCTTTTGCCGGAACAAATTCCGACGGACGACCCATCGATCCGGCAGGCCTTCACCGACCACCCCGCCCTGCTAACCCGAACGCCCCTTTGGTATTACATCCTGAGAGAGGCAGAGCATTTTGGCGGTGGGTGCCACTTGGGTCCGCTGGGAAGTCGCATCGTGATGGAAACAGTTCACGCCGCGATTGAATCAAGCGCAAACTCGATTCTTTCTCAGCCGGCGTGGCGACCAGAGCTGCCATCCGCGAATTTCAGATATTTCTCTATGCCCGACCTGGTTGCTACGGCGGGACATCCGAATCCAATTGGCTAAATGGAGGGAGGAAAATGGCTAAGCTTAAAATCTTTAAGGACAATAACTTCAACGCTGAAATTCCGAGCGCAGACGGCTATGTGAATGTCACGAAAAACCTTATCCTGACCGCCA
Source organism: Mesorhizobium sp. M2E.F.Ca.ET.209.01.1.1 (assembly GCF_004010375.2). Taxonomy (NCBI): domain Bacteria; kingdom Pseudomonadati; phylum Pseudomonadota; class Alphaproteobacteria; order Hyphomicrobiales; family Phyllobacteriaceae; genus Mesorhizobium; species Mesorhizobium sp. M2E.F.Ca.ET.209.01.1.1. The sequence continues at coordinate 24,952 of NZ_SADP02000021.1, read as the reverse complement.
ACAGCTATGATTATTTTAGGGCAAACAACCACAAGGCGGAGAGGCCTGGCCTGCTGACCGACCACGCCGGATACGAGGGAAACACAAAACTAAAAGTCTATCACGAGCTGGCAGCCGGCGGTTCTGAGGAAATTACAAACGCAAATTGCACGATCGAGGTCACCGAGGATCAGAAAAAGCCAAATGGGGGCAACCCATCAAAGTTTAATATCGGATTTCCACCAGAACGGCCGCTATCGGTCAATTATCTCAAGCCGTATGTGCAGGTTCTTGGCAGCATATTGTTTGATCCGAGCGAGCCGGACGGTGACAAGAGGCTGGAGCGAGCATGTCAATTCCTTTTCGGCATCATGCTGCTAACCCGCTGCCGCTGACGTGTGTCCCGGTGCGGCTCCTCTCGCAGCATGCCTTCAAGCCTGGAGGTCGCCGTCCGGCTCCTCAAAATGCGGAGCTTAGCCGCGCTAGGCGGGGAGTCCCAGCCTAGAGCGATTCACCGTTCCACGGAACGGCGAACCGCTCTATCTCTTTGTTTTTGCGCAATTCCGGACGGAAAACCGCTTTCACTTTTCCTGGAACTGCTCTAGGCGCTATTTCCCTTGGCGATCCCCGGCGCCAGGCAGCAAAAAGGCCCGGTTTCCCGGGCCCTTTATGCTTTTCAAATCTAAGAAGATTTGGAGCGGGTGAGGCGATTCGAACGCCCGACCCCAACCTTGGCAAGGTTGTGCTCTACCCCTGAGCTACACCCGCTCGCGCGGCCTTGGGCCGCAAGCCGCGCCTATATGGCCGAAGAGCGCGGCGATTGCAACAGGGAAATGACGGTCTTTTTTCCACGGCCTGCAAGCGCCTGAAGGCTGGGCCGCAATTCAGCGATTCGGTCAAACGTCGGACTGCTCGAGCCGGCACGGCCTTGCCGGAATGGTGTCGTTCGCCGTAAACGGCATGACGTTTCGCGACGACGAGAGGACCGATGCCGAAGACCGAAGCCGAGCTCAACCAATTTCTTGCCGATCTGGGCATTTCCGTCTCGACGGTCAGGCACCCGCCGCTGTTCACGGTTGCCGATTCGCAGGCGCTGCGCGGCGAGATCCATGGCGGCCACACCAAAAACCTGTTCCTCAAGGACAAGAAGGACAATTATTTCCTCGTCACCGTCGGCGAGGAAGCTGTCGTCGACCTCAAGCAGATCCATCATCTGATCGGCGCCGCCGGCAGGGTCTCGTTCGGCAGGCCGGAAATGCTGATGGAGCTGCTCGGCGTCATTCCCGGCGCGGTCACCGTGTTCGGGCTGATCAACGACACGGCCGGGCGGGTGAAGGTTGTTCTCGACCAGGAGTTGATGAGCCACGACGTCATCAACGGCCATCCGCTGACAAATGAGGCGACGACCTCGATCGCCGCCGCCGATCTGATCAGATTCGTCGAGGCAACCGGCCACGATCCTGTTATCCTGAAAGTCTCATAATCTTGAAAGTCAGGGCTCGATCGCCACATGGAAGGCGGTTCCAAAATCCGACAATGACGCGCCGGGCGCCGACGCCTGGGAGCGCGACCGAAAGGGCGACACGATGAGCGACAACAATCCGTATAGCGGCGCGTTCGGCGGCAATGGCGGCCAGTACGCCCAGACGGTGCAATATGGCGGCGGAGACCGCCCCAAGGTTTCGCTGGGCGAGGCGCCGGCGGCGGCCGAGCTGATCAAGGACACCACCACCGCCACCTTCGCCGCCGACGTCATCCAGGAATCGCGGCGCCAGCCGGTGCTGGTCGATTTCTGGGCGCCATGGTGTGGGCCCTGCAAGCAGCTTACGCCGCAGCTCGAAAAGGCGGTCAAGGCGGCCGGCGGCAAGGTCAAGCTGGTCAAGATGAACATCGACGACCATCCTTCGATCGCCGGCCAGCTCGGCATCCAGTCGATCCCCGCGGTCATCGCCTTCAAGGACGGCCAGCCGGTCGACGGCTTCATGGGCGCCATTCCCGAAAGCCAGATCAACCAGTTCATCCAGAAGGTCGGCGGCAAGGGCGGCGGCGCGCCGCAGATCGCCGACGCGCTGGCCGCCGCCACCGAGGCGCGCACGGCCGGCGACGTGCAGACCGCGGCCGACATCTACGACGCGATCCTCGAGCAGGCGCCGGAGACGCTCGAGGCGATCGCCGGCTTGGGCGAGATCCTGTTCGATGCCGGCGACGCCGAAGGCGCCGAGGCCGTGCTCGCCCGGGCGCCCGAGGACAAGAAGGACGCGCCGGCGCTGGCCGCGCTGCGCGCCAAGATGACGCTGGCGGCGGAAGCGGCCGCGCTCGGCAATCCGGCCGAGCTCGAGCGCCGGCTCGCCGCCAATCCGGCCGACCATCAGGCGCGCTTCGACCTGGCGATGATCCAGAATGCGCGCGGCGAGCGCAATGCCGCCGCCGACAATCTGCTGGCGATCGTCAAGGCCGACCGCAGCTGGAACGACGACGGCGCCAGGGCGCAGCTGTTGAAGCTGTTCGAGGCCTGGGGCATGACCGACGAGGCGACGCTGGCGGCCCGCCGCAAGCTGTCTTCGCTGCTGTTCTCGTAGAGCGGTTTCGGCGTTTCACGGAATCGCCGAAGCGTTCCAAGTGGTTGTCTGACGCAATTCCGAACGGAAACCGTTTCACACTTTTCCTGGAATTGCTCTAGGCTTGGTCTTGCGCAATTCCGGGCGGAAACCGCTGGTTCCTGGAATTGGGCTCAAAAGTTTTTGCCGGCTGGCGCGGCCGGCAGGCTTGAGCGAAGGATTGCCAGCGCCAGATAAGGGCAGGCTGGTGGTTCGCCGCCAGACCGGGACGAGCTTGCCGGGCAAGAGGAGGTTGCAGGGTGATGCGCTTGACGGCGTTGCTTTGGGAGGGTCGCGGTGCGGGTCGGTAACGCACTCTACCGGCTCGCCAAGGACCTGCCGCCGGCAATCCCGGTGTTTCCGCTCGCCGGCGCGCTGCTTCTGCCCGGCGGGCGCATGCCGCTCAACATCTTCGAGCCGCGCTATCTGCAGATGATCGACCAGGCGATGGCCGGCTCGCGGCTGATCGGCATGATCCAGCCGAGCCTCGATGGCGCATTGCGCGATGACGGCGAGCCGGAGCTCTGCAGCGTCGGCTGCGCCGGGCGCATCATCTCGCTGGCCGAAACCGGCGATGGCCGCTACCTGATCTCGCTGCAGGGCGTGTGCCGGTTCCGCATCGTGCAGGAGCTCGCGGCGAAGGCGCCGTTCCGGCAGTGCAAGATCATGCCGTTCCTCGCCGACCTCGAGGAAGACCCGGCTGCTGCCGAGGTCGACCGACCGGCGCTGCTCAAGGCGTTTCGCGCCTATCTGCAGGCCAACGACCTCGAGGCCGACTGGGAAAGCGTCAGCCGCGCCGAAAACGGCATGCTGGTCAACGCGCTGTCGATGATGGCGCCCTATGGACCGGCCGAGAAGCAGGCGCTCTTGGAAGCGCCGGACCTGAAGACACGCGCCGAGACGCTGATCGCCATCACCGAGATGACGCTGGCGCGCGAGGATGATGAGTTTGGCTCCAGTTTACAATAGTTTGCCGGTACGGGGATGGGCTCATGGCGGACGTACGTGACGCTCGAAAGGCCGAGGTCGACCCGAAGCTGCTCGAATTGCTGGCCTGCCCGCTGACCAAGGGCCCGCTGACCTGGGACCCAGAGCGCGGCGAGCTGGTCTCGCGCGTGGCGAAGCTCGCCTATCCGGTGCGGGACGGCATCCCCATCATGCTGCCTTCGGAGGCGCGCGCGATCTCGGCCGAGGACATGCTGGCGCCACCGCCGCCACGACTCAGCGGGCCGTCGTGAGCGGGCTTGCGCCGTCATGCGGCCTTCGAGGTTGGCGGGACGCCCTTTACCTCGTCATCCCAGGGCGGAGCAGCCGCGAAGCGGCGTCGCGGAGACCCTGGGATCCATGCCGTGACGTTGGCCACGAAGTGCAACGGAGCAGAATTCTGCACCTGTAGCGGCGCTCGCAGGTAACGGCATGGATCCTCGGGTCTGCGCTGCGTCGCTTCGCTCCTTGCTTCGCCCGTGGATGACGAAGGCGTTTTTCGCTCCCGTCGCGTTCCCCTCTGTGCTGGAAATCGCTGCTACTGAAAATTCCGCCCCTTCGGCATGACCTGCTGTGCGGCGCCCGACAGGGCTTCGGCGTCCTGGCGGACAGGCAGGCCACGGCTTGCGGCGGGATTGTGCTCGATGACCGGGCGATTGGCGGATTCCAGCAGCACGCTCAGCCAGGGGGTCAAATCCTCGATCCGGTCGGCGACGATGTGGATGACGTTTGATTCGTGCTGCAGCTTGCCGGTGACGCGGATGAAGCGGGCGCCCATGACCACCGGGCGGAAGCGGTCGAAGACGCGCGGCCAGATGATGACGTTGGCGATCGATTTTTCGTCCTCCAGCGTGAGGAAGATCGCATTGCCCTTGCCCGGCCGCTGGCGCACCAGCACGAGGCCCGCGACGGAGACGCGGCGGCCGTCACGCACCGACGGCAGATGGGCGTTGGGGGTGACGCCGGCGCGGGTCAGCCTTTCGCGCAGGAAGGCGACGGGGTGCTCCTTCAGCGACAGGCCAAGCGCGCGGTAATCATGCACGACATGCTCGCCGAGCGGCATTTTCGGCAGTTTCGTTTCCGGCTCCAATTCACGCAGGCGAAGCGAGGGCTGGTCGAACAGCGGCAGTTTCTCGGCGGCGCTCCTGCCGTCGAGGGCGCGGACTTCCCAGAGCGCGGCCCGGCGGTCGAGGCCGATCGAGCGGAAGGCGTCGGCCTCAGCCAATCTTTCGATCTCGCCGACATCGAGGCCGGAGCGCAGCCAGACATCCCTGACCGATCGATAGCCGGCGCCGCGATGCGCGACGACGGCTTTCATACGTTCCTCGGACAGGCCCTTGATCTGGCGGAAGCCGAGGCGCACCGCATGCGCCGTCTCGATGACGCCGCGCATCGAGGCGTGGCGCTCGAGGATGCGGGACGGATCGAAGGCGGTGGCCTCCAGGGTGCAATCCCAGACGGAATGGTTGATGTCGACCTCGCGCACCTCGACGCCATGGTCGCGCGCGTCGCGTACCAGCTGCGCCGGCTGGTAGAAACCCATCGGCTGCGCGTTCAGGATCGCGGCGCAGAAGACGTCGGGAAAGAAGGTCTTGAACCAGCAGGAAGCATAGACCAGCAGCGCGAAGGAGGCGGCATGGCTTTCAGGAAAGCCATATTCGCCAAAACCCTCGATCTGCTTGAAGCAGCGCTCGGCGAAGTCCTTGTCGTAGCCATTGCCGACCATGCCGTCGATCATGCGCTGGCGGTAATTGCCGATCGTGCCGGTGCGCTTGAAGGTCGCCATGGCGCGGCGCAGCTCGTCGGCCTCGCCCGGCCGGAAGCCGCCGGCGACGATGGCGATCTTCATCGCCTGTTCCTGGAAAAGCGGCACGCCCAACGTCTTGCCGAGGATTTTCTTGAGCTCCAGGCTGGGGTAATGGACCGCCTCCTTGCCCTGCCGCCGGCGCAGATAGGGATGCACCATGTCGCCCTGGATCGGGCCTGGGCGCACGATCGCCACCTCGATGACGAGGTCGTAGAAATTTTCCGGCCTGAGACGCGGCAGCATCGACATCTGCGCGCGCGACTCGATCTGGAAGACGCCGAGCGTGTCGGCTCTCTGGATCATGGCGTAGACGTCCTCGTGCTCTTCGGGAAGGGTGGCGAGCACGTAAGGCCGTCCAAAAGGATCCCGCGCTTGCGGATAATGGTCGGTGAGCAAGGTGAAGGCGCGCTTCAGGCAGGTCAGCATGCCGAGCGCCAGCACGTCGACCTTGAGGATCTTCACGGCGTCGAGGTCGTCCTTGTCCCATTCGACCATCTTGCGCTCTTCCATCGCCGTCTTGACGATGGGCACGACCTCGTCGAGCCGGTCGCGGGTGATGACGAAGCCGCCGACATGCTGGGAGAGGTGGCGGGGGAAGCCCATGATCTCGTTGGCGCGCTCCAGCACTTGCCGCGACAGCGGATCGGTGCGGTCGAGGCCGCCGGCATTGGCTTCCCTTTCGCCGAGCTCGGAGGTCGACCAGCCCCAGATGGTGCTGGACAGCGCGCTGCGCACGTCCTCCGACAGGCCCATGGCCTTGGCCACCTCGCGCAGGGCGGAGCGGCCGCGATAGCTGATGACGGCGGCGGCCAAGGCGGTGCGCTTGGCGCTGTATTTCTCGTAGATATAGGCGATGACCTCGTCGCGCCTTTCATGCTCGAAGTCGACGTCGATGTCGGGAGGCTCGTTGCGCTCCTCCGAGATGAAGCGTTCGAACAGTGTGTCGATGCGCTCGGGGCCGACCTCGGTGATGCCGATGCAGAAGCAGATGACCGAATTGGCGGCCGAGCCGCGGCCCTGGCAAAGAATGTCCTTGCTGCGGGCGAATTTGACGATGTCGTGGACGGTCAGGAAATAGCGCGCATAGTTCAGGCGCTCGATCAGCGCGAGCTCGCTGTCGATGCGTTTGAGCACATATTCGGGAACGCCGGCCGGATAGCGCCTGACCGCCCCTTCGCGCGCCAGGCGCTCGAGCTCGGCCTGCGGCCCGAGGCCGGATTCGGTCGGCTCGTCCGGGTAATTGTATTCGAGGTCGCTGAGCGAGAAGGTCAATTCACCGGCGAAGCGCAGCGTCTCGGCCAGCGCTTCAGGGTGACGGCGGAAAAGGCGCGCCATCTCCAGCGGCGGCTTCAGATGGCGCTCGGCATTGGCGGTCAGCTCCAGCCCGACCTCGCAAACCGGCGTGTTGAGGCGGATCGCGGTCAGCACGTCCTGCAGCGGGCGGCGGTCGGCGGCATGATAGAGCACGTCGTTGGTCGCCATCATCGGGATACGCGCATGGTCGGCCATCGCCGCCGCCTGCTCGATGCGGAAGCGGTCATTGCCGCCATAATCCGGCGCCACGGCCAATCGGAGCGCTGCGCCGAAGCGATCTTTAAGCCGGCTAATAAATTCCAGATTCTCTTCCGCGCCGCCGGACAGATTGGGCAGGATCGCCAGCGACATCCGATCGCCCCATTCGAGCAGGTCGTCGAGCTTGAGCAATGTCGCGCCCTTCTCGGTCTCGTCGCGCAGATTGGCTTGTGTGAGCATGCGGCACAGATGCCCCCAGCCCTGGCGGTCGCGGGGATAGGCGAGAATGTCCGGCGTGCCGTCGCCGAACACCAGGCGGCAGCCGGGATGATAGGGCATCTTCTCCACCTTGGCCTGCTGCCAGGCGCGCACGACGCCGGCCACGGTGTTCCTGTCGGCAAGCCCGATCGACGAAAACCCGTAGAATTTTGCCGTGACCACCAGCTCCTCGGGCTTGGAGGCGCCGCGCAGGAAGGAGAAATTCGAGCTTATGCCGAACTCTGCATAGGGGATGGCGGTCAGCGCGTTCATGCGAACACCCCATGCATATACCAGCGTGGTGGCGCGGCCTGCGCGGCGCTGCTGTAAAGCCCCTGGCGGTAGAGCCAGTAGCGGCGCCCCTCGCTGTCCTCGATGCGGTAATAGTCGCGGGTCGGCGCCTCTTCCTCACCGGGCAATTGCCGCCACCATTCGGCGGCGATGCGTTCCGGCCCCTCGGCGCGGGCGACGCGGTAAAGCGCGCGCCGCCAGCGGAAATTCATCGGCGGACCCTCCGGGATCTCGGTCGCCGGCACCTCGATCGGCTCCGGCGAGCGGAACAGGCGCACCGGCCGCTCCGGCGGATAGATGGTCATCGGTGGCGCCGTCCGGCCGGCCGCCGGGGCGCGCCGTTGCGGTGCTTCGGCGAAAGGCACGGTCTTGACGGCGCGCTCCGGCAGATGGCTCTCGACGACCACCGGCTTCAGCACGGCGGCCTCGCCGAGGCGGGCGCGGACGCGGTCGGCGAACAGCGCGATGTCGGCATCATCGTCGTCCGTCTCGCCGGTGAGGTCGCCCTGAACCAGATCGAAGGCGGCGGCCGACAGCACGGAGAGTCGCACGAGGTCGAAGCCGAAGCCGGCATCGATGTTCTGCTCCAGCGCGGCAAGCCGCTCATGGAACAGTCTTTGGATCAGCCGTGGCTCGCGCATCGGGCGCGAGGTGCCGACGGCGATGCGGCTGACGGCGCCGTCGACGCGAAAGAGAAGCAGCGCCAGCGTCCTTGCGCCTTCGCCGCGGCGCTCAAGGTCGGTCTTCAAGGCGATCGCCAGCCGGCTCACCAGCCGCTCGATGTCGTCGGTGAGCATGACCGGCTCGGCAAGATGGCGCTCGACCGAGAGCGGTGCGACGGGAAGGCGCGGCGAGACGGCCTCGTCGAGGCGGCCGAGCGCCTGGTCGAGGCGCAGAAGCAGAGTGGCGCCGAAGCGGCGTGCGATCGGCGCGCGGGGTGCCGCCATCACCGCGCCGGCGGTGCGCAGGCCCACGCTCTCCAGGCTGGCGCGGGTCTCCGGCGCGATGCGCAGCGCCGAAAGCGGCAGGGGCGAAAGCAGCGCCTCCTCCTCGCCGCCGGCCACGATGCGGTTACCGTGGAAGCGCGCCGCCGCCCAGGCGGCGCCGGGGGTCGACGCAAGGCCGGCGCGGACATCGAAACCCTGCTGGAAGAAGCGGGTGAGGATCTCATCCTGCATGGCGCGCTCGCCGCCGAAGAGATGCGTGCAGCCGGTGACGTCGAGGAACAGCCCGTCCTCGGCGTCGATCGCCACCAGGGGCGTGTAGCGGTCGCACCAGTCGGCAAGGCCTTCGAGCAGGCGGCGGTCGGCTTCCGGGTCGGCCTCCACCACATCGATCGAAGGATGCATGGCGCGGGCATCGGCAATGCCCATGCCGCGCTTCAGCTTCAGCGCCTCAGCCCGCTCGTCGAGGGCTGCGATGCGCTGGGTGTTGTTGTCGCGATGGCTGATCACCAGAGGCAGGTGATCCGACGGCCGGGAACGCCAGGACCGCCCCAGACGCTGGCGCAGAATCCGCTCCGCGCTGAGATGCGGGAACCACAGCGACAGGATTCTCTGTTCTTTCCGCAAAAGCGTGCTCATTTGGGTTCCACTCCAGTGTGAATTGTCCGGGCAGGGCCGTGCGGCTCTTGCCGATATCGACCTTGAAGGCGGGGCGGCCGATCGAGCCGGCGAGGGGTCCGGCGACCGTCTCGCGGTTCGCCGCCGGCGCCGCCGAGACGATGAGGCGCACCGGGGCGGCGGTGGGATCAGCCTCGCCGGCCTGGCGCAGCAACAGCAGCGGACGGCCGGCGTTCTGGGCCCGCGCATGCAGCCGGCGCGTGGCAGTGAGGTCGAGAAGCCGCGGGCTGCCGCGGATCTCGAGGATGACCGCGGCGAAGGCCGTCATGCGGGCGGCCTCCTCGGCGATCCACAGCGCGTCGAGCAGTTTCGGGGCCTCGGAAAACAGCAACTGTTCCGGCTCGATGCCGAACAGGGCATGAAGGCCCCTGGCATAGGGCAGGCCGGCCTCGTGGAAGATCTCCGACGTGCCGACCCAGAGCATCGGCAGGCCCTGCTTCTCCTTGAGGATCAGGCTTACCAGCGAGAGCGCGAAGCCGGCGACCGCGCCGGCATCGCGGGTCTCCAGGCCATGGATTTCGCTGAGCGCCGCCCTGGGCAGGCCACCGCCAAGGGCGGTGTCTAGGCCCTCGATGCCGGTGCGCAGAAAGGCGTCCGCCGAACCCACGGCAAGGCCGCGCCGGATGACCGTGGTGCCCAAGCCGGAGGCATCGATAGGCATCCCACCCGCCGGCGCCTGCAGGCGCTCGGGCAGCGTTCCCTCGATCTTTGCGATCTGGCGGCGCAGGGCAAAAACAGTTTCCCGCGCCACGGCGCTCATCGCCATGACGTTCACTTCCGGCAGCAATTGTTCCTGTTATGTTCTTATAGATTCCAGAGGCGCCCGGAAGAGTCAAGCGGAGTCCACGGGGAATTTATTCCTAATTATATGCTTGACGCACTGAGGAATAAAATCCTATGATCCACATCGACAAGCTGGCAGAAATCACAAGGAGTTTGCAAGGGTGCCTTACACCCGACGTTTTGGCTTCTTCGACTGCTTTGGTTTCGAAGTGGCCTTCTGAGAATCGTGATTGGATTGAAGCTGGAGCGTCAGGTGATCTCGACCGTCTGGTCCGCGACCTAGCCAATCATCTGCGTCAGCGCTGCGGATTGCTTCAATTGCAGATTGCCAATGGGCCTGCACCGCTGCCCACTCGTGGATGAGCTCGATAACTGTTTGTGTTTGCTTGTCCAAAGAGGACTTAGTGTAGGTTATCCCTGAACCGCGTAAGCCACCTTTTCTCGCTGCCATGCGCATCCAGATTGGTAGATCTCCGCTATCCAGCTTAATTGCCATCGGCTGGCTGTGCACTATTGGGATGCGGGCTTCGGTGTTGGCCTTGGCTGTCATATTGACGAGTTTGTCAAAGCGAGCTTCCCAGTCTTTTGAAATAGGACGCCAGACTGCCTTATCGTCACATCGCAGTTCTTCAAAAAGAGCGTGCACTAGATCCAATTTGGCACGCATGGCGAGATTGGCTGTGACAACCATGCCAGTTCTCGGGTTGGTGAATAATAGGTCGTGAATTGCGCTGTCTACCTCCCGCTCTAGCGCGCCCCATGCGATAATGAAGCGACCGACAGCGCGCTCTACTTTAAGGTCGCGTGCGGGCAGATAAGGTTCATCACTCATGTCAGGCTCCGATAAACCACGGACCAGGAAAAAGGCGACGAGGTTATTGCGCCGCCTTTTGAAATACACCGCCCGATCACAGGACGGCCAAGAAGCCGGTTAACCGCCCATTAACCAAGAAGCTTGCAAAACAGAAACCGGGCGGCAATCCCGCGAAGAACAACCGCCCGGAAGAAGACGGCTAGGCCGCCTTACTTTTTGATCGTGCGAACAATGTGCGTGGTGGGTTTGCTTTGCGCGGTTTTCACAGACGTAAAGCGGCCCGTCACGGCACTCTGGCCGATCTTGTAGGTCTTGCTCATGCGTATCACCTCCTTTCTCGGGCAGTGGCCCGGCGTAGAGGTGTGCCCGTGAGGTGTGGTGACGACCGAATCACAAGACCGGTGAAATAATGATGAAATGCCTACTCGGAGTCGAGTCGGCGTTTCTTGCTCAAGCGTAGGAATTTTCGCGCCTTCTGCTTAGGCGTAACAATTCACCGACAGGTGAGACATTCGTTGCACTTGGAGACGCTGGACGCGTGGACTTACCGGCCGGCTTGGTGATGTGGTCAGGGTTGGCATCGCCGCATGAGGGCAGGACTTCATTCTTTGCTCGGAAAATGACCCGCCAGCCGGCTCATTTGCCTCTATCGGCGCGAAAGCCTATATGCCGGGATCAAAGGACAGTTCATGGCCCGCATCTACAAGACACGTACCTGGCACGATCAGCTCTCGCCGTCGATGGACGAGCTGGAGCTTATGGCGCTGGAGGCCTATGCCCATCTGCCGGACGAGTTCCGCCAGCTCACCGGCGAGATCGTCATCCAGATCGCCGAATTCCCGACCGACGAGATCATGGACGACCTGTCGCTGGAGACGCCCTTCGACCTGCTCGGCCTGTTCGAGGGACGCGGCATCGCCGAGCGCTGGAACCCGCAGACCGGCGAGGGACCGAACCGCGTCACGCTCTACCGCCGCGCCATCCTCGATTACTGGGCCGAGAACGAGGAGACGCTGGGCGACATCGTCACCCATGTGCTGATCCACGAGATCGGCCACCATTTCGGCCTATCGGACGACGACATGGAGCGGATCGAGGAGGCCGCCGAGCAGGCGGCGGCGGGCTAAGGCGCACCCCGTCATCCTAGGGCGAAGCAAGGAGCGAAGCGACGCGCGTAGACCCTAGGATCCATGCCGTTCCATCAACACCAAACCCGCGGTGACGAACGGAACGGTCCCGCCCGACACCGCAAACATCCCCTACATTCTGACCCGCTGCGCTTTTCGGCTCAGGTAACGGCATGGATCCTAGGGTCTGCGCTCCGCTTCGCGTCGCTCCGCCCTAGGATGACGAAGTCGGACGGTCGCCGCCCCTTCTTCCTACCAGTCGCTGAGCTTGGTGTCGGCTGTGTATTCCTGGCCTTCGACATCCTTCACCACGGCCTGACCGCAGCGCATCGACTTGGTCTTCTTGTCATAGGCGTAGGTCGGCGAGCCGAACAGGTGCCAGCCCTTGTTCAGCGCGGCGGTGACCTTGTGGCAGAAGGTTGAATCGTCCGGGCCGGACAGGAAGCGGTAGAGTTTCATGTTTCGTCTCTGATCGTGATTGTCTCAGCCTATGCATGTCGTTTCCCAAAACCGCCGCGCGTTTTTGGGCGACATGCATCAGCCCTGCGCATCATGCGCCGATGATCGCGGCCTTCGCCAGAAGTTTCTCGGCTTGCGCCAGATGCAGCCGCTCGACCATGCGGCCGTCCAGCGCGATGACGCCCTTGCCGGCATTTTCGGGCCGCGCGAACGCATCCCGGATCGCACGTGCCTGAGCCAGCGCCTCGGACGCCGGCGAAAAGGCGCGGTTCGCCGGCTCGATCTGGGCCGGGTGGATCAGCGACTTGCCGTCAAAGCCCATGGCGGCGGCTTCCGAGCATTCGCCGGCAAAAGCATCGAGGTCCCGGAAATCATTGGCGACGCCGTCGATCACGTCGAGGCCGCCGGCCCGCGCCGCGAGCACCAGCTGCATCAGCCAGGGCATCAGATAGCGCCGGTCGGGCGTCGCAAGAATGCCGGTCGCCTTCACCAGGTCGTTCGTTCCGGCAACGAAACAAGCGAGCCGCGAGGCCGGGTCGCGGCCGAGCTCGGCGATGGCGCCGATGTTGAGCAGCGCCTTGGGCGTCTCGACCATCGCCCATAGTTTCACGCTGTCCGGCGCGAAATTGTCGTCGAGCAGGTCGCCGGCCTCGAGGATGTCGCGCGGCGTGCCGATCTTGGGCAGGAGAATGCCATCGGGCCCGGCCTTGGCGACAGCCAGAAGATCGTCGGCACCCCATTCGCTGGCGAGCGGATTGATGCGCACCACCATCTCGCAGCGCTTTTCGCCGCCGGCAAGGATGCCTGCGACCTTGCCGCGCGCGGCAGCCTTGTCGGCGGGCAGGACGGCATCCTCCAGATCGATGATGACGGCATCGCAGGCAAGCGAGCCGATCTTGGCGAGCGCCTTGTCGTTCGAGGCGGGGATGTAAAGCACCGAGCGGCGCGGGCGGTAGGTGTCGACGGTCATGGCCGATCTATGCCGGGTGATGGCGGATGAGGCAAGGCGACTCCCTCGAGGGCAGGACAATCGCATAGGGCAGCGCTAGCCCCCTCTCCGTCTCGGCGCTGCGCGCCGTGCCACCTCTCCCCCACCTTGTGGGGGCGAGGAAACGCTAATCGTCGACGGCGCGGTCTTCGCAAGCCTGGGTTCCTCGCCCCGCCAGAGGCGGGGAGAGGTGGCTCGGCGAAGCCGAGACGGAGAGGGGAGCGCCCTATGCGATTAGCCTGTCTCAAGGGAGCTAGCTGCACCAAATCTGCAAATCCTTGCTGAAAAGCTCCGGGATTCCGCCGCGCGCTTACCTCGCCTGTCGGCGAAACCGGCGGCATGCGAACGCCTCACTCATCCCGCTGGTCCCTGCCGCGCCGGCTCCGCAATGAAGGCTGGTGGCTCGTCGAGCCGCAAGGGCCATGCCATGAGGCGGACGTCCTGCTTTTCGCCCCGAGATCGCGCCACGAGGTGGGGGCGAACACGCCGAGGAGGGTACGGCGATGACGCTCTTTGCCGATCACGCCATGGGCTCTGCATAGCCAAATGTCCGAGGCCTTTGTCCATTCATCTTCGTGTCCCCACACATCTCACGACCGAAAACAATTTCGCACTTTTCCATGGAATTGCTCTAATCCTGCCGTCACTCAACCTTACGCGCCGGGCCACTGATCGATGCCGCACAACATCCTCGTCGCCGACGACGACCCGCATATCCGCGAGATCATCTGCTTTGCGCTGGAAAAGGCCGGCATGAAGACGGCCGCCGTGGCCGACGGCGCCGCCGCGCTCCAGGCGGTCGAGCGGCGCGCGCCCGACCTCATCGTGCTCGACATCGGCATGCCGGAGATGGACGGGCTGGAGGTCTGCCGCAGGCTCCGTCAAAAATCCGACGTGCCGGTGCTGTTTTTGTCCGCGCGCGACGAGGAGATCGACCGCATCCTCGGGCTGGAGATGGGCGGCGACGATTATGTGACCAAGCCGTTCAGCCCGCGCGAGCTGGTCGCCCGCGTCAACGTCATCCTGCAGCGCGCGCGTCCGGCGCCGGTCGAAGAAGAAGCGGACGACCGCGCGTTCGCGCATGGCAAGCTCCTGCTCGTCCCGGCAAGCCATGCGGCGAGTTTCGACGGCAAGCCGCTCACCCTGACGGCGATCGAGTTCGCCATCCTGAAAGGCTTTCTCGCCCGTCCGCTTCATGTGCTCGGCCGCGACGCGGTGATGGCCAATGCCTATGCCTCCAACATCCATGTCTCGGAGCGCACGGTCGACAGCCACATCCGCAACGTGCGGGCCAAGCTGGCGGCGGTCGGCTGCGTCGACGCGATCGCGACGGTGCATGGCGTCGGCTTCCGGCTCGGCCGATGCGGTGGTTGAGCAAGGAAAGGTGGCGGCCGCGGCTCGCCACCGTCGTCATCGCCATCCTGATCCTGGTCATGGCGCTGCCGCTGGTCGGGCTGTTCTTCTTCCGGCTCTATGAGAACCAGCTGATCCGCCAGACCGAGGGCGAGCTGATCGCGCAAGGGGCGGTGGTCGCCGCCCTCTACGCAAAGGAGGTGCGCGCCGCCGGTATTCCCCAGGACAGGCTGGGTTCGCCGATCTCGGCCGATCCGGCGCGGGACAACAACTATCCCTATGAACCGATCGAGCCTCGCCTCGATCTCGCTTCGGACGACGTGATGCCGACGCGGCCGGCGGCGCTTCCCGCCACTCCCGACCCGGCCTTCGCGGCTATCGGCGGCCGGCTCGACGGCATTCTCGACGAAACGCAGAAAACGACGCTTGCCGGCTTCCGCCTGCTCGATCCCCACGGCGTGGTGATTGCCGGCGGCGACGAGATCGGCCGGTCGCTCAGCGGCGCCGAGGAGGTGCGGACCGCGCTTTCCGGCGCCTATGCCAGCGAGCTCAGGCTCCGCATCCCCGACCAGCCGCCGCCTCCGCTTTACTCGGTGAGCCGGGGCACCAGAGTGCGCGTCTTTGTCGCCATGCCGGTCGAGCTCGATGGCCGGGTCGCGGGCGTCGTCTACCTGTCGCGGACGCCGAACAACATCGTCAAGCATCTCTATGGCGAGCGCGGCAAGGTGACGTTGGCGGCCATCGCCATTCTCGGCGGCACGCTGCTGATCGCGCTGGTGTTCATCCGCACCGTCAGCCGGCCGATCTATGCGCTGATCGAGCGGACGAAACGCATTGCTGCCGGCGACCGCGAGGCGATCAGGCCGCTCGCTCATCACGGCACACGCGAGATGGCGGCGCTGTCGACGGCCTTCCTCGACATGGCGACCAAGCTGCAGGCGCGCTCCGACTCCATTCAAACCTTCGCCACCCATGTCTCGCATGAGCTGAAATCGCCGCTCACCGCAATCCAGGGCGCGGCCGAGCTGCTGCGCGATTCCGGCGGCGCGATGGATGAGGCCGAGCGTCGGCGTTTTTCCAACAACATCGTCACCGATGCCGGGCGGCTCAATCTCCTGGTGCGCCGGCTGCTCGACCTGGCGCGTGCCGAAAACCTGGAGCCGAGCGGCGAGAGCACGACGCTTCATGCGGCATTGGCTTCGCTGCCGATCGACACAAGGCTGGAAGCGCGGCTTGAAGACGGCGGCGATATCGGGCTCGGCATCTCGGCCGAGAATCTTGGCATCGTGCTCGCCAACCTCATCGACAATTCGGCAAGGCACGGCGCGCGGCAGGTGGCGATCCAGGCCTCCGCCGACGGCGAGCGCGCCTCGATACAGGTCGGCGACGACGGCGACGGCATCTCGGCCGCCAATCGCGGCAAAATCTTCGAGCCGTTCTTCACCACAAGGCGGGAGTCCGGCGGCACCGGCATGGGGCTCGGCATCGTGCTGGCCCTCCTGAAAGCGCATGATGGCACGATCAGGCTGGTTGACTCCGAGCGCGGCACGCGCTTCGAGATCAATCTGCCGGTCGTCTGAGAACCGGGGGTGGCTTGCTACGCAATTCCGTACGGAAAACCGCTACACACTTTTCCTGGAATTGCTCTGATCGGAGAAAAAAGTGCACTACGACATCGTCATCATCGGCGGGGCCATCGTCGGGTCCTCGGTTGCTTATTATCTGCGCGAGGAAGGCTTTACCGGCTCGATCGCGCTGATAGAGCGCGATCCGCAATTCTCGCATGCGGCGACGACCTTGTCCTGCGCCTCGATCCGCCAGCAATTCTCGATCCCTGAAAACATCCGGCTGTCGCAGTTCACGCTGAAACTGTTCCGGCGGCTGAAGGAGACGTTCGGCGCCGACGCCGATATAGGCTTCCGCGAAGGCGGCTATCTGATCCTTGCCGGCGAGGCCGGACTGCCTATCCTCAAGGCCAATCACGAGGTACAGGTCGCCGAGGGCGCCGACATCCTGCTCGAGGATGCCGGCCAGTTGACGCAGCGTTTCTCGTGGCTGTCGACGGAAGACATTGCCGCCGGCGCCTATGGCCGCAGCGGCGAGGGCTGGTTCGACGCGCATGCGATGCTGATGCTGTTCCGCAAGGCGCTGCGCGACAGGAAGATCGATTTCATCACCGCCTCGGTCACCGGCATCGCGCGCGACGGCAGCCGCGTCACCGGCGTCAGCCTCGACAATGGCGAGACGCTGGAAGCCGGCATCATCGTCAACGCCGCCGGCCCGAACGCCGGCAAGGTCGCGGCATTCGCCGGGCTCGAGCTGCCGGTCGAGCCGCGCAAGCGCAATGTCTTCGTCTTCGAAGCGCGTGACAAATTCACCGACATGCCGCTCCTGGTCGATCCATCCGGCATCTATGTGCGGCCCGAAGGCTCGGTCTACATCACCGGCGGCGCCGATCCGGAGGAAGGCGATGTCGCCCCCGATCCGACGGATTTCGAGGTCAACTGGCCGCTGTTCGAGGAGGTGATCTGGCCGGTTCTGGCCACCCGCATCCCGGCTTTCGAGGCGATCAAGCCGACGCGCGCCTGGGTCGGGCACTACGACTACAACACGCTCGACCAGAACGGGGTGATCGGGCCGCATCCGGAGGTCACAAACTTCCTGTTCGCCAACGGTTTTTCCGGCCATGGCCTGCAGCAGGCGCCGGCGGTCGGCAAGTCGATCGCGGAGCTTGTCATGCATGGCGGGTATCGGACGATCGACTGCACGGCGTTCGGCTATGAGCGGGTGGCGGAAGGAAGGGCGTTCCGGGAGCTGAACGTCATCTGACGAACGGCCGCATCCACCGAAAGCGCGTTGCCGAGCGCATGGCCCCGTGCCGTGTTGTCGAAGATGCACCAGCCTTCGGCGGCCGACGCGCTGGCTTCGGCAAGCCGCCTGCCGATTTCCAGAAGCTGATCGGCCTCGTAGTCCGAATAATAGATTCGCGGCGCGCCATGGAAACGGAAGTAGGCGATCTCGCGCCAGCCGCCGGGCATAGCGGCGGCGGGCACGGGAGCAGGGTCGGCCGCAACGCGCCCAACCTGAAAGCGGCTCAGCAAGGCCTCGGCTTCGGGTTCGAACCAGCTGGGGTGACGCGGTTCGCAGACCAGGCGCCGGTCAGTCTTCGCACGTAGCGAGGCGAAAAAGTTCTCGGCGATTTGGGCCTCGAATTGCAGGCTGGGTGGCAGTTGAATCAAAAGCACGGAAAGCTTGGCGCCGAGCCCTCCGATCTGACCAAGAAAAATGTCCAGAAGATCATTGCAACCTTGCAGGCGGCGCTCATGCGTCACGGCCCTGGGGAGTTTTGCGGAAAAGCGAAAATGGCCCGGAACCGAGCGCGCCCAGCGCTCAAAGGTTTCTCCCCGATGCGGCTTATGAAAGGACGAGTTGATTTCCACGATCGAAAGCCGCATGGCGTAGCGTTCAAGCTGCGAGCCGGCGGCCGGAAAAGAAGCTTTATACGCTGCTGGTATGCTCCATCCGGCGGTTCCCACGACACAGCTTCTGTTCTCCATATCCAAAAATCTGGACAGGTACGATTGCGGGTCAAGGGAGAGCTTCAGCCGCTCGGCCGCGCGTTGAGATAGGCTTGCAGCCAGCCAAGAACGCGCGTCCAGCCCTCGGCATGCTCGGCCGCGGCGTCCGGGAAGCCGGCGAAACCGCCATGGCAGATGGTCAGCCGTGTGCCGCCGGCGATCGGCTCTAGCAGGTAAGCCACTGTCGTTTCCTTGCGGCCGAGCGCCGGATGGTCCCAGTCGTAGCGCCGTGTCTGCACGATGCGGCGCGGCACCTCGACTTCGAGAAACTCGCCGCTCGCGTGGAGCCGTCGACCGTCCGCCGTTTTCACGACGACGCTCCAGCTTCCGCCGACGCGAAGGTCGGCGTTCCATCCGATCATACGATAGGTTTCGGGCGAACCCCACCAGCGCTCGACCTTCCGGGTGACCAGTGCGGCGATGACCTTGTCCGGCGCGGCGGGAAGGCCGGCCGAGGCCATCACCGTGTCGGCGTTCGCCATGGCTTGCGGCAAGGACAGTTGCAGCATCGCATGCACCCCCAGCGAAATTGTCTCGTATCCGGAATGAAGTTCAGCCTTTTGACGGCGGGCGCTCGAAACCCTTGCCGGTTTCGAGCAGACTCTTGAGGCTCGCCAGCACCAGCGGCCAGCCCTTGGAGACATTGGGGATCAGTCTGTGCGGGCCGTCGGCCTCGTGGACGACGGCGAGCTTCATCAATTCGCCGTCCGGCTCGATGGTGAAGGTGCAGCGCGTGTAGCCGTCCTCCTTCACCTCGGGCAGCCATTCATTGCGCCATTTGATCACCAGCCGCTTGGGCGGATCGATCTCCAGGATCTCGCCCGAGTCGGCGACTCGCCCGTCCGGGAAGATCAGCTTCCAGCTCGAGCCGACCTTCCAGTCGCTCTCCTGATAGGAGCAGAGGAAGAACTGCCGGTTGAATTCCGGATCGGTCAGCGCATGCCAGAGCTTTTCAGGCGTGGTGCGGATATAGGTGACATAGACGAAGCTGTTCTCGCTCACGGCTCTTCCCTTTCAAGGCGTTGCTTCAGGTCGCTCAATGCGTTGAGCCGATGGCGCTCGAACTTGCCGATCCAGCGCTCGGCGATCTCGTTGATCGGAACGGGGTTGAGGTAGTGCTCCTTCTCGCGGCCGCGGCGCATGGTGGTGACGAGGTTCGCCTCCTCGAGGATTGCCAGGTGCTTGGTCACCGCCTGGCGCGTCATGTCCATGTGCTCGCAGAGCGCGTTCAGCGTCTGCCCGTTCCTGGCATGGAGGCTGTCCAGCAATTGCCGGCGGGTCGGGTCGGCCAAAGCGCGAAAGACGGCATCCATGCTCATGGCTCTAATATGCAACCATTTGGTTTCATGTCAAGCGGTGAGACGCAAAAAGATCGGGTGCCGGGCTGCGGGACCCGGCGCCATCAGCCTGCGGGAGCGTCAACGCTTGCGGGAGAACCAGAAGGCGTCGCTCATGCGTGTCATGCCGATGCGCTCGTAGAAGCCGACGGCGTCCGGCATCGAGATCAGGCTGATGGCGACCGAAGGGCCGAGCTGGCGGCGCGCCTCGTCCATCAGGCCCTTGCCGATGCCGAGCCCTTGCGCCGAGGCGACACAGCGAGCTCGGAGATATAGCAGACCCAGGAGAAGTCGGTCACGCCGCGCGCGACGCCGACAAGCGGCTTGCCCTCGCTGTCGAGACGCGCCGTCAGCACCAGGTTGGCATTGCTGAGCATCGTCTTCAGGCGGGCCTCGTCATCGATCGGGCGCGTTTCGCCGAGGCCGGATTCGACCAGCACGCGGCGGAATTCGGCGACATCGAGCCTGGGCTCGCTGGCGTAAAGGACTTTGGAAGGACGGGCCATGGTCGCAGACTGCACCAGCCGGCCGGGATTTCGAAGCCATTTCTGAGGTATCTATCGCCCGCAAACCATGCCCGCCATTGGCCCAAGGGCCGTGCACGAACAGTTGCCTTTCATTTGCCGCCGGCTTTGTGTAAACCGTCCCGCAAAATTCCCCGCAAGCCAAGAAGACGGGCAGGTACCCATGGATAAATTCACCAAGCTCACCGGCGTCGCTGCGCCCATGCCGATCGTCAATGTCGACACCGACATGATCATCCCGAAGGATTATCTCAAGACGATCAAGCGCACCGGGCTCGGCACCGGCCTGTTCGCCGAGATGCGCTACAATGAGGATGGTTCGGAGAACCCGGATTTCGTGCTCAACAAGCCGGCCTACCGCAAGGCGCAGATCCTGGTCGCCGGCGACAATTTCGGCTGCGGCTCGAGCCGCGAGCATGCGCCCTGGGCGCTGCTCGATTTCGGTATTCGCTGCGTGATCTCGACCTCTTTCGCCGACATCTTCTACAACAACTGCTTCAAGAACGGCATCCTGCCGATCACGGTCAGCCCGGAAGACCTCGACAAGCTGATGGACGACGCCTCGCGCGGCTCCAACGCGACGCTGTCGATCGACCTTGAGGCGAAGGAAATCCGCGGTCCGGACGGCGGCGTGGTCAAATTCGACCTCGACGATTTCAAGCGCCATTGCCTGCTGAACGGCCTCGACGACATCGGGCTCACCATGGAGAAGGCCGGCGCCATCGCGTCCTTCGAGAAGCGGAACGCCGAGCAGCGCCCCTGGGCCTGAAGCGTTGAACGAATAGACCCGGCCGCAAGCGGCCGGGCTCGTGGCGGCTGAATGGAGGGACAGTCATGACACGCTCGCTTCTGGCCGGCGCTTGCGCGTTGGCGTGGGTGTTGATGCCGGTGGCCGGCGCTCATGCACAGACCGACAACGTGCTCGTACCGGCCGAGGATCCGTCCGGCGACGCCGCTGACCCTTCGAACACCGCCAATGCGGCCCAGGCCGATGACGACAGGCAGGCGCCGATCCCCTTCGAGGGCGGCCAGCTGACCATCACGCAGCCGGAGCAGGACGGCGAGAAGGTGCTTGCCTATGACGGCAAGCAGCTGGCCAGCAATTACGACGTCTTCTTCGACAGGATCGTCAAGATCGGCGACGTCAACGTCGCGCTCGTCGATGTCGGCGACGGCGGCAACCAATGCGGCCCGGCCAAGGTCATCGTTTGGAAGAAGGACGGCGAGATCCAGACCACCACGGTCGAGCAGGACGAATGCGGCGCGCCGCCGGCCGCCGTCTCCGACAGCGCCATCTATTTCGTGCCTTACCTGTTACCGGGCGATTCCAAACCGGCGCTGCAATGGTCGCCTACCGAAGGGCTGACTACCTCCGGCAACCTGACCTACACGCCGGAGCCGGGCACCGACTGGAAGGATGTCGACCCGTCGAAATATGACAACATCATCGACGCCTTCCACAACGAGGCCGTCTACAAGGCCGGCCAGGCGCTGCTGGGCAACGACATGCCCGACATGGCGACCAGCCTGCTGGTTGGCGGCGGCACCGAAAAGACGGCGTCGGGCGCCTTCTACGCCACCGGCTGCGTGCCGCATGACTGCGGCGGCAATGACGGTTTCATGGCCGTCGACCCGGCCAACAAGAAGCTCTATTTCGCCCGCCGCGGCGACAATGGCGAGCCGCAGGCCTGGCCGCCGGTGAAGGACTGGCCGGCGGATATCAAGAAGGCCTATGAGGATGCGCAAGGGAACTAGGGATTCGGTTCAGCGCGGCTTCGTCATCCACGGGCGGAGCGACGCGCAGCGGAGCGCAGACCCGAGGATCATGCCGTGACCGCTGCCGTAGAGCGCGAGGGTCCAGAATTCTGCACGGTTGGCGGCGCTTCGCTCCTTGCTCCGCCCTGGGATGACGACCTGAGGAAGGCTCAGGCAAATCTCCAAGGATTGCGCTCGCCTCGTGACAATGCTCCGCATTGCTTGGCCCACGACCAGCCGAGCCTGTTTTGCTAGATGCAGGCCTGAAAACCAACGCGAGGCTCCCATGCGCAAGCTCATCTCCACAGGCTCTCCCTTCGAAAAGACCGCCGGCTATTCGCGCGCGGTGGTGCAGGGCGACTGGTGCTTCGTCTCCGGCACGACCGGCTACGACTATGCCACCATGACCATGCCCGAGACGGTCGAGGCGCAGGCGCGCAATTGCCTGGCCACCATCGCCAAGGCGCTGGCAGATGGTGGCTTCGACATGGCCGATGTGGTGCGGGCGCATTACTACATCACCGACCAGGCTTTTGTTGACGTGGTCTTCCCGATCCTCGGCGAGGTGTTCGGCGACATCCGCCCGGCGGCGACGATGATCGTGTGCCAGCTCAACAAGCCGGAGATGAAGATCGAGATCGAAGTGACGGCGCTGCGGCGCACGGCATAGAGACCGTTGCCCGGCACGTGAGGCTCGCAAAGCAGGGTCAGCCCATGGTGAAAATCAGGCGCATCGTCGCCAACATCGCCACATCCGACATTGCCGCGGCCAAGCGCTTTTACCAGGACGTGCTGGGGCTTGATGTCCTGATGGACCAGGGCTGGATCCTCACTTGCGGCTCGGCCGAGACCATGACGGTGCAGGTGACCTTCATGGCCGAGGGCGGATCGGGCACGCCGGTGCCGGACCTGTCGATCGAGGTGGACGATGTCGACGCGGCGCTTGCGGGCATGGAGAAGGCCGGCTTTGCCGTCGAGTACGGCCCGGCCGACGAGCCCTGGGGCGTGCGGCGCTTCTATGTGCGCGACCCGTTCGGGCGGCTGGTGAATATTCTTTCGCATCGGTAGGCGCTGCTCCAGCTTGGGTTCCTCGCCCCCATGAAATGGGGGAGAGGTGGCTCGGCGAAGCCGAGACGGAGAGGGGGAGCGCACTACGAAGGCCCCCTCTCCGTCCGCTTCGCGGACGCCTCTCCCCCGCTTTGCGGGGGCGAGGAAACCAAGCTTCGAAAGGTCCTCTTGCGCCGCAACCGCTTGGCGTTTAGCAAGACGCCGGCCGCACAGCGCCGCGCGCCTCTTCGGCGCGCAAAGGACGCTGTGCAAATAGAAACTCATTTCTCTCCCGGGACGGTTCTCCATGGCTTCGAAAAATCTCTTTCTGCTCGCCGGCGATGGCATCGGCCCCGAGGCGATGGCCGAGGTGAAGAAGTTGATCAAGGCCATGAACGACAAGCTCGGCAGCGGCTTTGCCACCGACGAGGGCCTTGTCGGTGGCTGCGCCTATGACGCGCATGGCGCGGCGATCTCGGACGCCGACATGGCAAAGGCGATGGCGGCGGATGCCGTGCTGTTTGGCGCCGTAGGCGGACCGAAATGGGATGCGGTGCCTTACGAGGTGCGCCCCGAAGCCGGGCTCTTGCGCCTGCGCAAGGACATGGAGCTGTTCGCAAACTTGCGCCCGGCGATCTGCTATCCGGCGCTGGCCGCCTCCTCCTCGCTCAAGCAGGAGGTGGTCGAGGGCCTCGACATCTTGATCGTGCGCGAGCTCACCGGCGGCGTCTATTTCGGCGAGCCCAAGCAGATCATCGATCTTGGCAACGGTCAGAAGCGCGGCATCGACACCCAGGTCTACGACACGTTCGAGATCGAGCGCATCTCCGGCGTTGCCTTCGAATTGGCCCGCACCCGCAAGAACCACGTCATCTCGATGGAAAAGCGCAACGTCATGAAGTCGGGCGTGCTGTGGAACGAGGTGGTCAGCCAGACGCACAAGGCGCGTTACTCCGACGTCAAGCTCGACCATATGCTGGCCGATGCCGGCGGCATGCAGCTGGTGCGCTGGCCGAAGCAGTTCGACGTCATCGTCACCGACAATCTGTTCGGCGACATGCTGTCCGACATAGCCGCGATGCTGACCGGCTCGATCGGCATGCTGCCGTCGGCCTCGCTCGGCGCGCCGGACGCCAAGACCAAGAAGCGCAAGGCGCTCTACGAGCCGGTGCATGGCTCGGCGCCCGACATCGCCGGCAAGGGCATCGCCAATCCGATCGCCATGATCGCCTCCTTCGCAATGTGCCTGCGCTATTCCTTCGGCATGGTCGCCGAGGCCGACAAGCTCGAAGCGGCAATCGCCGCCGTGCTCGACGATGGCCTGCGCACCAAGGACATCTTCTCCGCGGGCATGAAGGAAGTCGGCACCACCGAAATGGGCGATGCCATCATCGCCAAGTTCCTTGGCTGATCCCGGCACAGTCGACATTCGCTGGGCGAGGGTCGACGATGCCGGAGCGCTCGCCACCGTGCTTTGCGCGATGGCGACGCATTACCGCCAGCCGCCGCTCGATTACAGCCGGGCGGCGGCCACGGCCCGGCAATGGCTCAGCGACGAGAGCCCGGCCTATCCGCATTTCGCCTTGGCCTTCGTGGATGGCGAAGTGGCCGGCCTCGCGTCGGTGGCCATCGCGCATCCAGGCATCGATCTCGAAAGGCTGATGTTCCTGAAGGATCTGTTCGTGCGCGACAGCACCCGTGACAAGGGCGTCGGCCGCGCGCTGGTCGGCTTTCTCGCCGGCTATTGCCTCAGCAGGGGCATCGGTCGCATCGATCTGACTTCCGAGGACTGGAACGAGGGCGCGCTGCGTTTCTACGACCGGCTCGGCGCCGAGCGCCACGGCCAGAAGGTTTTTCTGCGGCTGTCGAGCGACGCGCTGAACAAGGTCGCCAGAACCTGACGCCGGCCGGTATCGCCTCCCAACCTCGTCATTCTATGGCGGAGCAAGGAGCGAAGCGACGCAGCGCAGACCATAGAATCCTGTGTGTTGGTTTCGGTGTATGGTTGAAGTGGGAAGGAGACCGAGTGGATCCTGGTCGTCCTTTCGGACAGGCCGTGGCATGGCCCGGTCCCTTCCCACCGGTGAACCATCAACCTGAACAGTTGCACGGGGCTGTTCGAAGCAGACCCCGCACC
>NZ_SADP02000216.1:0-427 GCF_004010375.2 Mesorhizobium sp. M2E.F.Ca.ET.209.01.1.1 | reverse complement strand
GCCGAGGCGATGAACACCATCTTCACCGCCGGATCGTTCATCACCGTTTCGGTGTCGGCGATCTCGGCGTCGGTAACGGCCGCGACCATCTCAGCCGCCTCGCGATTGGGATCGACGATGTAGCGCAGCCGCACCTTTGGGTGGCGCGCGAGATTTCCGGCATGCACACGGCCGATCAGCCCCACTCCGAACAGACAGACATCCATCATGCGTTCGACTTTCCTATCGGGCCGCGCCTTGGCGGAACGGCCGTTTCAGTGTTGCCTCGCGGCATTCATTTCACCGCGCCCATGGTCAGCCCGCGCACCAGGTGGCGCTGCACCAGGAGCGCGAAGAAGACGATCGGCGGCGCGCCGATGACGCCGGCCGCCGACATCGAGGCCCAGTCGGTGTCGATGCGCCCGATCAGCGTCGCGGTGCCGCGCGG
>NZ_SADP02000215.1:0-428 GCF_004010375.2 Mesorhizobium sp. M2E.F.Ca.ET.209.01.1.1 | reverse complement strand
CGACGAGTTCGAGGCCGCTCTCCGGCACAAGTGCGACGATCTCGCCGGAAGCGGAATCGTCGACGTCAAGACCATCGCCCGCAAGGCCGTACACAAACCGGCCGCCGATGAAGGGCCGATGTCAGCGAGACAGGAATGCGGCGGCGGCCGCACTGATCGGCGGCACGGTTCTCTCGTTCACGCCATCCTCCTCGAAAAGTCGATGAACATCTTCGACAGCGTTATGGACCGCACCGACGCCCTTCAAGCCGGCGCGGCCGCGAGTGCGCTTTCAGTCAAAACAAAGTTCCCGCTCGGACAAGACGGAAGGCGGCTCCCGTCGCACACTCCAAGTCAACGATCGGCAGCATCTGGGCCACGTGCCCTTGAGGACCGCAGCATGAGATTTTCCGGCAAGACGGCCTTCATCACCGGCGGAGGCACCGGGA
>NZ_SADP02000214.1:0-428 GCF_004010375.2 Mesorhizobium sp. M2E.F.Ca.ET.209.01.1.1 | reverse complement strand
GCCGCATCCTTGCGCTCGACGATATTGCCTTGCTGATCGAGGATGAAAAAGACCGCGTCGGCCATCTCCAGACCCTGGTCGAGGATGGCCCGCGCGCCGATGATCGTATCGCCGGAACTGGTTTTCTGGCGAATCCAGGGAGCGGCGTCGGCCGAAACCGTGTTGGATTTGCCGGAGCGCAGCTGCGTCTCGATCTGTTCGGACAAGGAGAAGGCGTGCGCGGCGAGCGGGTTGATGACTCCGACCGAGACGGCGCCGAACAGCAGTGCGCCGATGCAGCACGGCAAAAGGAACTGCCAGGCGGAAACGCCCGCGGACCGCGCGATGACAAGTTCGTACCGCCGGTTGAGCGAAACCAGCGTCGCCATCGCCGAGAACAAGCCGACAAACGGCACCGTCTGCAGCATGATCATGGGCATTCGAAGGCC
>NZ_SADP02000213.1:0-430 GCF_004010375.2 Mesorhizobium sp. M2E.F.Ca.ET.209.01.1.1 | reverse complement strand
GCCCGGGGCTCACGCAATTGGCCCGCACGCCATATTGCGACTGCTCGACAGCTATGCCCATGACAAAGGAATGCAGAAAGCCCTTGGTTCCGCCATAGGCGACATTCCTGGGCTGGCCGTTAACGCCGCCTTCGGAGCCGGCACAGAGGATCACGCCCTTCGTTTTCCTCAGATGCGGCAGCGCGAACTTCGTCATCAAGAAAGCCGAGCGCACGTTGCAGCGTAAGTGCTCATCGAACTTGTCGGTCGGCATGTCGTCGGTCTCCGCATTGACGAGAAGCACGCCCGCATTATTGACGAGCACGTCGAGCTTGCCGAAGCGATCGATGGCGGCGTCGACACAGGCGCGCGCCTGACGCTCGTCCGCGACATCGGCGGCGAAAGCGATCGCCTCTCCGCCGTCCTTCAGAATTGCGGTGGCGACGTCGTC
>NZ_SADP02000212.1:0-430 GCF_004010375.2 Mesorhizobium sp. M2E.F.Ca.ET.209.01.1.1 | reverse complement strand
CTAACGACTTGTCTTTTAACTTCGCTAGCACTGCTTCAGAAAGTGACATTTAATTTCTCCCGTATTGGTGCGAGCCCAAGAGCCGCCGTATATTCCACCAGAGATAGAACTTTGCGCTCTAGCGGGCATTGTCTTGTTCAAGGATGGGCCGATCGCAGAAACGAAGAAATCGATCGCCACAGAACAGACTCCCTCTCTAGGAGGCCGGCTGACTGCCACACCGCGTCTAAGTCTGCCAGCGGTGAGGATTATCCCACCAACATCGGCGTGCGGCCTTTCAAGTACCCAGTCGGCTTCTCCATATTGAAATCGACCGTATAAACTTATGCTAATTATCCCCGGTTAGTCTAAGAATTCGTCGGAATAGACAACGGCTGGCGTAGGAACTCTGAACCCTTCACGCCGTACAACTTCAACGACCTTCTCAAGG
>NZ_SADP02000211.1:0-430 GCF_004010375.2 Mesorhizobium sp. M2E.F.Ca.ET.209.01.1.1 | reverse complement strand
ATTCAGGCAGGTTGCGGACGAACAGGTAGTTTCTTCAGTTTCGAATTTGCCGATTTATCGCCAGATATAATTGTTTTGTCAAAGTCTCTCAGCGGCTGTGGACTGCCGCTATCCCTTTTGCTGCTCAAACCTGAAATAGACGTTTGGCAGCCCGGCGAACACAATGGAACATTCAGAGGCAACAATCTCGCGCTTGTGACTGGGGCTTCTGCGTTACGAAAATATTGGACGGATGAAAAGCTGTCTCACGGCGTTACGGAAACAGGGCGAATTCTCAACAAGCGCCTTCAGCAGATTGCTCAAAGTAGCGGCGATCCTAGCCTTTCCGTGCGCGGAAGGGGCATGATGCTCGGGATCGATTGCAATACAGGCAAACTGGCCGAGAAAATCGTGCACAGGGCCTTTGAAAGTGGGCTGGTGGTAGAGCGAT
>NZ_SADP02000210.1:0-430 GCF_004010375.2 Mesorhizobium sp. M2E.F.Ca.ET.209.01.1.1 | reverse complement strand
CCGGTGCCGAGCACCGCGCCCGCGCCGGATCCGTCCACCACGGATGCAAGTTACCTGTCGAACGAATTCGCCGCGCGGCTGGCAAATGGCGACATCCGTTTTGAGCTCTGCGTCCAGCCCTTCATCGACGAGCGCTCGACGCCGATCGAGGACACCGCGGTCGAGTGGAGCGAAACTGTCTCGCCGCCGATCAAGGTGGCTGAGCTCACCATCACCCAGCCCTCGGCCGGCACCGCCGAAGCCTTCACCAACACCAGGGTGATCGACGAGCTTGCCTTCAACCCGTGGAACACGACCGACGAATTCCGACCGCTCGGCAATCTGAACCGGGCGCGCAAGGTCGTCTATGACGCGAGTGCCGCGCATCGCCTGGCCTATCGCTGGCGCGCCGAGGCGCCGCTGCGCAACCGTGTGCTGGGCGCCATCGCGC
>NZ_SADP02000209.1:0-431 GCF_004010375.2 Mesorhizobium sp. M2E.F.Ca.ET.209.01.1.1 | reverse complement strand
CGGTGGAGGCGGCGGTGCTTGTGGCAGCGCCCGCGTTCGTGGTGTGCGTCAGGTAGCGGCCGGTGCCGGCGCTGATCGGGTCCGGCCGGCTGTGGCTCGTCGCCGGCATCTGGCAGATCGCGCCGCCGAACTATCCCGAGCCCGGGCTCTGGTTCCTCAATCCGCTGTCCTGGCAGTTCCTGTTCAACATCGGCCTTGCCGCCATGCTGCATGTGAAGCGGGGCGGGCGGATTCCGGTCAATCGCTGGCTGCTGGGCGCCGCCGGCATCTATGTCGTCGGCGCGGCGATCTGGGTGCACAGCCCGCTCTGGGGCCAGATCACCTGGTTCAACCTGCCAGTGGTGATCGGCGGCTTCGACAAGACCTTCCTGTCGCTGCCACGGCTCTTGCACATCCTTTCGGTCAGCTATCTGATCGTCGCGCTGCCGGCT
>NZ_SADP02000208.1:0-432 GCF_004010375.2 Mesorhizobium sp. M2E.F.Ca.ET.209.01.1.1 | reverse complement strand
GAGGGCTCGCCGTATGCGGCGGCCAAGGAAGACCCGAACACGCGCGGCAACTACACCGCCGGCGGCCTGTACAGACCCGGCGTGCGTGACAGCACCCCGGACTACATTCCCAACGTCGCCTGCATTCCCGAGCCGGAAGTGACCGCCGAAGAGCGTTCGGCGATCGGCAACAAATCGCCCTACGTGGTGCTGGGCAAGTCGTACAAGGTGCTCGACGACACCCGCAACTATGTCGAGCGCGGCACGGCGTCGTACTACGGCGCCAAGTTCCATGGCCGCCTGACCTCCAACCGCGAGGTCTACGACATGTACCAGTTCACCGCCGCGCACAAGACACTGCCGCTGCCCAGCTTCGCCCGCGTCACCAACCTGGACAACGGCGAATCGGTCATCGTGCGCGTCAACGACCGTGGCCCGTTCCATGACGGCCGC
>NZ_SADP02000207.1:0-432 GCF_004010375.2 Mesorhizobium sp. M2E.F.Ca.ET.209.01.1.1 | reverse complement strand
CTGACATGCCTGACTTTGGATAGGCTCACAAAACAATTTCCCAAACTCCCCTCCCGTTTCGAAGTTGTCCCCAAGCGAATGCACGGCTCGAAAGCAGCCCCGCTTTGATACTTGATGCAAATGCATGGCGCTCGTAGCATCTGGTATTCTCTGCTGGTTGGCTTCGGACTCATTTCTTTGCGAGTAGGAGTGTAACGACGGTGCGGAAACTGAATCTGTCAGGGCTCGCTCCCGAGCGCTCAGCCCAATAGAGCACCACTCCCGGGCACAGGCTGATTGGCTTGACGCTCGCGGTCATAGCGACGCGCCGGCTCGGCCGGTACCAGGTCTTTCAGCCGTAACAGTCCGGCGTGTGCCAGCACTCGCCCCACCGTCGCTTCGGACACGCCGGTTTGCATAGCAATGTGCTTGCCGGTCAGGCGCTGCCCGCGC
>NZ_SADP02000020.1:0-106989 GCF_004010375.2 Mesorhizobium sp. M2E.F.Ca.ET.209.01.1.1 | reverse complement strand
TCCTGTCCTCAAGGCCTTCCATCAGCGTCTCATTGCCAAGGGCAAAGAGCCCAAGGTCGCGCTCGTCGCCGTCGCGCGAAAGATCCTGACCATCCTCAGTGCAATGATCCGAAACAACGAACCTTGGAATCCAAACAGGCTCTGACAAACACAGTTGCTCATCCGTCTCGGCGCTGCGCGGCCACCTTCTCCCGCAAGGGGAGAAGGAAGAAGGCGCTACTGCCCCGGCCGTCCAGTCTTGCCCGGACGCCGCTTCTGGCGGCGCTCGTCGGCCGGGTCTTCGTAGGAGCCGATGCCCGAACGTTGGCGAACGATCGGCTTGTCGTCGCGGCCTTCCGGCGTGGGAGAAATCGGCTTTGGCTTCGCCGGCACTTTTCCCTCGACGGGTTTTTCCGTCCGCCGCACCGTCATCTCGTCGAGCGAGTTTTTCCTGAACAGCGGCTTGGCGCGGTCGCCGGGAATACCGAAGTCGGAGCCATGCGCCTCCTGCGCAGACTGCTTCTTGAACAGCGAGCGCGATACCGCGCCTGCCGGCGTCGCCATGTCCGTGCCGGGGCCCATGTCGTCGAGCGACGGCTTGGCGAAGAGTGGCTTCTTCACCGGCACGGCGCCGTCGGCGCCCATCTCGTCGAGATGCGGCTTGCGGAACATGTTGGGCCTGGCCGCCTTGGCGGCTTCTTCGGCAGCGCGCGCCTCATCGAGCCTGCGGAAACGCTCCTGCTCCTCGGCCGTGCGATGTTTGGCGACGCCCTTGTTGTGCTTGCCTTTCTCGCGGCCCGAAGCGGGGCTTTGGCTTTCCACCTCGCGCGCCAGCGGGTCGTCGGAGATGGCAAGCTCCATTTCGCGCAGCCGCTTGATCTCGTCGCGGATGCGCGCGGCCTTCTCGAAGTCGAGATTGGCGGCTGCGTCGCGCATCTGCTTATCGAGCGCCTCGAGGTGGGTCTTCAAATTGTTGCCGATCATCGCACCGGCATCGTCGGTGAACTGCGAGATGTCGGCCCGGACATGGTCCTTCTCGTAGACGGAATCGAGAATGTCGGCGATGCGCGACTTGACCGATTCCGGCGTGATGCCGTTGGCGGCGTTCCACTCCATCTGCTTCTCGCGGCGGCGGTTCGTCTCCGCCATCGCCCGCTCCATCGAGCCGGTGATCTGGTCGGCATAGAGGATGACCTTGCCGTCGACGTTGCGGGCGGCGCGCCCGATGGTCTGGATCAGCGAGGTTTCGGAACGCAGGAAGCCTTCCTTGTCGGCATCGAGAATGGCGACGAAGCCGCATTCGGGAATGTCGAGACCCTCGCGCAGAAGGTTGATGCCGACCAGCACGTCGAAGGCGCCGAGGCGGAGATCGCGGAGGATCTCGATGCGTTCCAGCGTGTCGATGTCGGAGTGCATGTAGCGGACGCGGATGCCGTTCTCATGCAGATACTCGGTGAGGTCCTCGGCCATGCGCTTGGTGAGAACGGTAACCAGCGTGCGATAGCCGGCCCGGGTCGTATCGCGGATCTCGCCGACCACGTCGTCGACCTGGCTCTTGGCCGGGCGCACCTCGACCGGCGGATCGATCAGCCCGGTCGGGCGGATGACCTGCTCGGCGAAGACGCCGCCGGACTGCTCCAGTTCCCAGCCGCCGGGCGTCGCCGAAACGGCGACCGACAGCGGGCGCATGGCGTCCCATTCCTCGAAGCGCAGCGGCCGGTTGTCCATGCAGGAGGGCAGGCGGAATCCGTACTCGGCCAGCGTCGCCTTGCGGCGGAAGTCGCCGCGATACATGCCGCCGATCTGCGGCACGGTGACATGGCTCTCATCGATGAAGATCAACGCATTGTCGGGCACATATTCGAACAAAGTCGGCGGCGGCTCGCCCGGGGCGCGGCCGGTGAGATAGCGCGAATAGTTCTCGATGCCGGCGCAGGAGCCGGTCGCCTCCAGCATCTCCAGGTCGAAGCGCGTGCGCTGCTCCAGCCGCTGCGCCTCCAGCAAGCGTCCAGCCTTTTCAAGCTCTTGCAGGCGATGCTTGAGTTCTTCCTTGATCGACTTGATGGCTTGATTCAAGGTCGGGCGCGGAGTCACATAGTGCGAATTGGCGTAGATCTTGACGCTCTTCAGCTCGCCGGTCTTCTGGCCGGTCAGCGGATCGAATTCGGTGATGGACTCGATCTCGTCACCGAACATCGAGATGCGCCAGGCGCGGTCCTCGAGGTGGGCTGGAAAGATCTCGATCGTGTCGCCGCGCACGCGGAACGAGCCGCGCACGAAGTTGATGTCCTGCCGCTTGTACTGCTGGGCGACGAGGTCGGCGAGAAGCGAGCGCTGGTCGAGCCGGTCGCCGACCTGCATCTGGAAAGTCATCGCCGTATAGGTCTCGACCGAGCCGATACCATAAATGCAGGAGACGGAAGCGACGATGATGACGTCGTCGCGTTCGAGCAGCGAGCGCGTTGCCGAGTGGCGCATGCGGTCGATCTGCTCGTTGATCGAGGATTCTTTCTCGATATAGGTGTCGGTGCGCGGGACGTAGGCCTCCGGCTGGTAATAGTCGTAGTAGGAGACGAAATACTCGACCGCGTTCTCGGGGAAGAATTTCTTGAACTCGGCGTAGAGTTGCGCGGCCAGCGTCTTGTTGGGCGCCAGGATCAGGGCAGGGCGCTGCGTTTCCTCGATCACCTTGGCCATGGTGAAGGTCTTGCCCGAGCCGGTGACGCCGAGCAGGACCTGGGTGCGGTCGTTCCGGTCGACGCCTTCGACGAGGTCTTTGATGGCGGTCGGCTGATCGCCGGCGGGCTCGAAGTCCGACACCATCTTGATGGCGATGCCGCCTTCCGACTTTTCCGGCCGGGCCGGACGGTGCGGCGTCCAGAGCTGGCCGTCCTTGTGCAGCGGATTGCCGGATTCGATCAGCGCCGACAGGGCGGCAACAGTCGCGGTGACACCGCTCGACGAAACCGTCTCGGCATCCTCCAGGCTGATGTCGAGGCCGGCGACCGGGTTGAGGCCGGCGGCGGCGCGTTCCTTGGCCGAAGCCGCGCCGCCCATCGAGGTGCCGCGCGCCGTACGCCCCGGCGCCGACGAGCGCTCGGGGATCTTCTTCGGGGCTTTGGCCTTCGGCTGCTTTTCCGCCTCGCGCTCGATCTGCCCGGCCCAATCGGAGATCGAGCCGGTCAGGGGCGCGCCGGAAAACTCGGTCTGCGGCGCCTCGGCGAAGCCACCGGGGTTCAACGGCTCGGCGGCGTCGAGGAAGTCGGTCAGCGGGCTGCGCCGCTTCGGCGCGCCGTCTTGCGAAGGCGTCTTCTTGTCAGGATGTCTGGCCATGGGCCGAATATGGGTGGACTCGGCCGAAATGGAAAGGGGCGAGTGAAACGGCGCTGCCCAAGCGCGGACGCTGCTGACAGAAGGCTGTCAGGAGAGACGTCATGATCCGCTGGGCGAGGCTAACGCCGACCCGATTCCTCGTCCCGCCTCGGGCGGGGGAGAGGTGTCCGCGAAGCGGACGGAGAGGGGGCTTCGTAAGGTCGGAACCCTTCTCGTCGAGGCGCTGCCCGAACCGGCGCTCCCCCGCTCCGTCTCGGCTTCGCCGAGCCACCTCCCCCACGTCCGTGGAGGCGAGGAACCCAAGACTCAATTGAACCACAGCGCGAATGTCAAAAACCCAGCGCCGCCGAACTCGCGCCGGATCTGGCCGAAATCGTCGCTGGTGAGGATCCTGCCGCTTTCCAGATAAGGCGCGATGCCGGGGCCGGTGATCGACAGCACGAGGTCGAAGGGTTTCGGCTCGTCGAAGAAGCGCTTCATGTTGATGCCCTTGCCGGCGATGCGGAAATGCGGCAGCAGCGCGCGACCTTCCAGAAGGTCCTCGGCCATGGTCAGCGTGGCGAGCCAGGCCGTCACCTGCTCCTGGCCGACCTCGAGGCCGGTGAGGGGATTGGCGCCTTTCTGCTGCGGCCCTGGCAGCCATTCGCGGTCATTGTCGGTCTCGGCCAGGATCGCCTTCCAGTCCTCGCGCGACAGCCGGATCATTTCCAGAAGGTGGCGGCGCGCGGCCTGCCGGCGCTCCGGCTCGACCACCGGCCAGTTGACGAGATGCACCAGTGAGACGAAGTCGGCGAAGCGCCATTCGGAAGTGAAGATGTTGCCGCTCATGCCGCCATCCGGCGGCACCAGCGCATCCTGCAAGGGCAGCTTGGCGCGCGGGAACAGCATGTGGAAGGAGCCGTCGAACATGGCCCTGAAATCATGCGCCAGCCAGAAATCGGCCTGCGCCATCAGGAACTCGGCGTAGCCTTGCAGCCAGAAACCGTCGGCGCGGTCGAAGCGGAAGGTCAGCGACGGCGCAGTGTTGCTGGTGTCGATGCTGCCGTGGGCAAGCGAGGCCATGATCGCGGCGATGCTTTCGTCGGGCACCAGCTTGCCATCCTCGTTGAGATCGATGCCGACGCGGGTGAGGTCGATCACCATGCCGATATCGGCATCGTTCGGCACGGAGCCCAGCGTGGCGGCGGATTTTTCCAGCCGGTCGCGAAAGGCGACCAGGATGGCACGGAATTCTTCATAGGTAGCGGTTGCGGGTCGGGGTTGTCCGGCACAGGCAACTGCATCAGCGGCAGCATGAAGGATTTCGGGCTTTCGAAACCGTGGCGATGCAGACCGCCGGCCAGCAGCTCAAGGGCGGTGAAGAATTCGCCGGCGCCGGCGGCATAGGCCGATGCCGGGTCCTTGGCTGCTGCCGTCTCTAGCGTCGACAGCGCCGCGTTGCGTTCGCTCACGCTCCTGGCCTCGAACATTGTGTTGGCTGCTTCCGGCATCTCCGCCCAGGCGAAGGACGCAGGCAGAAATGCAAACAAGGCTGCTACAAGGATCGCTCTACGCATCGTCATCGCCCTCCACTGCGTCATGTCGCGAGCATACACATATTTGGCTCAAGGCGTCCCTCCCAGTCCGTGCCGACCGGCGAGCGCACTTTCGCAATGGCGTCCGGCTTCAACCGGCCGGACAGACAGTCTACAGAGGATAAAACTGGACCTGCCCGTGTCGAACTATCCACTTTCCTACAAGCTGTCATGGCTGCCGCGCTTGCTGAGACCCTCGCTTGGCGGCGACGGAAGCGGTTTCGCGGTGCCGGCGGCGAGCTTGATCGATCCGCCGCCGATGCGGACGGTGCGGCTGGCGTTCGTCGGCGACATCTCGGCGGTCGCCAATCGCGATGTCCCAGAATGCGATCCGGCGATCGCCGCGCTGCTTTCATCCGCCGACCTCGTGGTCGGCAATTGCGAAAGCCCGATCGTCGAGCGCCCACGCGCGGCGATGGGTACATGGCTCGGCACGCATCATGC
This sequence comes from Mesorhizobium sp. M2E.F.Ca.ET.209.01.1.1, assembly GCF_004010375.2. Taxonomy (NCBI): domain Bacteria; kingdom Pseudomonadati; phylum Pseudomonadota; class Alphaproteobacteria; order Hyphomicrobiales; family Phyllobacteriaceae; genus Mesorhizobium; species Mesorhizobium sp. M2E.F.Ca.ET.209.01.1.1. The sequence goes on along the minus strand of NZ_SADP02000020.1, from coordinate 101,659 downwards.
GATGAGCGAGAATTTCCTGGCCGGTGCGCTCGCAGTCGCGGGCATCGCGCGCGACAGGCTCGTGCTGTCATTGGCCAACAACCATGTGCTCGACCAGGGGATTGCCGGTTTCGAGGAAACGATCGCGGCGCTCAGCCGGCTCGGGATCCGGACCATCGGCACGCTTGCCGGCGGACCGGTCCAGCGTCATGCGGCCGGATCGCTGACCATCGGCTTCGCGGCCTTCACGCTCTGGCGTAACACCGGCACCGTGCCATTTGAGGAACGTATCTCCGTGCGTGCCGCCAAATGGTCGCGCGAGGCTGCTTCCGACATCGACCTGCTTTGCGCGGTGCCGCATTGGGATTGGGAGTTCCGGCATTTTCCGAGGCCGGCGACGCGGGCGTTGGCGAAGCGGCTGGCGGACTATGGCGCTGGGCTGATCGTCGGGCATCACGCCCATGTCGTGCAACCGGTCGAACGGATCGGCGGCAGCGTCACCGCCTATGGGCTCGGCGATTTCCTCGGCACTGCCTTGGCCAGGCTGCCATGGCCGGCACGGATCGGCTCGATATTCGTCGTCGATGTCAGCGCCGATCCCGCCACGCGCGGCATGATCGCCGCCTACCGGCAGCATTTCTTCATGCGGCTGCGAGCAGGCAATCACGAGCGGCTGGTGCCGGTGGAGGCGTTGGATGGCCCCCTCAAGCAAAGGGTTGCGGCGCGGCTCGAGGCGATTTTTCCAGCTGCCGCGAACTAGGTGCACATAGCCGCGAGCGCAGGCGACTTTCGCGCAAAAGCCGCTATCATGAGCCGATCTCAGCGGCGGCCGGGGGTGGCCATGGAAGCAGCGGATTTCATGCCGAGCGAGGCGGTGATCGCGGGCATCAGGCGCGGCATCGAGGCGTATGAGGCGAAACGGGCGTCGGTTCAGAGACAGGTTCGCTGGCGGGTGCCGGTGTTCGTCGGCCTGGTCGTCGTCTTTGTCGCGCTGATAGCCTGGCTGTTCAACGCCGCCGCCGATCCGCACGAACAGTGGCTCTCGACGCCGCATGTCTTTCTCTATCTCGGCGGCGTGATCGTTGCGGTGGTGCTCTATTTCCAGGCGCTGCGGCCAGCGACCCGGCTGCAGCAGTCGTTCCGCGACACGCTGCTGCCGATGATCTTCGGCTTCGTGCGCGATGTCCGCTACCAGCATGGCGCGCGGCCGAACTCCTTCGACAGGATGCCGCGGGAAACGGTCGGCGCCTTCAACCGGCAGAGCTTCGACGACGTCATTTCGGGGCGCTACGAAGATTTTCCCTTCGAGCTCTATGAGGCGAAGCTCTGGGAGGGTTCCGGCAAGAGCGAGACGACCGCCTTCAAGGGCGTCATCGTCGCCTTCGAGACCATCGAGCCGTTCCCGGGAACGCTGGTTGCGGCGCGCAAGGCCGGTAAGGTGGCGCATTTCTTCCGCGGCATGTTCGCCTCGAAGATGCAGGAGCTGTCATCCGGCGTCGAGGACTTGGATGCCACCTATGAATTCCGCACCGACAATGTCGAGGCGGCGCGGCCGCTGGTGACCGGCCGGATGGCGCAGGCGCTGACCTGGCTGCGCGAGACGTGGCCCTACGACCAGGCGCGGGTGGCGCTCAGCGGCAGCGACGGCTTTCTGTTGATGCCGCGTTCGCAGAACTTCTTCGAGCTGCCGGATATTTCGGAACCGATCGACTACAACAGGCATGTCGCGCCGATGATCACTGATCTCGGCGCCATGCTGGCGACGGCAGCGCTGGTGCGCAAGACCGGCGCAAGGGATGAAGCTGCCGAGTGAAGCTCAACAGTCGAAGCCGTATTGGGTACGCATGTACTCGGCCTCTTCCTTCGACATCTTCTTGAGCATCACGCAGACGGTGAAGCTGCCGACCTGATGGCCGTTCCTGGTGTAGCCCCAGTCGGAAATGTCATCCCTGGTGAATTCGATGTTCTGGCCGAGCACGACGTTATGCACCTCGGCGGGCTGGTTCGACAGGATTCCGACGAATCCGGCTTCGGTGCGGCGGAAGGGCACGACCCAGAAATGCTCGGTGATATTGCCGTCCTTTACCTTCACCTTCAGCTTGAAGCGCGATGTGCCGGCTGGAGGGCTGTCGGCGAGCGCGAGGAACTCGTCGAGGCTGGAAAGCGCCTGCTTTGTCGCGGCTGCCATTTCCGGATCGCCGGGAGCGAATATGGTCACGTGGTCATCGTTCGGATCGGTAGCCTGAGCGCCGGCCGTCGCCGACCCCAACACAGAGACAAGACACAGTGCGGCGCGAACAGCCAAGGTCATCGAAGGGCCCCCATTTTCGAAAGGCCGCTATCTTTCCGCATCGCGGGGATGTGATCAACCGGGTGTTGCAGAGTGACAACCTCAACCGTCTTCAAAAAATGATAAGCGCTACGTCGAAATTGCGCGGAGAGGACAGGACATGCGACTGAGAATTGCGGCTGCGGCGTTCGGCGCGATCATGCTTTGCGCCGGGGTTGTCCGTGCCGAAGACCCGAAGGCCTTTAAGCTGACCATCGATGGCGTGACCGTCGACATCGATCCGGGCGAGGATATCGATGTGAAGCTCCCCAGCGGCAAGACCAGCAAGGTGAGGCTCGAGCACAATGACTTCGCCACCTTCTCCGGCGGCACCTTCTCCTTCGTCCATCCAAGCAATTATTCGGTCACGAGGACCGATCTCGGCGACGGCATCGCCCAGTATCTGATGGCATCTGCGCTCGGCACCCTCGTCGTGGTGCAGAAATACGACGAGATGAACCCGGTCTCCCTCAACCAGCTGATGCTGCAGGAGATGACCAGGGAAACGGTCCAGGCGGGCGGGCGGTTGACGCAGCAGCCGACGACCCGCAAGCTTGCCGACGGCAAGGAACTGACCGGACTTAAAGCTACGGTGAAGACGCGCACCGACAGCGCGAATTTCGAGATCGTCGGGTTCGGCACTGCCGATCAGGGGCTGCTGTTCATCACGCGCATCGGCGATCAGGACAACGCCACGGAACAGCCGCTGATCGACAAGTTCTGGGAGACCCTGAAGATCAAGCTGTGAGGCTGCCGATATTCAGGTGAGGCCGGCCTGACCTGATCTCTACACACTTTGGGCAGGTCTACAGCCCGGTCAGACCGGCCAGCCAGCTAGCCGAGCGCTTCGCCGCGTCCACGGTCGCGCCGGCGGCGCGGCTGAGATCGGTCTTGACCACGGCATAGCCGGCCTTGGTACGGTAAAGCACGGCGCGGCCGCCATCGACCGACCCATCGAAGGCGACCGGCTTCGCGGCTTCGGTTTCGCTGGCCGTCACCGTTCCGCCCACCGGAACGCTTGGGCGATGGTCGAGCTCGGGTGGCAGCGGGGCGATGGTTTCGACGACGCGGTTCCTGGGCTTCAGATCCGGCCTGGAGGCTTTCGCCGCAAGTTCGGACGACGAGGCCGAGCCTTTGACGCGGCAGATGCCTGAAACCAGCGGATAGTTGAAATTGCGCTGATGCAGCATCTGGCTCTTCATCGCCGCTTCGCAGTCGGCGATCGTCGCCCATTTGGCCGGCGTCTCGCCGATATATTCGCACAGCTTGGCGTCGCAGTCGCAGCCGACGATGGTCATGGCGACAAGGGCGGTCTTGATCACGGTCTTGTCCCTTCGAAATCGCTACCCATTTCCCACTTGCATCAATCCGCGCCGAACAAGGCGGGATTTGGCCGCGATTGTGAAATGTGGATGACGGGGCGTTTCCGAAGGTTTGCTCAGGCGGCGACTGTGACCGAAATGCCTCAGGCAGGCCTGGCCGTCCCAAAAAGACAGTCGGCGCTGGGATTTCTCCCAGCGCCTCCCTGTCAGATCAGGAACCGGTCAAGGCAGCAACTTCCGTAAAGTCGTCGCGCCAGGCCAGCCTTGATTTTGACGGTCCTGCCAGTCACCACCCGAGGGCAGCGCCCGTTCCAGACCACGCCGATCTCCACCCTTGCGGGCTTCGCCCAGCGTGCCATCGAAGGTTTTTCCCGGCCTTCATGGCAGCATCGGTCCGCCCGTCGGCGTTGGCACGCTTTCCGCGGCACCCGTAGGTCTCGGCATCCGTCCCTCCAACAGGCGAACCTGCTCTCGTTCTGGGCCGTACGGGCCTCAGGAAATCCGCCTTGCGCTTTTGCCTTTCGGCTGGGGCGTTCAGTGGCCGCCTGAGATGGGTTGAATGTACGCCGGGTAAGCGGTTTGCGGAATGCCCACCCGCCTGTGGATAGCGGGATTATCGGGGACCAACGGCAAAAGCCTCGGAACTCGGCGGCCGAACCCCTTAGACAGCCTGCCCCGCTTTTTTACCGACCTTCGATGTTGGAGCCTTGCCCCGCCGGCCGGTCCGCGTTTCAATGCCGGCAAAAGAGTTTGGGCCGGCATTGAAGTTTGGACCGGCAAAGGACTTGGGCGCCAGCGCGGACTCCGCCGCGCATTTGTGCGATGTGCCTCGGGGGAGGTCGGATTGAAGGTCGGGGTGGTTCTCAATCCGATTGCCGGAGGCGGCAAGCTCAAGCGGCATTGGGCGGAGGCCGCGGCATCGCTCAAGGCGAATTTCGGCGATTTCGACCTGCGCGAGACGCAAGCCAGCGGCGACGCCGAGCGGCTGGCGATCGACCTCGCAGCCAGCGGATGCGAGCTGGTGATCGCGGCCGGCGGCGACGGCACCGCCAGCGAGGTGGCCGACGGGCTTTTGCAGGCGCAATCCGAGATCGGTCATGAAAGCGCGCTTGGACTTCTGCCCTGCGGCACCGGCATCGACTTCGCGCGCGGGCTTGGCCTGCCGCGCGGCATAGACGCCTCGGTCAAGCAAATGGCGGATGCCAAGGGTCGGAAAATCGACGCCGGCCGCGTCTGCTATATCGACGATCATGGCGCGCTGGCCAGCCGCCACTTCATCAACATCGCCAGCTTGGGCCTGTCCGGCGCCACCGATCGCGCCGTCAATGCCGACAAGCGCAAGGGCAGGGTCTCGGCCAAGGCGCTGTTCTTCTGGCGCACGGTGCTGGAGTTCGTCCGCTATCGCTTCCAGGACGTTCGGATCACCATCGACGACGGCGAGCCGGTCGAGGCACGCATGGCGCTGATGGCGGTGGCCAACGGCAAATTCTTCGGCGGCGGCATGATGATCGCCCCGGACGCCGAACTTGCCGACGGCCAGTTCGACATCGTCATCCTGCGCGCCGCCGGCAAGCTCGGCCTGATAAGGGACATCCGCCTGCTCTATGGCGGCCGCCACCGCGACCATCCGGCGATCACCATCCTGCGCGGACGCAAGGTGCTGGTCGAGCCGTTAGGTAATATCGAGAAGAACGGTGCGCTGGTGGATATAGACGGGGAGTCGCCGGGCCGGATTCCGGCGACGTTCGAAATCCTGCCAGGCGCGCTGACCTTGAGAGGCTGAATCAACTGCTTGAGAGGCCGATTCAACCGGCGCAGTCAGGCGATTGAAACAGCTGGCTAATTTTAGCCGGATTACAGTTCGAGCCTGGCCGGAAAGCCCGGCGCGCGAAGCTCCGTGCCGACCGCATCCTCGAGCAGCTTGACGATCTGCGTCGACCAGGCATTGCCGCCGTACGCGCGCTTGCCCTCCTCGAAAATCGCGTTGACGCGCGATGCCAGATCGAGCGGCGCGCCGAAATCCCGGCCCATCGCGAGCGCGAAGCCAAGGTCCTTCAGCGCCAGGTCCATGGTGAAGCCGATATCGTAGGAGCCGTTGAGCACAAGCTGGCTTTCAGTCTCATGGACGAAGCTGTTGCCGGAGGAGGCGACGATGGCGTGGTAGGCCTGTGCAAGGTCGAGCCCGCCTTGCTTGGCCAGCATCAGCGCTTCGCCGGCGGCGACCAGATGGATGAATGCCAGCATGTTGGTGATGACCTTGATCACCGCGGCCGAGCCGATCGGGCCCATCAGGAAGGATTTCGCGCACATCGCCTCAATCGCCGGCCGGTGCTTCTCGTAGAGTGCGGGATCGCCACCGACGAGCGCGGTGATCCTGCCCGCCGCCGCCAGATGCACGCCGCCGGTGACCGGGCATTCCAGCGTCTCGATGCCCTTTGCCGAAGCAAGCGCGGCGAGCCGCAAAATCTCGTCGCGGCCATTGGTCGACATCTCGATCCAGGTGCCGCCCGCCGGCAGACCCTCGAGCAATCCGTCCGGGTCGGCGAGCACCGCTTCGCTGACCTTTGGCGAGGGCAGGCAGGTGATCGCATTGCCGGCACGGGCGGCAGCCTCGGCCGGGCTGTCCGCCGCAATGGCGCCGAGCGCGACGAGGCGCTCGACCGCCGCCGGGTCGCGGTCGAAGACAGTGACGACAAAGCCGTTGCGCGGCAGGCTGGCGGCAAGGTTGCCGCCGAGATGGCCAAGGCCGATGAAGGCGTAAGCGAGGGTCACGGCATCAGCGGCGTCTGCATCATCTGCAGATGCAGGTCCTTGCCGCTATAGGGATGCGCGTCGCAGACCGCCTCGTCGAGCTCGACGCCGAGGCCGGGCTCCTTGGACGGAATGACATTGCCGTCCTGCCATTCGATCTTCTTCTTGAGCAGGGTGGCATGGAAACCGTCCCACTGCTTCAGCGATTCCAGGATGAGGAAGTTGGGCAGGGTGACGGCCAGCTGGATGTTGGCGGCGCCGACGATCGGGCCGCAATAGCAGTGCGGCGCCACCTGGATGTGGTAGGCCTCGGCCATGGCGGCTATCTTCTTGGTCTCGAGGATGCCGCCGGAGCGGCCGAGATCCGGCTGCAGGATGGTCGCGGCGCGGTTCTCGATGACGCGGGCGAACTCGAATTTCGTGGTCAGCCGCTCGCCAGTGGCGATCGGGATCGAGGTGCCGCGGGCGACCTGCGCCATCACCTCGGGCATATCAGGCGGCACCGGCTCCTCGAACCACAGCGGATCGTAAGGCTCGATGGCGCGCGCCATGCGCAGCGCGCCGGATGCGGTGAACTGGCCGTGCGTGCCGAACAGGATGTCGGCTCTGGTGCCGACAGCCTCGCGGATCGCCTTGATCATCCGCGCCGAGAGGTCGATATCGATCAGGCGCGGCTGGTGACCGTCATAGGCGGTGTAGGGGCCAGCCGGGTCGAGCTTCACGGCGTTGAAACCCTGCTCGACATATTCGAGCGCGCAGGCGGCGGCCATGTCGGGGTCGTTGTAGACGTTCTTGCCGCGGGCATCCTCCGAGTGAACGCTGCCGGTGTGCGGGTAGAGATAGGTGTAGGAGCGCAGCGTCTCGTGCACCTGGCCGCCGAGCAGCTTGTAGACCGGTTTGCCGGCCTCCTTGCCGATGATGTCCCAGCACGCCATTTCCAGCGCCGAGAAGCAGCCCATGCCGGAGACGTCGGGGCGTTGCGTGAAGCCGGAGGAATAGATGCGGCGGAACAGGTTTTCGAGATCGTGCGGATCGCGACCGACGAGGTAGCGCTCGGCCATGTCCTCGATCATCCTGGCGGTAACATGCGCGGAGAAGGTCGCGTTGTAGGCCTCGCCATAGCCGACGACGCCGCCATCGGTGGTGAGCTTGACGAAGATGAAATACTTGCCGCCGATGCCGGGCGGCGGGTTGCCGACAACCCAGGTCTTCACGTCGGTGATTTTCATGTGTGGTCCTCCAGAACCAGGTCGGCGCCTTTCCACCCGGTCAGGATCGAGGCGGCATTGGTGTTGCCCGTGATGTTGTCGGGGAAAATCGAAGCGTCGATGACACGCAGGCCGTCCAGCCCGTGAACCTTCAGCCGCGGGTCGACCACGGCGCGCGTGGCGTCCGGCCCCATGCGGCAGGTCGAGACCGGGTGATAGACGGTGCCCGAGCGTTTCCTGAAATCCTGGATCAGGTCGGCGTCCGACCGGATCGACGGTCCAGGCAGCACCTCTTCCTCGATGATCTCGGCCATGGCCGGCATCGCGGCGATCTTGCGCACGAACTTCACCGCCGCCAGCATCTCGTCGACATCGGCATTGGTCGAATAGGCATTGGCCGTGATCCTCGGATAGTCGCGCGGGTTGTTCGAGCGGATCATGATCTCGCCGCGGCTCGAAGGCCGGCAGTTGGACAGGCCGATCGAGAAGCCCGGCCAGGGATCGGGCGTCAGGATCGGACGTTCGCCGCTCTTCGGGATGACGGTCGAGAAGGCCTGGAAATAGAGTTGCATGTTCGGCCGCGTCATCGACGGGTCGGTGCGGAAGAAGCCGCCGGCATTGTTCATCGACAGCGACAGCGGTCCGGAGCGCACCAGGATGTATTGCATGCCGACGAGCAGCTTGCCCCACCAGGGCCGCAGGATCTGGTTCAGCGTCGGCAGCTTGCCTTTGAACGTGTAATTGATGCCGACATGGTCCTGCAGGTTGGCGCCGACATTGTCATTGGCGTGGACCACTGGAATGTTGAGATTGCCAAGCAGCGCCGAGGGGCCGACGCCGGACAGCTGCAGCAATTGCGGAGAGTTGATCGAGCCGCCCGATAGGATCACCTCGCGGCCTGCGCGTGCGGTTTTCTTCTCGCCGTTCTGCTCGTATTCGATGCCGACGGCGCGTTTGCCCTCGAACAGGATTCTTGTCGCCAGCGCGTTGGTCTCGACGCGAACGTTGCCGCGTTTCATCGCCGGCCACAGGAAGGCGCGGGCGGCGGACATGCGGCGGCCGTTCTTGGTGGTGATCTGGTAGACGCCGACGCCTTCCTGGGAGGCGCCGTTGAAGTCCGGATTGAAGAGCAGGCCGGCCTGCTCGGCTGCGGCGAGATAGCGCTTGGTCAGCGGGTGCACAGCGCGCGAACAATCGGTGACATGCAGCGGTCCGCCGACACCGCGCCATCGATCGGCGCCGGCTTCATTGTCTTCCATCGCCTTGAAGGAGGGCAGGAGGTCGTCATAGCTCCAGCCGGGATTGCCGGCGGCGGCCCAGGCATCGAAATCCTCGCGCGCGCCGCGGATGAAGACCATGGCGTTTATCGAGCTCGAGCCGCCGAGCAGCTTGCCGCGCGGCCAGTGGTCGGCATTGCCCGCTAAGCCGGGATCCGGCTCGGCCTTGTAGTTCCAGTTGACGGCCGGGTCGAAGAAGGTCTTGCCGTAGCCGAGCGGCATCTGGACGTAGAAGCGCCGATCGGTCCCGCCGGCCTCCAGCACCAGCACCGAAAAGCGGCCCGAGGCCGACAATTTGTCGGCAATGACCGAGCCGGCCGAGCCGGAGCCGACGATGATGAAGTCATAAGTCTGCATGATAGGCGGGCGCGCTCCGAAATTCGCGGCCTAGCCTAGACATTGCCGGTTCACGTCGTCGCCGGACCTTCCGGCATCGCTTGTGAAAAAAGCGACTGCTCCGGCGGCGTGGTTTTCGCTTTCAGCAGAGCTTGCGACATCGCAACCGCGTTGCTACGGGTTCAGGAAAGCAGCGGCTGAAGGACTTCCCCATGGTGCATTACGCGGACGGAAAACCGCTTGGCGACCTCACGCTGCGCACGCTCGCCATGCCGTCCGACGCCAATGCGGCCGGCGACATCTTTGGCGGCTGGGTTATGGCGCAGATGGACCTTGCCTGCGGCATCCGCGCCGCCGAGCGCGCCAAGGGGCGGGTGGTCACCGCCGCGGTCAAGGAGATGTCCTTCGCCAAGCCGATGAAGATCGGCGACACGCTCTGCATCTACACCCATGTCGAGCGTGTCGGCCGCACCTCGATGGTGCTCAAAGTCGAGGCCTGGGCGCAGCGATACCTTTCCGACCTGATGGAAAAGGTCACCCATGCCGATTTCGTCATGGTGGCGCTCGACGGCGAAGGCAAACCGAAGCCGGTTCCGGCCGAGAGCTGACAGGTCTCCGATTCACGGTTTTGTAACAACGCCCGCGCGGGAGATGCGCTTCGCGACATCCAATGGTTGCCTTCGCGCCCCATCTTGAGGTCGCGAGGGGGAAAACAATGCGTCAACACATGCTGAACGGCTGGCTCGTGGCAGCCCTTATCGCGCTGGTCTGCCTGCTCGGCATAACGGCCTATGTGGAAGTCAGGAAGGACCTTCCACGCGTCGCCTGCGTGAGGGACCCGAAGGCGATCGACAAGAAGGCCGCGCGGCAGGAAAACGGCTCGACGGCGTGCTGCAACACTACCGCTGTAAGCGCCTGATCGGTGGCCGGCTAAAGACAGTCATCCTTGTCGAGACGGATACACGCAGACACCTGCGAGGCTGGCTGCGGAGCCCCAGCAAATCCGATCGAAGCCGGAATGTGCGATAGGTCCGGTGCCGAGCCGCACGGTTGATCCAATGGTTCAGAAACCTTTGAACTACAAGGGTTTCAGGCCTGTTGGCTGTCGAATCTCGCCCGCGCCTCGCGAACCCGATTGGTGTTCTTCCGAGCCCATTCGCCGAGCGCGCCGACCGGCACGAGCAGCTCGTGGCCGAGCTCGGTCAGCTCGTAATCGACACGTGGCGGAATGGTCGGAAACACTTTTCGCGTCACGAACCCATCGCGTTCCAGACCGCGTAAGGTGGTGGTCAGCATCTTCTGCGAAATGCCGCCGACGGCGGCGCGCAATTCGTTGAAGCGCAGCGCGCCGTCGCCCAGCTTGCCGACCACGAGCACGGTCCATTTGTCGCCGACCCGTTGCAGGATTTCCGAGACGGCGCGGCAGTCCTCGGTGATATGCGGGTGCCTCAGTAACAAAAACGTGCCTCCTTGCGCGATAATTTGTCAGTATCACATATAGCGCCGGTATCCAAACGATACCAGAAATTCCCGCAAGGAGAGCCCCTTATGTCCAAGCCCAAAATCGCCATTGTCGTCGGTTCGACGCGCGCCGCCCGCTTCGCCGACGCGCCGACGCAGTGGATCGCCAAGATCGCCAAGTCGCACGACGATATCGACGTCGAGATCGTCGATCTGCGTGACTGGCCGCTGCCCTTCTTCGACGAGGTCGCTTCCTCCGCCTGGGCGCCGTCGCAGAACGAAGTGGCGCAGCGCTGGCAGAGAAAGGTCGCCGAGTTCGACGGCTTCATCTTCACCGCCGCCGAATACAATCACGCTCCGACCGGTGTCTTGAAGAACGCCATCGATTACGCCGCCAATGAATGGAACAAGAAGCCGGCCGGCTTTATCGGCTATGGCTCGGTCGGTGGCGCGCGCGCGGTCGAACAACTCCGCCTGATCGCGGTCGAGCTGCAGATGGCTCCGGTCAAGTCGGCCGTGCATATCGCCTGGGGCGATTACCTTGCCGTGCGCCAGGGCGACAAGAAGCTCGAGGACATCGAGCATCTGAACCAGGCCGCCGCCGCGCTGGTCAACGACGTCGCCTGGTGGGCGAAGGTGCTGAAGGCGGCGCGTGCCGCCGACGCGATCGCCGGCGAAGCGCAGGCTGCTTGAGCGGTCAATCGAGTTTGTCCTCCCAGTAAGAAGGGGCGGCGCCGGGCGCCCCCCCTTTTAATGTACCAGAACCAAAGCTGCCTATCTTGCTTGGTCCCCTTAAGCGTCACACTGTCCCGCGTTTGGCCCGATCACGTCTGCCGGTCACTTGACCGCTCGGAACAGCGCGTTAGATGCAGGCCCGAATCCGCCGAAATACGAAGACGGTCGCGGAGGAGCGGAATGCCTTGGCTTGGCAAATGGCGCAACCAGTATGGGTCTGTCCTCGACATCACCGGCGAGGATGGCGGCCGGGTTGAAGGCACGTTTCGCACGGCGCTCGAAGACAGCAGCTTCTATGGGCAGACCGTGCCGATATTCGGCATCGCGCATGGCGACGTCATTGGAGTAACGGCCGCCGGCGAGGGTACGGCCGGCCCGGCCGCGGTGAGCTACACCGGCATATTGCGGGACGGCAAGCTGGAGACGATGTGGCTGACGGTGGCGGGCAGCACCATCACCGGCAAGGAAGGCGAAATCGCTTCCCGCAAGCGGGTCGGAACCTGGCGTGCCTTTGGCACGAGCCTCGACACCTTCGTCCGGGAATAGCCAAACAGCCAGCAGACACTGCGCGCCATTTTGATTGCCAGGAACGGCGCCATCGCCCGCGCTATACGGCCGGCCTGACCGTCTCTCCGCTTACCTCGACGCGATAAAATCTCACGCTTCTGTCCGGCAGCCCAGGAGGCGCCGTTCACGGCTTCGTGTCGGCTGTTTCCAACCCCGCGCCGCATAGTGACTTGCATTATGCAATCAACTCGACTATGTCTGACTTGCATATTGAAAGTGAGTCACGAAGATGGTTGCCAAGACAAGCTTCGAAACGCGCCCATGTCCCATCGCGCGCAGCCTCGACGACGTTGGCGAGTGGTGGAGCATCCTGTTGCTGCGCGACGCTTTCCAGGGCCTGACGCGCTTCGACCAGTTCCAGAAGAGCCTGGATATCGCGCCCAACATCCTGACGCGGCGGCTGAACAGCCTGGTCGAGCGCGGGCTGTTTGAGAAGCGCGCCTACTGCGAGCGGCCGCTTCGCCATGAGTATGTGCTGACCGCCAAGGCTCGCGATTTCCGCCCGGTGCTGCTTACGCTGTTGGCCTGGGGCAACCGGCATCTGGCGCCCGAAGGCCCGAGCCTCGTTGTGGTGGACACGGCTGACGGGCGCTGGGCCGATCCCGTCCTGGTCGACAAGGAGACTGGCAGGGAGCTCGACAGCGGTGGCTTCACCCTGGCCACCGGACCGAGGGCCAGCGATCGCATGCGGCAACGCTATCGTTTCAGCAGCGAGGGCTCAGGCCTGCCGCTGGTCGAGAATGGTGGCCAAGAGGCGCGAAGCAGATGAACAAGACTCTTTCCCCGGCCGAGTTGCAGGCCGCGGTCGTCGATATCCCGAAGCCGGCCAGGAAGCGGCGCAAGCCATTGCTGCTCGGCGCTGCGCTGATCGCGATCGCTGCCGCCGGTTGGTATGGCTTCGAGTGGTGGCAGGCCAACCGCTTCATGGTGACGACCGACGATGCCTATGTCGGCGGCAATGTCACGCCGCTTGCGCCGCGCGTCGCCGGCCATATCGACCAGGTGCTCGTCAGGACAACCAGCATGTCAGCGCCGGCCAGCCGATCATCCGCATCGACGACAGGCCGTTCAAGGCGGCGCTGGAACGCGCGCAGGCATCGGTTGAGCAGAAGCAGTCGGCGCTCGACAATCTGCGTGCCCAGATCTCGCTGCAGAACTCGCTGATCGAGCAGGCCAGCGCCGATCTCGAGGCCAAGAGCGCCGCTGCGGCGTTCACCGCGCAGGACGCCAAGCGCTACGCGGTTCTTGCCAGCGCCAGGACCGGCTCGCAGCAGGATGCCCAGAAAAGCGCTGCGGCCGACGGCCAGGCGCAGGCATCCGTCGCCGCCGCGCGGGCGGCGCTTGCGGCGTCGAGACAACAGCTCGACGTCCTCAACACCCAGATTTCGGAAGCGACCGCGGAAGTCGCGGCCGCCAAGGCGGATCTCGACACCGCGCAACTCGACCTCGGCTTCACGGAAATCCGCTCGCCGATCGACGGCGTCGTCGGCAACAGGCTGGCGCAGGTCGGCACCTATGTCTCACCGGGCAGCTACCTCTTGACCATCGTTCCTGCCTCGGGCCTGTGGGTCGACGCCAATTTCAAGGAAGACCAGTTGCGCGCGATGGCCGACGGACAGGCCGCGACGGTCTATGCCGATATCGCTCCCGACCAGCCGCTCAAGGGCCATGTCACCAGCCTGGGGCCGGCCACGGGAGCGATTTTCAGCGTCATCCCGCCGCAGAACGCGACCGGCAATTTTACCAAGATCGTGCAGCGTGTGCCGGTGAGGATCGCGATCGACGCCGACCAGGCGAGCAAGGTCGCGCTGCGGCCCGGCCTGTCCACTGTCGTCACCGTCGATACCGGGTCGCATTGAGGGCGCCATGTCAGCGCCGGCCGCCCCGCAATCTTTCCTCGCCAGCATCCTGCCGTTCATGGTGATGTGCGTGGGGATGTTCATCGCGCTGCTCGATATCCAGATCGTCGCCTCCTCGCTGCAGGATATCGGCGGCGGCCTGTCGGCCGCGCAGGACCAGATCGGCTGGGTCCAGACCTCCTACCTGGTGGCGGAAATCATCGTCATCCCGCTGTCGGGCTGGCTGACACGCGTCTTCTCGACGAGGTGGCTCTTCACCATCTCGGCGGCCGGCTTCACTTTGGCCAGCATGCTGTGCGGCTTCGCCTGGAACATCGAAAGCATGATCGTGTTCCGCGCGCTGCAGGGGCTGCTCGGTGCGTCGATGATCCCGACGGTATTCACCTCGTCCTTCCATTATTTCCAGGGCCCGAGGCGCGTCTATGCCGCCGCCGTCGTCGGCAGCATCGCCTCGATCGCGCCGACGCTGGGGCCCGTCATCGGCGGCTGGATCACCGACACGTTGAACTGGCACTGGCTGTTCTACGTCAATGTCATCCCCGGGGTGGTCATCACCATCCTCGTTGCGCTGCTGGTCAAGATCGACAAGGGCGATCTGTCGTTGCTGAAGGGCGCGGACTATATCGGCATGGCGCTGATGGCGGTCAGCCTCGGCACGGCGGAATATGTGCTGGAGGAAGGCTCGCGCTGGAACTGGTTCGACGACGCCACGATCCGCAACGGCGCCGTCATCGCCGTGGTTACGCTCATCCTGTTCGTCGTTCGCAGCCTGACCTATGCGCAGCCGGTGGTCGATTTCCGCGCCTTCGGCAACCGCAATTTCGCCATCGGCTGTTTTTTGTCCTTCATCACCGGCATCGGCATCTTCGCCACGATCTATCTGACGCCGCTGTTCCTCGGCTATGTGCGCGGCTACAACGCGTTCGAGACGGGGCTGGCGGTCTTCTCAACCGGCGTCGCCTCGATGGTGGGCGTGCCGGTCTACATCTTCGTTGCCAAGCGCTTCGACACGCGCTGGCTGATGATGTTCGGGCTGGCCTCCTTCGGCGCCTCGATGTGGAGTTTTTCCGCCATCACCAGCCAGTGGGGCTCGGCCGAGCTCCTCCTGCCGCAGATCTTTCGCGGTTTCCCGCAGGTCTTCGCCGTCGCGCCCAGCGTCAATCTCGGGCTCGGCAGCCTGCCGCCGGAACGGCTGAAATATGCCAGCGGCCTGTTCAACACCATGCGCAATCTCGGCGGCGCGGTCGGCATCGCCATCTGCGGCGCGATCCTCAACAACCGCACCAACTTCCATTTCCTGACGATCGCTTCGCATCTGACGCCGCAGAACGAGCCGGCCATGCACCTCCTCGACAACGTGGCGCAGCGCTACGGCCAGTTGCCCGGCGCCATCGACGACGGCCACGCCGCCGCGCTTAAGCAGCTTTGGCAGCTCACCTATCGCGAGGCTTCCACCATGGCCTATGCCGACGCGTTCCTGGTCATCATGGTGGCCTTCGTCATCGCCACGGCGCTGGTGCCGTTCCTGCGCAACGTGACGCCGAAGGCGCCGCCGCCGGACGCGCATTGAGGCGCGCGCAAGTGCTGCGAGCGACGCAGTTTACTGCGATCCCGCCCCAAACCAGCGGATAAAAGCAGCGTCCTTGCCGGTGATGTCCTTCACCGCTTTCAGCAATGCCTCGTGCAGGGTTTGCATGGAGCGGTAGTGATCGCACTGCGTCGATATCAACGGGGCCACGATACTGCGATGCAGCTCTCCCGCCGCTATCATGAACCGCTCAAGCTCCGACTCCGATAATTGCTTTGCCTTGTTGCGCCGAACCACCGCGATCTCCCGCGAGAATCGCCCCATCCAAGGATTAAATTCCTATGCGCGTCGGAAAGTTTCCAGCGACCGCTGGTTGCCTTTTTTGGACCTATCGTCGCCAGCCTACCACTTCACGCTGAAGCCGACCGAGCCGCCGAAGGCATGGCTGTCGCCGAAATCCTCCAAGCTGGTGCGCGCCAGCAGCTCCCCATGAACGGAATAGCGGTCGTCGGCCCAGCTCAGCGAGCCACCGAGACCCAGGCCGCCCCACAGTTGCTGCGGCTTGCTGGTCAGCCTGGTGCCGGAGACGTCGACATCGGTGCCGTCGAGGAAGTCGTAGTAGAGATTGGCGATCCCATAGACATGCGAGCGGCTGGTCTGGCCCTCGCTGTCCTTCCAATCGCTCTCATAATCGGCGGAGAGACCGAGCCGGCCGATCAGGCTGTCGCTGCTGCCGTTGGAGATCAGCGCGCCATAGGGATCGGTGAAACTGTCGAAGTCGACCGAGGCATAGGAGAGCTGCGCCTGCGGCGTCAGCGACCAGCTGCCCGCGAGCGCTATCTTCTGCCCGGCCTCGACGCCGAAGCCGTAGCCGAAGCCGTTGTTGCCGTCGGCGAGCTTCTTGCCGAGTGTCGCGGAAGAAAGATCGCTGTCGAACCAGGTGAGCACGGCCTGGGTGTCGACATAAAAGCCGTTCTTGCCATACCAGGTCAGCGTGCCGCCAAAGCCATAGCCGGTTGCGTCGATCGAGCCGGTGCCGAAGGACGAGGAGACGTCCGATTTCACCGTGCCGTAGTAGACGGTGAGACCGCCGACCAGCATGCCGGAGGCGGTTTCGGAAAGCAGCATGTCCAGGCTGGCCTGCAGCCGCCACAGATCGGCGTCATAATCGGTGCCGGTGTGGTGCTCGTGCCCGGCTCGAATTCGCTGTGCGAGGCCTCGATGCGCCCCCAGATCGGGTCGCCGCCCTGGGTGCCTGCCGCCGATTGCGCCTCGCCGCCCCACGAACGGTTACCGATGCGCTGCTGCAGCGTGCCGAGCTGGGTGAAGCTTTGCAGCACGCCGGCATAGGCCTCGTAGACCGGCGCGGCCGGCGAATAGAGCGGCGAGGTCGGGCCGCCCGGATCGACGGGATTGATCAGCGCCGAGCGCAGATACCAGTCGCCATCAGCCGGCGTGCTGATGCCGTTCTGATAGAGCCGGTAGGCATAGGCGCCGGCCACCACGGCCTGGTCGCCTTGGAAGATGTAGTCGCCCTGCAGGTTGAAGGTGCCGGCAGAGGCGCCGCCGACATCGACGATCTTGATGCCGTCGACGGTCTGCGCGCCGGCGCCGCCGACAGGGATCACCTTGATGTTGGCGGTGCCCGACGTGTCGCCGGTGATGACCAGCCTGTCCGTAGACGAGACATCGCCGTCGAGTATCGTTTCAATCTCGACCGTGCCGCCGGCGCCTGTGAAATCGCCCTGGATGGTGAACTGGCCGATCGAGTTGCCGGGCGCGATGACGCCGCCGGCCTGCAACGTCGTAGCCCACCGTGCCGTTGCCGCCGAGCGCGCCGCCGCTCAGAACCGTCACGGCGGAACTGGCGAGGGCCGTTGATCGCGCCGTCGGCTTCCGTCCAGTTGCGGTTCGTCGCATCCCACACGCCGTCACCGCCGTCGATCACGCCGTTGTCATGCAGCCCGGTATTGCCACCGTCCCAGAAACCCAGGGTTGCCCCGGCCGTGGAGATCAGATTGACCTGCCCGTTGATTGCGGTCTGGATGAAGAGATCGCTCGCGGCGACGGGCGTGGTCCCGAACGCCGTCGCGTTTGCCACCGCGTTGCCGAAGATTTGCGAACCGTCCTGCAACTCCAGGCGCATTGTGCCCGTCGTGGGCGTGACGCTCCACCCGATCGCGTCGGCGCCGGTACCAGCCCGGATGATGCCGCTGTTGACAACATCGATCGAGGCGGTGGCGACGTTGGCCACGATTGCGCCACCATTGCCGCTGCCTTCGATCGTGCCGGTGTTGACGATCTGCCCAGCACCGGTTCGCACGAAGACGCCGATGCCCCCAATACCGCTTGTACTTGGCCCACCGCGAATGGTTCCGTGATTGGTCAAGGTAACGATGGCGCCGGGGCCGCCGAAATCGACGCCAGGACCTCCATTTCCTAAGGAGTTTGTTCCGCCCTGGACGAGGCCCATATTCGTGACCGACGCCCCGTTCCGGATTTGCAGCCCTGCTGCCGAGCTCCCGCCGTCTGTACCCATGAACGTGCCCACCAGCGTCCTCATGGCGCCTACGCCCGAGAATTGGATGCCGCTGTTCGGCGGGCCGGAAAGGGTGAAACCTTGCGTATCGATGGTGATGGGCTTGGTTGGGACCGTCAGGGTCCCCCCCCGAAGACGGCGTGGTAAAGCTGGAGGTCAGCACGATCGTCGAAGTCGGATCGCCGTCGCTATTGGCCGTGGTGATGCGGGCTTGCAGCTCTGCAAAGTTGTCAGCGTAGTAGGTCGCAGCCGAGGCCTCGCCTGGAAGCCAGCAGGCCAGCGCGACCCCGCTTACCCCCGCAAGCAGCCTATTGCCCCGAATGCGCCGAACCGCGCCGTCGACAGTTCTCATGGCAATGCCCCTTGCAATTCCCTGGCCAACCCATGCCGTGTTGCCTGGCGACCTGGACAGCGCGCGCCGACCAGAGCGCGAAGAGGTTAACTTGGTGTTTGATTCCTGTATTGAAGTTGAATTGTCGATTACCGATTTTTTCTTGCCGTTACTTTAAAGCAACATTAGCATCGCCGAATATAAGCAGTATAAATATATAAGCTTTGACTTGATTATGGGGATGTGACCGCCACCGGTGAGAGGGGAGCGGGCGGAACCCGGGCGGTCCGGCCCCTTATCATGGTGACACAGGATTTGCGGACCGGACCTTGCCCCCGCGGCTTGGCCGCCCGGGGCAACAGGTGGTTAGCTTTGCCTTTGGCGGCTGCCGTTGGCAATCGATGGTCCGCGCCCGCGCCGAGACAGATCAAACGGAACCGCGTTCAAGCTCCACCGACAACTGGACAAGGTCGGAAACGCCACGGCTGAAAAGCGTCATGACCCTGATCGCGATCCGTTCGCGATCGTCCTTGTCGGCGATGTGGTGCCTCGCGCAGTAGTCGTTCAAGGCTTTCGTGAGAATGTCGAGCTCGGCGGAATCCGCCACACCGCATGCTGACATGCTTGCCCTCCCTTGACAGGGGCGAAAGCATGATAGCCGCTTTCAAGCGTCCGCTTGCCTCTATCCGGTACGGACGACGAATGAAGGTTACGCTCGAAATGTGACCGTTACGAGTCAATTGCGCAGGGTGGAATTCCACCTATCTCTTCTTCAGCAGCCGCGCCTCGCGAAGCAGCGAACCGGCGTCGATGCCGATCATGTCGACAAGGTCGCGGGCCTGGGCCTCGGTGATGCCGGTTTCCTGCACGAGAAACCGGACCCGGAACTCCTTCTCCGCCTTCAGTCGCGCGTCGCGTTCTTGCTTGTCTTCGGCCATGGATCTCTCCCCATGACCTGAAACTGCAAGCAGGCGATCAAAGTTCCGCTCAGCGCGCCACGGGCCGATGTCCGTCGGGCAGGCGGGTGGCGATCAGCTTGTCGATGCGGCGGCCGTCAAGGTCGACCACCTCGAAACGCCAGCCTTGCGCGTCGACGCACTCGCCGGTCGTCGGCAGATGGTGGAGATGCGACAGCACATAGCCGGCCACGGTCTCGTAGTCGCGGTTCTCCGGCAGGTCGATGCCCAGCACCTCGGCCATCTCGTCGGCCTGCATGTAGCCGGCGAGCAACCATGAGCCGTCATCGCGCTTGACGGCATTTTCCTCTTCGCCGGCCTCGAGGTCGGAGCGGAACACGCCGGTGATCGCTTCCAGGATGTCGGCCGGCGTGACGATGCCTTCGAAATGGCCGTACTCGTCATGGACCAGCGCCATCGGCACGTCCGATTCCCTGAGCTTCTGGAGCACGTCGAGCGCGTCGGCCTGATCATGCACGATGGGTGCGGCGCGCACGTGCTGGCGCGGATCCAGAACCCTGCCGGCAAGAAGGGCGGCCAGCACGTCGCGCGTCTGGATGACGCCGACCATGGCGTCGACATTGCCGTCGCCGACCGGCAATCGCGAGTGCTGCGTTTCCATCAAGAGCTTTCGGGTCACCGTCTCGTCGGACTGCAGGTTGAGCCAGTCGACCTCCGTGCGCGGCGTCATCACGGCGCGCACGGCGCGGTCGCCGAGGCGCATGACGCCGGCGATCATGCGGCGCTCGTCGGATTCGATTGTGCCGTGATGCTCGGCCTCGGCGACCAGCATCTTGATCTCTTCGTCGGTGACCTTCTCTTCCGCCTCGTCGGCCTGGCCGAGCAGCCACAGAATGGCGCGGCCGGAGAGATCGAGCAAGAAGACGAGCGGCGCCGAGACGGTCGCAAGGATGGTCATCGCCGGCGCGGCGCGGACCGCGACGCGCTCGGGATCGCGCAGCGCGATCTGCTTCGGCACCAACTCGCCGACGATCAGCGAGGCATAGGTGATCAAAGCGACGACGATGCCGACGCCGACGGGGTCGGCGATGTTTTCGCGGATGCCGGTCGACGCCAGATATTGCGCCAGCCTTTCGCCGAGCGTCGCGCCCGAGAATGCGCCCGAGAGTACGCCGACCAGGGTGATGCCGATCTGCACCGAGGACAGGAACTTGCCGGGATTCGAGCCCAGCGCCAGCGCGCGGCCGGCGCCCTTGACGTTGCGGTCGATCATCGCCTTGAGGCGGGCGGGCCGCGATGAGACGATGGCAAGCTCCGACATCGACAAGAGGCCGTTCACCAAGATGAGGACGGCCACGACGGCGATTTCAACATAAAGCATGGGCGGTCAATAGCATTGCTGCAGCGCATTCGAAAATAGCCCGCCGGTATTTTTGGCAGATGACAGCTTTGGCGCGCGACACACCGGCTTCCGGGCGGTCGTTCGGCAGACGCGTCAGCAGCCGTGGCGAGTTTGGCATCCGAGCAGGACACTCCCGCGAAATCTCAAAAACGGATCGTTGAAAATCAACGAGATAGGGAGGAACCAATATCAAATGATATAGTTAGAAGGGCTTATGGGGGATTGCCCATTGGCGCTCGAACCGAAACGCAGCCTTGTCCAGAAGCTTCTGGAGGAGACCGGTATTACCGAGGCGCAGGCGCTGGAACTGATCTCGCTGCTCGGATCGAACTGGTCGTCGCTGGTCCGGGAAGCGAAAGCCATAAGGGACAGCCTGAAGCCGCCGACCGGATGACGCATGGCGTCGTCATCGCGTTGGCATGACCTTCCCAGGCATCGTCACTGCTTTTTGTGCTCAACACGCCGATCACGGCCATGCCGTCGGTGAAATAGGGATCGCCACCGCCATTGCGCCCAGACTTCGTTGCGCCGATCCCCGGTATCTCGCTGGTGGATGTGAGCAGGCCGGCGGCCTTCAGGTCGCCGATCAGGAAGTCGCGCTCGGCGTCGATGTCGGGGCCGATATGGTGGGTGACGGCGCCGGTATCATGGCTGAGGCCGACGCCGCGGTCGAAGCTCGCGGCGCCCAGCCAGAGCGGGCGGCCGTCGTCGCCGACCGCGTCCGTCAGCCAGAAGCGGACATGATGGCGCCGGTCGGCGCTGTCGCCGACCGGTTTTTCGAAGGCAAGGTCCTGGGCGCGGCCTTCCAACAGCAGGCGGCTCATCGGCGCATCGGGGTAGGGGCGGGAAAACAGGACACTTTCACCGATATCGATCGCGGTTCTGAGGGTGACGGCATCAGCCGTATCCCAGCCCGCGACCGCGAAGGCGTGGACCACCTCCTTCTCGGTGCCGACAAGGCCGACATTGATCGGGTCGCCGGGAATGCCCTGCGGCGTATGCGTCACCATCTCGAAGGGGCGGGTGCGGAAGCCGCGCTCCCGCCAGGTCCAGAATTCCGGCGCGGCGACATAGGCGAGCGCCAGATAGGAGGCGCAAACCGCTGCAAGCCAGATCGCCGCCCGTCGCCTCAGGCTTCGCTTACCCACGACAAACCGCTCCAAAATCCACGCGCGACCATTTTACTCTGTGTCGGCCGTTTTTGGGCAGAGGCCTGTGGAGACGATACTTTGTCGATATGGATAACGAAGCGGGTTGTGTTGCGATAGCCCAAATCAGCGGCAGGCGCGGTAGCCGCTCTTGCGGTTCTTGATGTCGAAATGGAAATGGTTGCGATGGTCGTAGTTGTAGCCCGGGCCGAGCACCGTGGTGAAATATTCGCAGCCGTCGGCGCGCACATTGTTGAGGAAGCCGCGGGTGCGGAAGGCGAACAGGCCGGGCTTGCGGACGTCGATGTCGTCGCCATTGTTGAGCTCGATGCTCATGACGTCGAGCGCGTTGCCCTTGCCGTGCTCGGACAACACGCCTTCGCCGGCGATATTGCGGCAGGAATAGCTGGAGCCCTGGTGGATCGCCTTGACGCCGGAGAAATAGCGCCAGCGGGCTGCCGGCTGCAGCTCGTTCTTGGTCCAGGCAGCGAAGGTCGCGGCCATGTTGCAGGTCAGCGTCGCCGCCGGCTTCATCGCGACGCTGCCGATCGCCGAGACCTTTACCGGGAAATCGATGCCGCACTGTCCCTCATGGATCGGCTGGACGTCCTGATAGACGACGCCCATCCGCTTCAGCTCGTTGCGGCAGTCGATCTCGCTGGCCGGCATCTGCTCGAGCGGCGACATGGGCTCGTCCATGCGTGGATAGGCGGCCTGGGTCATGTAGGGATCGGACGGCACGAGACGCTGCATGCCGGAATATTGCGGCGCATCGGGCTGCGGCACGGCCGCCGTCTGGCTGCCGACATCGACGGCCGGCTGCAGCGCAAAGACATTACCGGTCGTGCAGGCCGATATCGTCGCGATGGCGGCGCCTGCGACCAACCCAACGGCCGCGACGCGCGCACGCTTGTTCCATCGCGCCGCCACCAGCATAGCGCCAAGTCTTCGAGCCATCGAAAGGCGTCCTTGTCCCCGAATGGCACAAGTTTAGTGGGCAAGAGTAAAGGAAAGATCAGCGCCGGCATTGATGCATGAGGCGGAAATGCGGCGTTGTTCTTGTCGGGGCGTGGCCCGAAAACTTTCGAGATCGTTCTTACTGGCAGAAGGTGCCCCCGTGCCGGCGCGGTTCAAGATCGAGATGGAAATGCAGCGCGTGGTCGGGGTCGGCGCCCGGCCCAAGCACCGTCTTGAACGGTCCGCAGGCAGCCTTGCGCACCGCGTCGAGGAATTTCACATCCTTCTCCGGAGGCACTGGACCGACCTCGATCTTGCTCCCGTCCGACATGGTGAAGCTGGCGATGTCGAGCGCATTGCCGAAGGCGTGTTCCGACAGTTTGCGGGTGCCGTTGCGCGGGCGGCAGACAAAGGCCGAGGCCTGGTTGACCGACTTCAAATCGGCGCCGAGTTCGGCCTTTGCCGTGGGCTGGACGACATCGGCCATGAAGCGCGCCGCTGCCTCGGCCATCGGGCAGTTGAGCTCAGTGCCGGGGCTTACGCTGATGGATTTGCCGAGCGTCTTCAGAATTATCGGATAGGGGATAGAGCAGCCGATTTCGGGATCGTGCTCGGCCTTGTGCTCCTCGAATTCGACGCCCAGCGCCTTCAGCCGCTCGCGGCACGCGGTTTCCTCCGCCGGCATCTTGTCGGCCGGCATATCGGCCGAGCGGGGATCGGGAAGCATCTTTTCCTCGCCCGCATCAGCCGGCTTTTCCGGCGGTTGCGGCGCGGTTTCCGGCGGCTCCGGCTCCAGTTCGGCGGGCTTCTCCGGTGGTGTCGGCACGACATCCGGCGTCTCAGGCTCGGATTGCGTCCGTGGCGCGGACTGAGCGCCCTTGGAGCGCGGCGGGCGGGCGTCCCATTTCGGATGCGACTTCTCCTGGTTGAGGAAATCGTCATTGCTGTCAAGGCGGCTTTTGCCTTGCCCCGACTTCTCAGTACCGTTCTCCATGTCCTGAGGACGCGACCCTGGAACCGGTGTCGCCGGGGGCGTTTCCGGTGCCGGAGCGGCGCTCTGGCTGACCGGCGGCAGGTGCCTTTTATGCCGATGGTGATGCTTGGCGGCCAAGGCCGGCGTAACCAGCAGGATCGTGGCCGCCACAGGCAGCGCCAGTCTGCAAAGTCGTGAAAGGCTCAGCGTTGCCATCGCCCGGAAACGGCAATCGTGTCGCGAAGTTGCCTGCGCCGGGTGCCTTGCCGATCACAATCGGTTACCGGCACGTTACGCGCCTATGGCTTCAAGGCCTTCCTCCAGCCAGTCGGCCAACATCGGCAGGCCGAGCAGATATTTGGCCGTCTGCTTCCTGGGGCGCTCCCTGGCGGCTGCCACCGCGTCCGCCCATTCGGATGCGTCATAGTCGCCGCGTCCGACCCAGGCGAGCGCGATCAGTTCAGCCGCTTCGTCGATGTTGAGATCGTTGATCAGCTCGCGGAATTCCTCCTCGGTGAGGTCTTCCGAGGCTTCCTCGACAAGGCCGTCATGGTGGTGGCTGGCATGCGCGTCGCCGTCGAACTCGACCTCGTGCTCGGCGCCGTCGTCATAATCCTCGTTGACGGCAGCGCTCAGCGCCTTGGCCTTGAGGATGAACAGGCGCACCGTGTCCGGGTCGATGGAAAGCTCCCATTCTTTCTCGAGGCGCTGCTGCACGGTCCTTCTCCACGTGATGCGCTTGGCCCCGATGATAGCGGATTTGCAGCGCGCGTCACGTCCGGAGGTAAATGCTTCTTTCCGGCCGCTGAAAATAGTTCGGCATCCGCCCGCATTTCGGGATGAAACCGCAATGAGGTGGCGTTAATCTGCCATTGTCACCCTCAAGGAGGCTTCGATGCGCAGACGTTTACTTGTTCAGGTCCTGGCCATTGCGGCGCTGCCGCTGTTCGTGGCGCCGGCGTTCACAGCAGGTGAGAGCGGCGGTAGTGGCGGCAGTGGCGGCCAGACGACCACCACCTGCAAGAAGGGCGAGGTCTGGGACAAGAAGAAGAACAAATGCGTAAAGCCGCAATACGGCATGCTGGATGACGACAGCATCTACGAGGCCGGCCATGATCTGGCGATGGCGGGGCGTTATGACGAGGCGATCTCCGTGCTGACGCTCGCCGCCAACAAGCAGGATCCGCGCATCCTCAACTATCTCGGCTATTCGCATCGCCATTCCGGCCGCGTCACGGTCGGCCTCGGCTATTACGAGGAAGCGCTGCGCATCGACCCGAACTACACGCTGGTGCGCGAATATCTCGGCGAAGCGCATCTGCAGATCGGCGATCTCGCCGGTGCTCAGGAACAGCTCAAGGAAATCGAAAAGCGGACCGGCACGGGCTCGCGCGAATACGGCATGCTGTCCGAACAGATCGATCATTTCCTGCGGAGCTGATACGGCTCCGACACTGTTCAACCGGCTGCGAGCCGTCGCAGCCGGTTTTTTGTTGTCCGCAGCCGGCAAGGGGCTCGCGAAAGCGGTGATCAATTTGCCGAACTTCATTTTTGGGCGTGAAAACCGCGCAAAGATCGCTATATTCGGGGAAATTGTGGTGAAACGGCTCCGTTAGCCCGAGGCTGCCGGACCGTTTTCTTTTTGTACCCATTGACAAGGCCGCTCCCGAAATCGGGGGTGGCGGCAGGAAAGGTCAGGCATATGATCAAGGTCCCGATGACAGGCGAGGGGTTCGCGTCATTGAAGGAAGAACTGCGTTGGCGCCAGCAAGAGGAGCGGCCTCGTATCATCGAGGCGATCTCCGAAGCGCGTTCGCATGGCGACCTGTCCGAAAATGCCGAATATCACGCGGCCAAGGAGTCGCAGAGCCACAATGAAGGCCGCATCAACGAGCTCGAGGATCTGATCGCGCGCGCCGAGGTTATCGACGTCTCCAAGCTTTCCGGCGACAAGGTGAAGTTCGGCGCGACCGTCGTGCTCGTCGACGAGGACACTGAGGAAAAGAAGACCTACCAGATCGTCGGAGACCAGGAAGCGGACGTGAAGTCCGGCCGCATCTCGATCTCCTCGCCGATCGCGCGAGCGCTGATCGGCAAGGAAGTCGGCGACGCGATCGAGGTCAACGCTCCGGGCGGCGCTCGGGGGTATGAGATCGTCCAGGTGCAGTTTATTTAAAGGTATTGAAAGCCGGGCCTTCAGCCTTGATTTCAATTTCCAAACGCCGGCGCTGCCCCTCATCTGGCTGCCGCCATCTTCTCCCCGTAAACGGGGAGAAGGCACCTGTCGGTGATGATTTCGCTAATTTTCGACGTTTGCAGATAGGCGCCGGCATCGCGGCCAGCCGCTTTCTCCCCGTTCACGGGGAGAAATGCCCGGCAGGGCAATGAGGGGCGGCGCCGACGCCCGCTTGTTGAGCAACCAGCGTCAACCGGCCGCCTGATCGAGTGCCTGCCGCTGCATCAGCCGTTCCGCCTCCGCCACGACCTCAACCGGCGTCACCTTGCCGCCGGTTGGCGCAAGCAAGGTCGATGCAAACTTCCCGCGCGGGCCGGTGAGACCGGGTTCCGTCGCCAGGAAGATGGCGACCGTCGGCAGGCCGAAGGCGCTGGCGAGATGCGTCAGGCCGGTGTCGGCGCCGATGACCAGCGCCGAGTGGCCGAGGATCGCGGCGACATCCGCGAGCGGCGATTTCGCAACCAGCACCGTCCTTGGCACGGCTCCGGCAATGGCTTCTGCGACGGATTTTTCAGCCTCATTCGACCAGGTGACCACCGGCGTGAAGTGTCGGTCGGCCAGTCCGCGCGCGGTTTCGATCCAATCCTCGGCCGGCCATTTCTTGTCATCGCGACTGGTGCCGTGCAGCAGGAAGGCGGTTTTGCCTTCAACGCCGGGCAGCGCGCCCACCGGCGGCACGATGCCTGACTCGAGCGTCGACAGGTCAGGCTGATAGCCCAGCGTCAGTCCGAACAGCCGCCTGGTGCGTTCGATGGCGTGCAGGTCGCGCGGCACGGCGAATTTGCGCTGATAGAACAGCGTCGCCGAAGGCTCACGGGCGCTCGCGCGATCGAAGCCGGCAATCGGCGCGCCGGCCTGCATGGCGACCAGGGCCGACTTCAACAAGCCCTGGGCGTCGATGACGAGATCGTAGTGAGAGGCGCGCAACGCTCTGCGCAAGCCGGCCATCTCGCGCCATGTTCCGCCGTCGAAAAGCGTCTTGCGCCAGCGCCGGACCGCCACCTTGTGGATCATTCCAATCGCCGGATGCAGTGCCACGATCCCGGCAAACGGCTCCTCCACGCACCAGTCGAAGCTGATATCGGGGCGATTGTGGATCGCGTCCTCGACGGCCGGAAACGTGTGGATGACATCGCCCATCGACGATGTCTTGACGATCAGCACTTTCATGCGGCGGCCGGAACCTTGAGCAGGCGGTCGGCCGCGGCGGAGACGCGCGCGACGTCGAGCGTCTTCAGGCAGTTGAGGTGCCCGAGCGGGCAGACCTTCTTGTGGCAGGGCGAGCAGGACAGATGCAGCCAGATCAGCTCGGAGTGCTCGCTGAGCGGCGGCGTGTTTTCCGGCGAGGTCGAACCGTAGACGGCGACGATCGGCGTGCCGACGGCGGCCGCGACATGCATCAGCCCGCTGTCGTTCGAGACCGCAAGCTTCGCCGCGGCGATCAGGTCGATGGCGTCCTCGAGCCGCGTCTTGCCGGCAAGGTCGATAACGCCGGGCGCGAGCGCCGCTATCTCGCCGGTCACGCTGGCATCATTCTTCGAGCCGAGCAGCACGACGCCCAAACCCTTCGCCATCATGTCCCGCGCCAGCCCGGCATAGTGGTCGCTCGGCCAGCGTTTTGCCGGGCCGAATTCGGCGCCGGGCATGAGCGCCACGAATTTCTTTCCTGTCAGCCCGAACCGAGCCAGCAAATCGGCCTGGTTGGCCTTGTCGACGATAAGCTTCGGCGCGCGAAACGTGCCGCCGCGCGCTAGGCCAAAATAAGCGCGCGCCGTGCGCCGCTTCAGCGCTTCGGGCAGCGGCACGATGTCGGTCAGCAGGCCGTAGCGCATCTCGCGCAGATTGCCGACACGAAGCGGGATGCGGGCAAAGAACGGGA
Source organism: Mesorhizobium sp. M2E.F.Ca.ET.209.01.1.1 (assembly GCF_004010375.2). NCBI lineage: Bacteria > Pseudomonadati > Pseudomonadota > Alphaproteobacteria > Hyphomicrobiales > Phyllobacteriaceae > Mesorhizobium > Mesorhizobium sp. M2E.F.Ca.ET.209.01.1.1. The sequence goes on along the minus strand of NZ_SADP02000020.1, from coordinate 73,925 downwards.
TCAACGCCGACTTCCAGCTTCCCGGCAGCACATAAGCCATGTCGTAGCGGCCGCGCAGCAGGCGGCCGAAGCGTCTGCGGCTGCGGAATTCGAGCGCGCCCGGCATCAGCGGAAAGTCGATCTGGCTGCGGATCTCGGGCATACGCCTGACCAAAGGCGCGGCCCAGGCCGGCGCCAGCACGTCGATCGCGGCATGCGGATGTTTTTCCTTCAGCGCCGCAAACAGGCACTGCGCCATGACCATGTCGCCCACCCAGCGTGGGCCGATCACGAGGATCGTTGGGCCTTCAGCCATTCGACATAGTCCCTGACGCCGGTTTCGACTGTGCGGAATTGGCCATTGTAGCCGGCCGCGCGCAAGCGGGACATATCAGCCTGCGTGAAACTCTGGTAGCTCCCCTTGAGATGGTCGGGGAAGGGGATGAACTCGATCTCGCCCTTGCCAAGTGTGTCGATCACCGTTTCGGCAATAGCGCGGAACGGCTGCGCGCGACCGGTGCCGCAGTTGAAGATGCCGCTCAAGCCGCGTTTCCAAAGCCAGAGATTGACGTCGGCGACGTCGCCGACATGAATGAAGTCGCGGCTCTGCTCGCCCGGGCCGAAGTCGCCATAAGCGCCGAAGAGTTTCGGGTTTTCGCCGCGCTCGACCTGGTTGAACAGATGGAAGGCGACCGAGGCCATGGCGCCCTTATGCGCCTCGCGCGGCCCGTAGACGTTGAAATAGCGCAGGCCCGCCACCTGCGAATGGTCGGTGTCGAAGACGTTGCGGCGGACGTAGTCGTCGAACAGCTTCTTCGAATAGGCATAGACGTTGAGCGGACGCTCGAAGTCGGGCTCCTCGCGAAACTCGCTGCCGCCCCCGTAAACCGAAGCCGATGAGGCATAGAGAAAGGGCACGCGCAGCTTCAGGCAGGCATGCAGGAGGCGCTTCGAATAGGCGTAGTTCACCTCCATCATGAACTTGCCGTTCCACTCGGTGGTGGTCGAGCAGGCGCCCTGATGGAAGACGGCCTCGATGCGGCCGAGCGAGCCATTCTCGAGCTGGGCGAGAAAATCGTCCTTGTCGAGATAGTCGGCGATGCGAAGGTCGGCCAGGTTGGCGATCTTGTGGCCGTCGGTGAGATCGTCGACGACGACGATGTCGTCATGGCCCTCGGCATTGAGAGCGGCGACGATGTTGGAGCCGATCATGCCGGCGCCGCCCGTGACGATGATCATTCTTTCTTCAGCCTTGCTCCGTTGCCGATTCCGGCCCTTATAGGGGAGGTGGGCTGGACTGTCGATAAAGCTCGCCGGCCGCGGCTACGACGAATGTAGGGATGGATCGTCGGAGGGGCCTTCGGGATAAGCTGCCTGCGAGCACCGCGGCGAGGGGCCAGGGTGCCGGTCCTTGCCCGTGGTGCAACCATGACGTCCGATTTAAAGCCTGGCCTTCGCCATCTTCAAACCCTGCGTGTGGACGACACCCTGACGGTGCCCGCCATGACTCCAGCCTTCTCGGGTTTTGGCGACATGCCGCCGGTTTTCGCCACCGCCTTCATGGTCGGCTTCATCGAATGGGCGTGCATCGAGGCATTGCGTCCGTTCCTTGGCAGCCACGAGAGAACGGTCGGCACCCATGTCGACGTCAGCCATGTCGCCGCCACGCCCATCGGCATGACTGTCACCGCCGATGTCGAGCTTGTCGCCGTGGAGGGAAGGAAGCTGCGATTCAAGGTGTCGTGCAGCGACGAAGGCGGACTGATCGGGGAAGGGTTCCACGAGCGCGCAGTGATCGACCATGACAAGTTCATGGCGCGCGTCCTGGCCAAATCAGGCCAGACCGGTTCCTCGCCACAGTGAGGCCGCAAAGCTTCCGCTTCAGTCAGCCTCCGCCATCTCTGGCGTAGCGTGAGGGACCAAGATGCCGTCGATGGAACTGCTCATCGCGTTTTTCGCCACCACGGCGATCTTCGCTTACATCCCCGGCCCCGCCATGCTTTACGCCGCCGCCCAGACCATGGCGCGGGTCGCTGGTCGGGGCTGACGGCGGCTCTCGGCATCCATCTCGGCGGCTATGTGCATGTCTTCGCGGCCGCCGCCGGCCTGTCCGTCCTGTTCCATGCGGTGCCGCCGCTCTATCTGGCGGTCAAGCTCGGCGGCGCGCTTTATCTGATCTGGCTCGGCGTCTCCATGTTCCGCAAACGGACGGACGGCAATACGGCTCTGCCCGCCATCGAGCGGAAATCGGCCCGACGCGCCTTTTTCGAAAGCATCGCTGTCGAAGTGCTCAATCCCAAGACAGCGATCTTCTTCATGGCGTTCCTGCCGCAATTCATCGATGTCTCGGCTGCGTTTCCGGTCTGGCTGCAGTTCGTCATCCTGGGAACCATCGTCAATCTGATGTTCTCCTCGGCCGACATCGTCTGCGTTTTCCTAGCAGGCGTTCTCATTGCACGGTTGCGGCGCTCGGGCCGGGCGCAGCGGCTGATGCAGCGCGCGGGCGGCGCCGTGCTGGTCGGCCTCGGCGTCCATGTGGCCCTTCAGAGAAGCTGATTGCCAAGCAGGCTCCGGCTGGGGCCGCCGAGCCTGCCGTTGCGCTCGCCCAAATTGCGGTATATCGGCATCGCTTTAAGCAGCCTGCGCCACAATTCCGGCGCTGAAACCTAATCAAGTCCGGCCTTCTTCAGGCATGTGTCGAGCGAGATGATCAAGCACAATCCGCCTTCTCCGGAACCTTTGCATCGCACCATCGCCCGGTTCGGCGACGTCACCGTGCTGGTCGTGGGCGATTTCATCCTCGACCGTTTCGTCAGCGGCGTGATCGAGCGCATCTCGCCGGAAGCCCCGATCCCCGTGCTGCATGGACGGGGCGAGACGCTGAACATGGGCGGCGCCGGCAATGTCGTTTCCAACATCGTTTCGTTGGGTGCCGCCGCCATACCCGTTTCGGTGATCGGCGCCGACCAGGCGGGCAACAGTCTGATGCGCATACTGGGCGAGATCGGCGTCGACACGGACGGGCTTGTGCAGCGGTCGGACCGCATGACCTCGTCAAAAAGCCGTTTCAGCGCGCTCAACCAGCAGGTGCTGCGGTTTGACGAGGAAGAGATCAAGCCGCTCACCTCCGCCGAGCGGGCGAAGCTCATCGATCATTTCCAGGCGACGCTTGGCCGCGCCGACATCGTCATCCTTTCCGACTACGGCAAGGGCATCCTGCTCGACGGCGTCGCCGGCGAGCTGATCGCGATCTGCCGCGACGCCGGCAAGCCGGTGCTGGTCGATCCGAAGGGACGCGATTACGCGCGCTATGCCGGCGCCACGGCAGTGACGCCGAACCGCAAGGAACTCGGCGAGGCGGTCGGGCGCAAAGTGTTCGGCGACGACGAGATCGTAGCCGCGGCGCGCGACCTGATCGCCGAACATGACTTCGAGTTCATCGTCGCCACGCGCAGCGAAAAGGGCATGAGCGTGGTTTCGGCCGAGGACGCCCGCCACATTTCCACCCAGGCGCGCGAAGTGTTCGACGTTTCCGGCGCGGGCGACACGGTCATTGCGAGCTTCGCGCTGTCGCTCGCCGCCGGCGCCGACCGCGTGCATGCCGCCGTCATCGCCAATGCGGCCGGCGGCGTCGTGGTGGGAAAACGCGGCACCGCACGATTGAATGTCGAGGAACTGTCCGGCGCGCTGTTCCGCTCGCATGGGCCGACGGCTCACACCGATGCCATTCTTGACGCCAACGCCGCGGCCAGGATGGTCGCCGCCTGGAAGGAAGAGGGGCTTACAGTCGGCTTCACCAATGGCTGTTTCGATATCCTGCATGCCGGCCATGTCAGCCTGCTGCATGCCGCGCGCAGCCAGTGCGACCGGCTGGTGCTCGGCCTCAACAGCGACGACTCGGTGCGCCGGCTGAAAGGGCCGGGGCGTCCGGTCAACAACCAGCATGACCGCGCCTGCGTGCTGGCAGCACTTGCATCGGTCGACGCCGTCGTCGTCTTCGAGGAGGATACGCCGCTCAAGCTGATCGAGGCGCTCCTGCCGGACATCCTGGTCAAGGGCGCGGACTACACGATCGAGACCGTGGTCGGCGCCGATGTGGTGCAGAAGGCGGGCGGGCGCGTGGTGCTGGTCGATCTCGTCGCCGGCAAGAGCACGACGAACACGATCGGCAAGCTGCGTGCCGCAAACTGAGGGTCTCATGTCCGATTTGAACGACTATCTGGTCCGCTCCGCGGCCGCGATCTCGGCGATGGTCGAGCGCGACCTGACCGGTGAGATGGAACGCGCGGTGACCACGGTCGTGACCGCGCTGTCACAAGGCAAGGCGCTCTTGATCTGCGGCAATGGCGGCTCGGCGAGCGATGCCATCCATATCGCCGGCGAGCTGGTTGGCCGCTTCCTGAAGGAACGCAAGGCCTACAACGTCATCGCGCTGCCGGCCAACGCCGCGGTGCTGACCGCCTGGGGCAACGACTACGGCTTCGATACCGTGTTTTCGCGCCAGGTCGAGGCGCATGGATCGGAAGGCGCCGTGCTGCTTGCCATCTCGACCAGCGGCAATTCGCCGAGCATCCTTGCCGCCGCCGAGCAGGCGCGGGCGATGGGTATGACGGTGATCAGCCTGACAGGCGAGACCGGCGGCAAACTCCGGCCGCTGACCGACATCCTGCTCAATGTGCCGTCGACCTCGACGCCGATCATCCAGCAGGGGCATCTGTGCCTCTATCACCATCTGTGCGAGGCGGTCGAAGCGCGTCTCAGCAATGGCTGAGAGCGAAGGCTTTCCGCTGGTCGAGCCGGGCCTTTGGGTCGAGCGGGTTGGTGACCGGAGCTTTCCAGCCGGCCGGCCGGCGCTGTTCCTCGATCGCGACGGCACGATCAATCTCGACACCGGCTATCCCGATGATCCGGCGCAGATGGCGCTGCGCGACGGCATCGCGCCCGTCATCGCGGCCGCGAACCAGCGCGGCATTCCGGTCGTTGTCGTCACCAACCAGTCCGGCATCGCGCGCGGCTATTTCGGCTGGGACGCGTTCGCCAGGGTCAACGAGCGGGTGGTCGATCTGCTGGGCGAAAAGAATGCCTTGGTCGACATGGTGCTTGCCTGCGGCTACCACGAGAAAGGCACGGGCGCGCTGGCGGTTGCCGACCATCCGATGCGCAAGCCCAATCCGGGCATGCTGCTGGAGGCGGGCCGGCGGCTTGGCCTCGACCTCAAGCGCTCGCTGATCGTCGGCGACAAGCCCGCCGATATGGAAGCCGGTCAGCGTGCCGGCCTCGAGCGCGGCTGGCTTGTCGAGGGCAAGGGTTCGACGATGGGCGGGCTTTCGGTGTTGCCGTTGCGCGACGCGGCGGACCTTGGTGGACTGCTCACTGCGATACGGTCGCTTTGATCGCAGCGTGATTCAAAACCGGGCGACAAACCGCTGTTTTTAGGCGGGTTCTTCTGAAGCCGGACATTAAGTCGGGAACGCCACCAGCCCTTCATCCTTGACCCGGCGGATGGTCAGCGCGGTGCGCACAGTGTCGACATTCGGGGCCGAAGCCAGTTGCTCGATGACGAAGGTCTGGAAGGTGCCGAGGTCGCTTGCCACGCAATGCAGCAGGAAGTCGGATTCGCCGGAGACCATCCAGGCGTCGCGCACGATCGGCCAGCCGCGGGTGCGCTCGGCGAAGGTTTTCAGCTCGGCATCGGCCTGGTGATGCAGGCCGATCAGGCAGAAGGCGACGACATCCATGCCGAGCGCCGGCGCGTTGAGGAGCGCGCGGTAGCCGCGGATGATGCCGGCCTCCTCCAGCCGCCTGACGCGGCGCAGGCAGGGCGGCGCCGAGATGCCGACCCGGCTCGACAATTCGACATTGGTCATGCGGCCGTCGCTCTGCAGCTCGCGCAGGATCTTCCAGTCGATGGCGTCGAGGTCGGCTTTGAGCGGCATGGCTGTCTCGGCTCTTGCGCAAGAATCTTTCGCAAATTTGTAATTAAACGACTTTTGTGTCCGCGCCAGCCCCTCTGCGAAGCGATTTTTCGGGCGTAACAAAAGTCGCGATTTTCGCGAATACCCTGTGGATCGCAGCTTTCCGGGGACGACGGCCCGTTCGTCTTGCTGCCGTGATTGGCAACCCTTACATTAACCGCGACAAACCACGGCCTTTGAGCCGCAGGGGACTTTTTTCATGAACATCAAGCACGCACCCGTTCTCATCATCGGTTCCGGCCCGGCCGGCTATACGGCGGCGGTCTATGCCGCCCGCGCCATGCTGAAGCCGATGCTGGTCGCCGGCCTGCAGCAAGGCGGCCAATTGATGATCACAACCGATGTCGAGAACTATCCGGGCTTCGCCGATCCGATCCAGGGCCCCTGGCTGATGGAGCAGATGCTGAAGCAGGCTGAGCATGTCGGCACCGACATCATCAACGACATCATCACCGAGGTCGACCTCAATGTGCGACCGTTCCGCGCCACCGGCGATTCCGGCACGGTCTACACGGCCGATGCGCTGATCATCGCCACCGGCGCGCAGGCCAAGTGGCTGGGCATCCCGTCGGAGCAGACCTTCATGGGCTTCGGCGTTTCGGCCTGTGCCACCTGCGACGGCTTCTTCTACCGCGGCAAGGACGTCGCTGTGATCGGCGGCGGCAATTCCGCGGTCGAGGAAGCGCTCTATCTGTCGAACCTCGCCAAAAGCGTCACCGTCATCCATCGGCGCAGCGATTTCCGCGCCGAGCGCATCCTGCGCGAGCGGTTGCTTGCGAAGGACAATGTCCGTGTCATCTGGGACACGGTGGTGGACGAGATCACCGGACGTCCAGGCAAGGCACCCTTGCCGCCTTCCGTCGAAGGCCTGACGCTGCGCAATGTCGTGACCGGTCAGGAATCGAAACTGCCGGTCGACGGCGTGTTCGTTGCGATCGGCCACGCGCCGGCGGTCGAGCTGTTCGTCGGCAAGCTGAAGCAGAAGCCGAACGGCTATCTGTGGACGGCGCCGGATTCGACCCGCACCGACGTGCCCGGCGTGTTCGCCGCCGGCGATGTGACCGACGATGTCTACCGCCAGGCAGTGACGGCCGCGGGGCTTGGCTGCATGGCGGCGCTCGAGGCGGAAAAGTATCTGGCGGGCATCGAGGTCCACCGCGAAGCGGCGGAGTGACAAATCGGCCGAAAAAAGCCGTTTAAAAACCTGATTTTTCATTCAGACGCCAAAGGCAACGCGAGGGGAATCATGGCGCTGGACTGGGACAAGCTACGCGTATTTCACGCAGCGGCGGAGGCTGGGTCGTTCACCCATGCCGCCGAGACGCTGCATCTGTCGCAATCGGCCATTTCGCGGCAGGTCAGCGCGCTGGAGCATGATGTCGGCGTAGCACTCTTCCACCGTCACGCGCGTGGTCTGGTGCTGACCGAGCAGGGCGAGATGCTGTTCCGCACGGCGCATGACGTCCTGATGAAGCTGGAAACCATCAAGACGCGCCTGACCGAGACCAAGGACCGCCCGTCGGGTGTGCTCCGGGTGACGACCACGGTGGGGCTGGGCGCCGGCTGGCTGACCGAGCGCGTGCAGGAATTCATCGAGCTCTATCCCGAGATCAGCCTGCAGCTGATCCTGGCCAATGAGGAGCTGGACCTCACCATGCGCCAGGCCGATTGCGCGATCCGGCTGCGCCAGCCGCAGCAGCCCGATCTTATCCAGCGGCGGCTGTTCACGGTGCATTTCCACCTCTACGCGGCGCCGTCCTATATCGCCAAGTTCGGCAGGCCGGCCTCGATCGCGGAGCTCAGGAACCATCGCATTGTCACCTTCGGCGTGCCGGTGCCTTCGCATCTGTCGGAGCTGAACTGGCTGGAGACAGTCGGCGATTTCGAGGGCGCGCAGCGGGTGCCGACGCTGCAGATCAACGACATCCTGTCGATCAAGCGGGCGGTGCAGGGCGGCGCGGGCATCGCCATGCTGCCGGACTATGTGATCAACAAGGACTCGAACCTGGTGCAGCTGCTGCCGGAGACCGAGGTGCCGTCCTTCGACACCTATTTCGCCTATCCCGACGCGATGAAGAACCAGGCGAAGCTGCACGTTTTTCGCGATTTCGTTATCGCCAAGGCGCGCAGCTGGTCTTATTAGGGTGCGCCGATATTCAGGTGAGGCCGGCCTGCAAATGGCGGCTTCCTGCGCTTCAGGTGCTCACGTACTTCAAGTACGCTCCGCTCCGGTTCTCGGAAACCACCATTTTCGACTCGGCCTGACCTGAATCTCGGCGCACCCTCAGCGCGGTTTATCCGCGCCATGGCGTCAGCCGAGGCAGCCAGCCGGGCACGGCGCGGCGGTAGGCCTCGTATTCTTCGCCATAGCGGCTGGCGAGCGTCGGCTCTTCATAGAGCTTGACGAAGGAGATCATCGCCGCCGCGGCGATGAGGCCGTAGACCAGGACCGTCCAGCTCGAAAAGATCAGTGCCTGGCCGAGGAGGATCGCCAGCACGGCCACGTACATCGGGTTGCGGACATGGCGGTAGATGCCGCCGACCACCAGCCTCTCGGTCGGCGCCACGGGAGCGGGCGTACCCAGGCCCTAGAGAGCAAAGCGGGCGAAGGCATGAAGCAGGATCGCGGCCGCCACGGCCACCAGGATCGAGCCGGCAGCCACGAAGCCCGGTACCGCCGACAGTGGCGTGTGGTAGCCGTCGGTCAGCAGCCACGGCACCAGCCCGGCAACGACCCCCGGCGCGACGACCAGAAACAGCGCGTTGCCGGCGATTGCTGAAAAACTACGCATCCGGGGACCCCTGCCGCAAAAATAAACTTGGCCTGCCGAAGTCGGCATCATTTCGCCGATTTGCGCGGTTCAGAGCAAAATTGGCTGCATTTTGCATTTCAGCAGTCACTTCTGATCCGAAAATACGGCGGAATCGCCCTATTTTTCTGGTCCTATGGCTTCCTCGAATAGGTTGGACCACAGCCTGCGTCTTTTTGCATGCGTGTGTTGCAAAATAGATGCTTGTTTCTTGGGCATGATGAGCACATATATAGTCACATCTCCGGGGCGCGTTCTCCTCCCATTAGCGCCCTTGAGTGTTCCCCTCTGGAGGTTAGCCCTAATCGGCACTTCCAATCAAACTCAGCCGGATCTTTATTGATCCGGCTTTTTTGTTGCCCGCACGCTTTCGAGCCGGCAAAAACACGACCAAATCCGCCACGTAACAGTGACATGTAACATCGGGTAACATGTCGCAGACGCAGTCTATGGTTTAAGTAGATTATAGGACGCGGTTGGTCGGTTCGAGAGATGGGGGCATCACTCGAGATGGCCGGGCTCAGGCAGCTACCGCGTCCGAACCATTTTTTGCGGCGGACCAGCCGTTGCCTCCCAGGAAAACGGTCCGCAATAAAACGGCGTCCGGATCATCCGGACGCCGTTTTCATATCTTCAACAGTCAGGCAGGCCGACCTGCTCAGGCGGCCTTGCCATTCGCGTTCATCGCCTCGTCGGCGAGCCTGCCGGTGAGCTCGGCCATATGGTCGAAAGCGGCCTTGTAGCTGGCAACGCCGGCGGTTGCCGAGCGCAGCTCGATGATCAGGTCACCGATTTCGGCCTGCGGCATGGTCGCTTCCACGACGTCCCAGCCTGGCCAGTCCGGCCGCGCGTCATAGCCGAGGATCTGGCCGCGCCGTTGCGGGATCAGCGCGATGATCTTCGAGGTCGCGTCGGAAGGCGTGACGATCTCGACCTTCATGATCGGCTCCAGCAGGACCGGCGAGCAGGCGGCCATGCCTTCCTTCATCGCCAGCTTCGCCGCCATCTGGAAGGCCATGTCGGAGGAGTCCACAGCGTGGTAGGAGCCGTCCGACAGGTTGACGGCAACGTCGACGACCGGGAAGCCGAGCGGGCCGGTCTTCAGATAGTCACGGATGCCGGTCTCGACCGACTGGATATAAGTCTTCGGCACCACGCCGCCGGTGATGGTGTCGGAGAACTGGAAGCCGGAGCCGCGCGGCAGCGGCTTGATCTCGATCACCACATCACCGAACTGGCCGTGGCCGCCGGACTGCTTCTTGTGGCGGCCGCGCTGCTGCGTACCTTTGCGGATCGTCTCCCTATAAGGCACCGCCGGTGCATGGCCCTCGATCGGAATCTGGTTCTTGCCCTCGAGGCGCTCGCGCACCACGCGCAGATGCATCTCGCCGTGGCCCGACAGGACGGTTTCGGCAGAGTCCTGGTTGTGGCGCAGGCTGAGCGATGGATCTTCCTCGGCCAGCCGCTGGATCGCGGCCGACATCTTGACCTCATCCTTGCGCTCCTTGGGGCGAAGCGCGAAGGCGAAGACAGGCTGCGGCGGATCAAACGTGACCAATGGCCGGATGCCGCCCTTGGCCGAACTCAGCGTCTGGCCGGTCTTGACGTTATCGAGCTTGCCGAGCGCGACAGTGTCGCCCGCCTTGGCGGATGTCTGCTTGATCTGGTCCTTGCCAAGCATCTTGTAGATGCCGGATACCTTCGTCGTGTCGCCGTTGGAAAGGAAAAGCTCGGCCGCGTCGGCCAACTGGCCTGAAAGCACACGCGACACCGAAAGCTTGCCGCCATGCGCGGTGTGGATGGTCTTCATCACCTGCACCACCGTCTGGCCTTCCGGCGCGCCGAGGCGCTTCCTCGTCGCCTCGACGTCCGGCGCGTCGTGGCGAATGGCTTTCAACAGGCGCAGCACGCCATTGCCCTTCTCGGCCGTGCCGATCAGCACCGGAGTCACCGCGCCGGCGCGCAGGTCAGCCGAGAGATCGTCGAAGATCGCGTCCTTCGGCGGCTCGATCTCCTCCAGCAACTGCTCCATCAGATGATCGTCGTGATCGGCGAGCGTCTCCAGCATGGAGAAACGCGCTTCCAGCTCACGCGCCTTGTCGTCGTTCGGGATCTCGGCGACCTGGCTTTCGGCGTACTCGCGATAGATGTAGGCGCGTTCCAGCGCCAGATCGATCGAGCCGATGACGATGCCGTCCTTGCGCACCGGAATCTGGCGTAAGAGCAGCGGTACCGAACTCGCCGGCTGCAGCATCTTCAGCGTCTCGCGCACGCCCGCGATCGCCTTGTCGACCTTGTTCAGGAACAAGATGCGGGGAATGGCGAGATCGTCGAGCTTGCGCATGATCAGCTGCAGCGCCGGAATCTTTTTCTCGTCGGCCTCGGCAACGACGACCGCAAGGTCGCAAGCGGCAAGCACGGGCTCGGCCTCGAAGGCGAATTCGATGGAGCCGGGGCAATCGACGAAGGTGATCTGCTCGCCCATGAAATCGGTGGTGGCGAAGGTCGCCTCGACGCTCATGGCGTGGGCGCGGGCTTCGGGCGAATGATCGGAGACGGTGTTGCCCGATGAAACGGGTGACTGGCGGGGAATGGCGCCCGTGCGGGCGAGGATTGCTTCGAGAAGTGTCGTCTTACCGCTTGCAAAGGGACCGACTATGGCGATGCATTTCGGTCCCGTGCGTCGTCCTCCGGCGCGAGTACCCATGGCTGACCTCCACTCAGGCGTTTCCCAAGAGAGCGATCAGCAAAAGTGGAAACCGGTTTTTGCGTCCGATCGCACCCTGTGCAGAGCGGCGGCCGGCCTGTTCGGCCGTCGCGAGCGGGGTTTATCCACCCCTTCCCAAGGCCATCGTCACACGGGTTCGCCGGGAGGGCAAGAAAAATAGGATGTTCGCCGGCTTGGGTTTGTCAGGCCACGATTTCCTGTTCGTCAGCCGCTAGAAGCCAAGCTGGCACCTACCAATTGGGCCGTCAGCGCCACCATCGATGCTGGCGGTGGTTGAGAAGCCAGAACCGGAGATGTCAATAAAGGCTCAGCCGGCCTCGGTTCGGCGCACCGGTCTGGCTGCGCCTTGCTTCACTACCCTCTCGGCAAAGCGTGACAGCAGCGGATTGAACAGGTCCGGCTTTTCCCAGAATGGCGCATGGCCGGCGCCGGATATGACATGGCACCGTTCCCACAGCGAGGCGTAGGCCAGTGTCTCGAAGTAGCTCAGGCGCACGAGCGGGTCATGCTCTCCATTGATCACCGCGACCGGGAACGGAGCATTCTCAACCACCTGCTTCTGGTCGGCGCCCTTGCCGGCAAACATGCCGAACGCCACGCCCGAGCGCAGCCTGCCGTCGGTGCGCCTTATGGCCTCGCGGAAAGACGGACTTGCGCTGTCGCCGAAGCAAAACGCCTCAAAGCGCTCGATGTCGCGTTCGGAGTAAACCTTCTTGGAGGTGAGCAGCATGTCCCAGTTGGCATGAAAGCCACGCAACATGCCGAGCGGTCCCCTCGACACCGGCGGCGCCCCGGTCAACACAAGACCGCTCACCGCGTGATGGAAGCTGGCAAGTTCAATCGCGACATGGCCGCCAAGCGACCAGCCAAAGATGATGGCGTGGCCGATGTTCAGGGCATCGAGAAGGCGGGCTGTGGTCTGGGCGAGGCCGGTGATCGTATAGGTTGCGGCCGGGTCGCGAGCATCGGAGGAGTCGCCATGGCCGGGAAGGTCGAAAGCGATCAGCCGGTGGGCATCGGCGAGCGGACTGTCGAACTGACGCGCAAAAACCGCGCGCGAACTCCCCGAGCCGTGGACCATGACGATGGGCATGCCGGAACCAGAGGACTGGCTGAGGCGCAAATCGGCCTGCGGCGTGCGGATCGTGCGGTCAGTGACGCTCATGCTGTATTAAATCCTCGGATTTGGCTGGTGGCCAACATCGCATCCGGGGCTCTATATCTTCTTTAAGCATGTGGTTAAGAGAGGGTTCCTGGAAATGAACGGCCGGTGTGGCTACCGGCTGGATGACAAGCACCTGCGGAAACCCCCTATGATGGAACCATTGCTCGATCTTCTCGTCTCGATATGCAGCATCGCGACCATTGGCCAATATGTCTGGTCGATGCGGGCGCATTTTCAATTGCAGGGCATGTCTCCAGGCGCCATGGCGATTTCGGCAGTGGTGATTGCCACGGCGCTTTTCTTTCTCGCCATCCTGTGGATCCAATCGCAGCCGGTTCCGGCAAAACTCGCCGGGCTCGCCGTCGAACTGGCAAGCTCTGTCCTCTTCTGGTGGGCGATCGTCACGTCGCGGAGGGCGCGGCTGCATTTCGCCTTCGCGCCCGATAATCCGCACAGCCTGCTGACCGATGGTCCCTACCGCTATATCCGCCACCCTTTCTACTCGTCATACATCATCTTCTGGATTGGATGGGGGATCGCGACCTGGTCGATCTGGGCGGTGGTACCGGTCGCCGGGATCACCGTCCTCTATGTGGTTGCGGCGCTGGGCGAAGAAAAGAAATTTTCGCGTACGCTGTTGGCGGGCGATTACCAGGCCTATCGCGGTCGAGCCGGCCTGTTCTGGCCGCGGCTGGGGTGGTAGCCGAGACAAGGCAGGGTTGCCCAACGGAAGGATTGCCAGATGAAGATCATTGCGTGCGGCAGTGTGCCGACGATCATCGCGCCGGGGACTTATTTCACCGGACGGGTGCTGCAGACGCCGATCATCGAGAAAGAAGCGCCGGCGCGGCTGAGGGCGACGCTGGTCAGTTTCGAGCCCGGCGCGCGCACTTACTGGCACACGCATCCGCTCGGGCAGACACTCTATGTCACGGCCGGCGCCGGACTTGCCCAGACCTGGGGCGAGCCGACCCAGACGATCAGGGCAGGAGACGTCATCTCCTTCGCGCCGGGCGAGAAACACTGGCACGGCGCCGGAGCGAAAACCGCCATGACCCATATCGCCATGCAGGAGGCGATGGACGGCGTCCACGCCGATTGGCTCGAGCAGGTTTCCGACGAGCAATATGGCGGTTAGGACGAACCCGACAAAAAACCCGGCGTGACGCCGGGTTCTTCGCGTTCGGTGCTTCCTGCGCCGTTCAAGTCAACGACGCGGTGAAGCGCTGGATGCGCGTGCAGGCTTCCTCGAGCAAGGTTTCCGACGTGGCATAGGAGATGCGGAAATTCGGACCGAGGCCGAAGGCCGAGCCGAACACCACCGCCACACCTTCGGCGTCGAGCAGTTCCGAGCAGAAGGCTTCGTCGGTGTCGATCACCTTGCCGGCCTTGGTCTTCTTGCCGATCAGCTCGGCACAGGACGGGTAGACGTAGAAGGCGCCTTCGGGCGAGGGGCAGGAGATGCCGCGCGCCTGGTTGAGCATCGAGACGACGAGGTCGCGCCTCCCTTGAAAGATCGCCTTGTTCTTGGCGATGAAGTCCTGCGGGCCGTTGAGCGCCTCGACGGATGCCCATTGCGCGATGGTGCAGGCGCCCGAGGTCTGCTGGCCCTGGATCATGTCCATCGCCTTGATCAGCGGCACCGGGCCGGCGGCATAGCCGATGCGCCAGCCGGTCATGGCATAGGCTTTCGACACGCCGTTCATCGTCAGTGTGCGCTCGTAGAGGTTAGGCTCGACCTCGGCCATGGTCTTGAAGACGAAGTCGCCATAGGTCAGATGCTCATACATGTCGTCGGTCAGCGTCCAGACATGCGGATGCTTGAGCAGAACATCGGCCAGCGCCCTGAGCTCGGCCTCCGTGTAGGCGGCGCCCGACGGGTTGGACGGCGAGTTCATCAGCAGCCATTTGGTCTTCGGCGTGATCGCCTTTTCGAGCACATCCGCCGTCAATTTGAAGCCGTTGTCGATCGAGGTGTCGGCGAAGACCGACGTGCCGCCGCAGATCGCCACCATTTCGGGGTAGCTCACCCAGTAGGGGCGCGGGATGATGACCTCGTCGCCGGGGTTCAGCGTCGCCATGAAGGCGTTGAACAGGATCTGCTTGCCGCCGGTGCCGACGATGGTCTGCTCGGGCCGGTAGTCGAGATTGTTTTCGCGCTTGAACTTCTTTGCGATCGCCTCGCGCAGAGGCACGATGCCCGACACCGGCGGATACTTGGTCTCGCCGCGGCGGATCGCCTCGATCGCCGCGTTCTTGATGTTGTCGGGCGTATCGAAGTCCGGCTCGCCGGCGCCGAGGCCTATCACGTCACGACCGGCATTTTTCAGCTCGCGCGCTTTCTGCGTCACCGCGATGGTCGCGGAAGGCTTAACGCGGGAAAGGGCGTCGGCGAGAAAGGCCATGACAAGAAGTCTCCTAGGAAAGGCGGCCAGGAGCGGCCGCGGCGCCTCTCATGTCGCATCATGGCGCGGAGCGCAAGCATTGTGCGATGAGCCAGAGGTCAAGGAGGCGTGACCAAAGTCCGCCTGCGTGAGCGGCAACGCTAAATTCATCAACGGCCGGTAAACCCTTGGCTGGCAGGATCGCAGATCGGATTGCGCCAATTCGCGGAGCGAGAAACCTTGTCGCGCAGCATCGGGCTTGCCCACATCATCCGTCATGATGACGGCACCTCGACCGGTGTCTGGGGCATCTATACGCTGCAAAGCGCGTTCCAGCCGATCTTCGCCTTCAAGGAAGGCAAGCTTTCGGTCGCCGCCTTCGAGGGGCTGATCCGGCCGTTCCGCGACGGCGAGCCGCAGTCGCCGGCGGCGTTCTTCGGCACCTGCCCGGCGGCCGACCGGCTGCACATCGAGGCGCTGACGCGCACGCTGCATCTTCTGAACGCCGGTGCCTGCCTGCCGCAGGAGGCGTCCATCTTTATCAATTTCGACCCGTCCGTCTTCACCGATCGCGGCATTGCCGACAAGGCATTGCGCGATATGCGGCTGGTGCTGCACGAAGCCGGTATCGATCCGCGCCGCATCGTTTGCGAGGTTACCGAGCAGAAGTCGGCCTCGCAGGAAGCGCTCTATGATTTTGTCGAGGCGCTGAGGGCCAATGGCTTCCGCATCGCGGTGGACGACTATGGCGCCGATGAATCCGACATCCACCGGATCAAGGAACTCAAGCCCGACATCGTCAAGTTCGATGCGCAGTGGATCACGCATCTGATGGAGTCCGGCGCCGGCTTCGCATTGCTGACGGCCATGGTGAACGGCTTCGAAACCCAGGGCATCCACACCGTCTTCGAAGGTCTCGAGGAAGGCTGGCAACTGGAGCTTGCCGAGAAAGCCGGCGCTTCCATGGTGCAAGGCTATGTGCTTGCCCGGCCCGAACTTGCTCCCACCAGCTTTCGCGTCTTCGGCAAGGGCGTGCAGCCTCCGGCCGAAGAGAGCACGGTATCGGCTGCCGCAAGCCCTCCGGCGACGCGGTCGCGGCCGGCAAGGGTATTCGGGCGCAAGGTCGCGCCATGAACGAAAGGCATGAGAGGCGGCGCAACGTCGCCAAGGCGATCTTCGCCGACGAGATCGGCCTTCAGTTCGGCATCTATGGCGAATTCCGGCTGTGGAGCGCCTACCAGCCGATTTTCGCCTTGCAGGACAGGGTGCTCAGAGCGGTCGCCGTCGAGGGGCTGATCGAGCCGCGCCGCATCGCCGAGCCGGTGGCTCCATCGATCTTCTTCGGGGGCGTTCCCGCATCCGACCGGCTGTTTGTCGAAACGATGTGCCGGATGCTGCATCTCGGCAATTACCGCAACATCGGCCTCGAGGGGCTCACGCTGTTCTTCAACTACAATCCGATGATCAACGATCATCTCGGGCGGGCGCTGGCCGAAATCCGGCTCATGACCAGGCATCTCGGCGATTTCGAGCTGGAGCCGGGCCTGCTGGTCTGCGAGATCACCGAACAAGCGGCCGACGATCAGGTTCTTGCCAGCCTGGTGCGCGAAATGCGGCGCGACGGCATCCGCATCGCCATCGACGATTTCGGCACCGGACATTCCACCGAGGCGCGCATCAATCTGCTCGCGCCCGACATCGTCAAGATCGACGGCGCCTGGTTCGGCGCGCTCTGCCGCCACGCCGCCGCCGAGCGCTTCTTCCGGCCATTGGTGGGCATGCTGCAGGAGCGCGGCGCCAAAGTGCTGGTCGAGGGCATAGAGAATGCCCAGCACTTGCGCGTCGCGCTCGAGGGCGGCGCCGACCTGCTGCAGGGTTTCCATCTCGCCCGCCCGGCGCTCGCAGGCACGATCTTCAAGGAAGAGCCGCTTTCCGTCGACGCCCTGCTCGACGCCGGCGACAAGGTTGTGCCGCTGCACCAGCAACGCTGATGCTGGATCCGAAAGACACATCAGCATCGCTGATGGTTTTTCGCAAAAACAAATCACTGGATGGGGCTTGGCCGCGCGGGTTAGAGCGTTCCCAGGAAACTCGAGAGGGCAAGAGGCATGATCCTTTACGACATGGCCGACAGCGGCAATTGCTACAAACCGCGGCTGTTGATGGCCAAGCTCGGCATCCCCTTCACCCGGGTCGAGGTGAGCTCGCATACCGGCGAGACGCGCAAGCCCGACTACGTCGCCAAGAATCCGAACGCGATGGTGCCGATGCTGGAGCTCGACGACGGCAGGCGCATCGCCGAGAGCAACGCCATCCTGCTTTATCTTGCCGAGGGCACGCGCTTCCTGCCTGCCGACAAATACGAACGCGCGCTGGCTTACCAATGGCTGTTCTTCGAACAATACAGCCACGAGCCCTATATCGCGGTGCGCAAGGCGCTTTTGACTTTTCCTGAGCGGGCGAAGGACGCCACGCCGGAACGGCTGGCGCAAACGCTGGAACGCGGCAACAAGGCGCTGGGCGTGATGAACCAGCATCTGGAGCAGAACGCATTCTTCGCGGGCAATTCCTACAGCGTCGCCGACATCGCGCTGTATGCCTACACACACACCGCCGAGAAGGGCGGCTTCCAGCTCGACGCCTATCCGGCGGTCGCCGCGTGGCTGAAGCGGGTCGAGGCGGACAAGGGGCATGTGCCGATAGAGTGGGCGCCTGACTGACGCTGGCGGTCGGCGAAGGCCTAGGCGACTGCGTCCTGCGCCAGCCTTTCCTGGTTGGGCAAAATGACAGTCCTGAAGCGTTGGCGCTGCCCCTCATCGCCCTGCCGGGCACTTCTCCCCGTGAACGGGGAGAAGGAAGCCAATCGCCAAAATCCAGGCAACAAAAAAGGCGGGCAATGCCCGCCTTCCTGTGCCGGTAGCCTGATTGGGAGCGTCCGGTCCGGGCTGGCAGCTATCTGCTGTTCCAGCTTGTCGGTCTTTCCGCTCCGGCGCGCTTATCGCGCGACCGTCAGTACATCCGTGACTTGCCGCGCGCCCCGAACCTTCGTCCGGCGCGCGCCTTTACTCAATCGCACCTTCGCAGCACTAAGCGCTACGCTTTGCCGCAAAAATGCTTAAGCCAAATCAGGCTGCCTTGCTCAGAGACCCAGCAGCGGACTTGCCGGTGCGGCGGTCCTGCTCGATCTCGAAGTTGATCTTCTGGCCTTCAGCCAGGCTCGTCATGCCAGCGCGCTCGACGGCGGAGATGTGGACGAAAACGTCCGCGCCGCCGTTGTCAGGCTGGATGAAGCCGTAGCCCTTGGTGGCGTTGAACCACTTGACCGTACCAGTTGCCATATAGAAAGTCCTTCACATTTGCTTTTGTTTGACCGGACCAACGTCCGGCCGGCGGTATCGAAACTTTGGAGATAGACGTCAGCAAACGCGAAGATCGCGGCCCGATCGATCGGCCAAATTCAATGCCTCGGATATAGGATAGTTTTTGCAAGAAAACAAGACGTTCGCTTGCGCGCTGCCGGCGTGCAGTCTCGGGCGTTTGGAAGCGGCGCACGGAAGTTTTGACACCGGTCCCACGTTGTGGAGAGATGAGATGCTTGCCGTTCCAGGGAGAGCAACCATGAAGACTATTCTGCTTGCCGCCTGCTTCCTGCTTCTGGCCGCCGAGGCGCAGGCGGCGTCGCGCTACGATCCGACGCGCATGAGCTGCGACCGGGTACAGGCGACGATCGCAAGGCAGGGCGCCGTCATTCTGCGCTACCAGTCGACGCGGGTGCCGGGTCTGCCGCTCTATGATCGCTATGTGCGCGACGAGCGCTTCTGCAACGCGGGCGAGGTGAGGGCGCGCGCCTATGTGCCGAGCGCCGACACAAGGTCCTGCGCCGTCTATGTCTGCAAGCGGCTGGACTTCGACCATTTCCGGCGGCGATTTTTCCCCCATCGCCACTGATAATCCGGCGAGATCTCAGAACCCGAACGAAGCCTGCGCGGCCGGCGGCGGGCCGACGCGAACGCCTTCCATGGCCAGCATCTTTTCCTTGGTGGCCGAGCCGCCTGGCGCGGAAAAGCCGCCGATCTTTCCGCCGGCCGCCAGGATGCGGTGGCAGGGGATGACCAGTGGCACCGGGTTGGCGCCAAGGGCAGCACCCGTCTCGCGGGCGAGCCCGGCATGGCCGGCGCGCTTGGCCAGCTCGCCATAGGTGGTGGTCTCGCCGAAGCCGAGCTTGCGCGCGGCATCGTAGATGGCGAGGCGAAAATCGTCGACGCCGTCGAGATCGACCGGCACGTCGGAGAAATCGACGTCCTCGCCGGCCGCATAGGCCTTGATCGAGGCGATCAGTTCGACCACCCATTGCGGCTGGTCGGTCGAGGTCGAAACACCGGCGTGGCGAAACAGCCGGCGCTCGACCGCCTCGCGGCTGCGTTCGGGCAGGCAGAGCCGGATCAGGCCCTTCTCGTTCCAGGCGATGCCCATGAAGCCGATCACTGTTTCTAACACTGCGTGGCCGGCCGTGATCTCAGATGTGGGTTTCATGGCGTTTTCCTTCCGCAAAACCGCGAAAAACGAGTACATATCCAGAACAATATGGCATTTTTGCCCTGTTCCCGCCACCCGAAAACCGCCTGGTGGCCCCGATTGCGGGGTGTGAATCGCTGGTGTAAGGACTCCTTAACAACAGACAAACCGGACCCTCACGGCTTGCCAGCTAAAATCATATTCACCGCGATCGGCGTGCTCGTTGCCGCTGCTGGTCTGAGCGGTTGCACCTCGACCTCGCAGATGAAGGCCGCGCCCGCGCTTGCGGAAGCCTCGACGCCTGTCGTGGCCGACGACACGCCGACGGTCGCGCTGCCCGAAACGGTGGCCGTGTTGCCCGAGCCTTCCGGCCTCGCGCAGGTGCAGACCGCCGCGCTTACCGGCGATGCCGTTGCCATGGCGACCACGCCCGGCGCGCCGGCGACGCAAAGCGCGCTTGCGACGCAAGGCGCGCTTTTGCCGCCGCCTGTCCAGCCCGGGGCGGCGCTGGCTCAGCCCGCGGCTTTCGCCGGGGCGACGCCGATGGCCGGCCAGTTTCCGCCGCCGCCGGTGCTGACGGCCGGCGGCTCGCCGACCGGCCCAGGATCGATCAAACAGGCAGGATCCATCAAGCAAGCGGCGGTCTATACGACCGCGGGCGTCGCCATGCCGGTCACCGGCCAGTCGGCGAAAATCGCCCCGATGCCGGGCGTCCAGCAGGTTGCTTACGTGGCGCCGGACAACCCCGCTCTGCTGGCGGCACCCGGCCAGCCCGAGCAGCATGCCAGCGGCCCGCGCGGCGAGATCGAGCAGCTGATCGAGAAATATTCGGCGCTCTACGAAGTGCCGGTCGAGCTGGTGCGCCATGTCGTCAACCGCGAGAGCACCTTCAACCCGAAAGCCTATAATCACGGCCATTGGGGACTGATGCAGATCAAGCACGCGACGGCACGCGGCATGGGCTATGACGGCCCGGCGACCGGCCTGTTCGACGCCGAGACCAATCTCAAATATGCCGTGAAATATCTGCGTGGCGCCTGGCTGGTCTCGGGCGGCAACGCCAAGCGGGCCGATACGCTCTACCAGACCGGCTATTACTACGATGCCAAGCGCAAGGGCCTGCTCGAGGCGACGGGACTTGGCGCCGACCGCAAGCGGCATCGCCTGCCACCCGACGCCTGAGCGGACGGTCCGCGCGACGTTTCGAGACAGCGCCATGCCTGAAAACACGACGCCTCGTCCGCCGGCTCCTAACGACATCCGCCTGCGCAAGCTGCTCGACGATACGCTCGCCGCGCCGCATTGGCCGGAAGGCTTCGTCATGCGCGCTTTCGAACATCGTGATGCGCAGGCTTTGCACGCGCTGCTGGAAGAGGTGTTCGACGACGGCGCCGACGGGCCGTTCGACGACTGGTGGCCGCGCATTGCCGGCGACGCCGAGTTCGATCCCGCTCTCTGTTTCCTCGTCATCGACGGCAAGGGCCTGCTTGCGGGCGCGGCGCTGTGCTGGACATCCGGTTTCGTCAAGGATCTCGCCGTCCATCCGGAATCCAGAAGGCAGGGCATCGGCGAGGCGCTGATGCGGCACGTGTTCCAGACTTTTCGCGAGCGGGGCGCGGCCCATGTCGATCTCAAGACCAACACGGTGAAGAACACCGCGGCCTTCAGGCTCTACGAGCGGCTCGGCATGATCCCGGTCGGCTGGGAAGGCTGACGGGCAAAGCGCGGCGGCGGGCTGGATCGGGCTCCCGGCGCTGTGTTGCAACCACTTGCGCGCACGCATTGTGAACTCCTTCACATAGGCTGACGTTAGGGCATGCTAATGCGTCGTCGTGCCGGGCGGCCGATCGGCGGATCGACGCGGGCAAGGCGTCGGAGGCGGCTGTGCCGGCATGCGTCAGCCACTCCCAGACGGGCTCCGGGGCGGGGGTTTCGGAGCCCGTCCGCTTTCGTGAAAGCGGGTGAAGGAAGCAGGCCGCCGACGCGGTCGAGCCGACCGAGGCGGCTTCACCGACCTGTCGGCCTGAACCGGCACGCATGAGCGCATGGAACCCTAAGCGTCATCGTGCATTCATCGCAGGGGCCTTGATGAGCCGCGACGCCTGGATGGCGCCGCCGGCCGCTGAGGGAGGCCCGCAACCCCGTGAAGCCTGTTTGCGCGTTCCTTGTGCTGGCCGTCGTCATCCTGCTGGGCGCTGTCCAGGCGCGAGCCGTGGAACTGTCGATCGTGTCGGGCGACACCGGCAATGGCATCAAGGTGCTGCGCGAGATCCTCGACCTCTATGAGAAAAAGAGCGGCAACAAGGTCGGCATCGTCGTCATCCCGCCCTCGACCACCGACCAGTTCGGCCAATACAGGCTGTGGCTTGCCGCCGGCAGCAGCGACATCGATGTCTACCAGACCGACGTCATCTGGGCGCCGCAACTGGCCAGCCAACTGGTCGACCTGACTGAGGCGACCAGGGATGTGGTGGGCGAGCATTTCCCGTCGATCATCCGGTCGCAGACCGTCGATGGCAGGCTGGTCGCGCTGCCGATCTTCACCGACGCGCCGGCGCTCTATTACCGCAAGGATCTGCTCGACAAATACGGCTTCAAGGTACCGTCCACCTGGCAGGAATTGCAGGACACCGCGAAGCGCGTCATGGACAGGGAACGGGCGGCCGGCAACAAGGACATCTGGGGATATGTCTTCCAGGGCAATGCCTATGAGGGGCTGACCTGCAACGCGCTCGAATGGGTCATGTCGAATGGCGGCGGCGGGATCATCGAGCCGGACGGCGAAATCTCCATCGGCAATCCAAAGGCGGCCGCGGCGCTCGACAGGGTCAAGGGCTGGATCGGCACGATCGCACCGCCGGGCGCGCTCGCCTATCAGGAGGAGGAGTCGCGCGGCGTCTGGCAAACCGGCAACGCCGTCTTCATGCGCAACTGGCCCTATGCCTATGCGCTCGGCAACAGCGAGAATTCGCCGATCAAGGGCAAGTTCGACGTGGCGCCGCTGCCGGCCGGCGATGGCGGGCATCCGGTCGCGACGCTCGGCGGCTGGAACCTTGCGGTCTCCAAATATTCGAAGCACCCCGACGCGGCGATCGATCTGGTCAAGTTTATCGCCTCGCCCGAAATGCAGAAATACCGGACGCTGAAGACGGCCAACCTGCCGACCATCGCGGCGCTCTATGACGACCCCGACATCGCCAGGCAACAGCCGATCGTGCCGCGCTGGAAAGAGATATTCCTCAACGCGCAGCCGCGCCCCTCGGCAACCGCCAGGATCAAATACAATGAGGCCTCGAGCCAGTTCTGGACCGCGGTCCACAACACGATCTCCGGGAACGGCACCGCCGCCGACAATCTCGCCGATCTCGAGGCGCGGCTGACCAGGCTGAAAGGCAAGGGCTGGTGAGCGCGGCCAGCGTAAGGCCATCGCCGCTGGCGCGCCGGCGCGTGCGCACGGCCTGGCTGTTCCTGGCGCCGATGCTCTTCGTGCTCGCCGTCGTCGCCGGCTGGCCGTTCCTGCGCACGGTCTATTACAGCTTCACCGATGCTTCGCTGGCCGATCTCGACGCACGGCAATGGGTCGGCTTCGACAATTATTTCTCGGTGCTGCGCCTGCCGAGCGGGCGGCTGCTCTATGACGGGCTGCTCGTCGATCCGGTCTGGTGGCGGGCGGTGTGGAACACGGTGCGCTTCGCCGTTATCTCGGTGGCCTGCGAGACGGTGCTCGGCATGATTGTCGCGCTGGCGCTCAACGCCGAATTCAAGGGACGCGGCATCGTGCGAGCCGCGATCCTCATCCCCTGGGCGATCCCGACCATCGTCTCAGCCAAGATGTGGCAGTGGATGCTCAACGACCAGTTCGGCATCATCAATGTCGTGCTGCTCAATCTCGGCCTGGTCGACAGCAAGATCGCCTGGACCGCCAGCGCCGACACCGCGATGATCGCCGTGCTGATTGTCGATATCTGGAAGACGACGCCGTTCATGGCGCTGTTGATCCTCGCGGCGCTGCAAATGTTGCCGCGCGAGATCCTCGAAGTGGCGAAGCTCGACGGCGCGAATCCCTGGCAGATCTTCTGGCGGGTGACCCTGCCGCTGATCCGCCCGGCGGTGATGGTGGCGGTGATTTTTCGCGCGCTCGACGCGCTGCGCATCTTCGACCTGATCTATGTGCTGACGCCCAACAACGTCCAGACCAAGTCGATGTCGATCTTCACGCGCGAGAACCTGTTCGAGTTCGACAAGTTCGCCTATGGCTCGGCCGCCTCGACGCTGCTTTTCCTGATCATCGGCCTGCTCACCATCGCCTATATCCGGCTTGGACGGCTGAGTTTCGAGGGAGGGCGCTGAGGTGAAGATGCTGAGGCGCGCCGCCTTCTATCTGCTGCTTCTCGCGATCGTCTTCGTCGCGGTGTTTCCGTTCTATTACGCCATCGTCACAAGCCTGAAATCGGGCACCGAATTGTTCCAGGCGGGCCTTTGGCCGCGATCGTTCAGCCTTGCCAATTACCGCAATGTGCTGACCGAAGGGCCCTTCCTGCGCAATCTCGTCAACTCGCTCGTCGTTTCCGGCGCGGTCGTCGCGATCTCGCTGCTGCTCGGGGTCACCGCGGCCTATGCGCTGGCACGCATCCGTTTCCGCGGGCGCGCGGCGCTGATGCTCGCCATCCTGTCGGTGTCGATGTTTCCGCAGGTGGCGGCACTGGCCGGGCTGTTCGAGATCGTCCGGGCGCTGCATCTCTACAATTCGCTCTTGGCGCTCATCCTGTCCTATATGATCTTCACGCTGCCGTTCACGGTCTGGGTGCTCACCACTTTCGTGCGCGACCTGCCGGTCGAGGTCGAGGAGGCGGCGATCCTCGACGGCGCCGGGCCGTGGACCATCCTGACGCGCATCTTCCTGCCGCTGATGTGGCCGGCGCTCGCCACCACGGGCCTGCTCGCCTTCATCAGCGCCTGGAACGAGTTCCTCTTCGCGCTCACCTTCACCTCCACCAACACACAGCGCACCGTGCCGGTGGCGATCGCGCTTCTGTCCGGCAACTCGCAGTTCGAGATCCCCTGGGGCAACATCATGGCCGCCTCGGTGATCGTCACCGTGCCGCTGGTGGCGCTGGTGCTGATCTTCCAGCGCCGCATCGTCTCCGGCCTCACCGCCGGCGGGGTGAAGGGGTGAGGCTATTTGCCTGACGCAATTCCGGACGGAAAACCGCTGCACACTTTTCCTGGAATTGCTCTCAGATGTCGGGCGCGTTGCCGACCTTCTTCTTCATCTCGAGCGCCCAGGCGCGCCCTTCATCGCCGCCCCACAACAGCCAGGCGATATAGCCGGCCGTTGGATTGTCCTCGTTGCCGTAGTTCCTGCCCTTCTTGTCGACCTCGTGGCGAGCGAAATAGCTGACCATGCGCCGGATGGTGGAGGGCGACAGGTTCCGGCGGTTCTTGAGCTCGGTGGCGCGGGCGACACCAATCTCGGTGCCGCCGCGGCCGAACTGCTGGCGCAGCCTGAGGCCCTTGGCGGCGTTGTCGGCGACGACCTGTGGGCAGCGCAGGTCGATCTCGTCGCTGTCGGTCATTTTTTCTCCCCCGGTATTCCGAACGGTTTTAGCCACGCAAAAGAATGCCGCAAAGCGGGGCAGGTTCCGGTGATGAAAAAATGTCGGAACGCGTCCGGGCGGCGCGTCCTTGGGTCGTAGAGCAACCCGCGCCGGGACGCCGGCACGAAGGAGACGATCATGATCACCTTTCCCAATGAATCCGCTAAATATCGCACTGCCCGCGAAAAGCTGCTGCGCAAGGAAATCGAGCTGCGCCGCGCCATGGAGGCGGTGGCCGAAGCGCGACGCGCCCTGCCGCCGGGCGGGCTGGTGTCGCAGCACTATGTCTTTGACGCGCTGGATGCTGGGGGCCGGGCGACGAAAGTCAAGTTCCCGGACCTCTTCGCGCCCGGCAAGGATACGCTGATCCTCTACCAGATGATGTTCCCACGCCATCCGCAGGAAACGCGCGATGTGGCGGCGAGCGGCGAGACGGCAAAACTTGCCCGGCAGGACCAGCCATGCCCGTCCTGCACCGCGCTGCTCGACCAGTTCGACGGCGCGATCGGTCATCTCGAAGCGGCAGGCTTCAACTTCGCGGTGGTGGCGAAAACCGGGCTCGACAATCTGACCGCGCTCGCCCGCGACCGCGGCTGGAAAAACATGCGGCTCGTCTCGTCAGCCGGCAACAATTTCAAGCGCGACTACAATGCGGAAGACGCTGAGGGCGCGCAGCTTCCGCTGCTCTCGGTGTTCCACCGCGATGCCGACGGCATCCGCCATTTCTGGTCGTCGGAGCTTGGCTTCGCGCCGTCCGAGCCTGGGCAAGACCCCCGCGCGATCGGCACCTGCGAGATCCTGTGGAACCTGATGGATTTCACGCCCGAGGGCCGGCCGGACTGGGACGAGCAACTGCAATATGCCGGGCAGCCCGCCAGCGCACACTGCCACTGATGGCGATGCGGGCGGTCGGCCGCCCGCGTTCCCTTTCAAGCAAGCTTTAGGCAACCCCGTGGCCGGTGCCGCGTTGGGGAGGGCGGAGGGGCTATTCGGATCGGAGATCGAGATGAAAACGCTGCTGCCCCTGGTCGCCGTCGCGCTTCTTGCCGGCGCGCCCGCCGCGTTCGCCCAATCGAACGACACCAATACGGATGCCGTGGGACCGATGGTGACCGACAACAAGGTCGACACCCAGACCTTCGTCACAACGGTGCCGAATGCCAACATGTTCGAGATCGAGTCGAGCAGGCTGGCGCAGGAGAAGTCGGCGTCGGCCGACGTCAAGGCTTTCGCCGCCGATATGATCAAGGATCACACCAAGGCCGGCGACGACTTCAAGGAGGCGCTCAGCCAGGGCCAGACCACCGCGTCGACCAAGCCCGCCGGCCCGGCGCTGCAGCCGAAGGAGCAGCAGATGCTCGACGAATTGAAGGCTGCCAGCGGCAAGGATTTCGACGCCAAATACATCAAGATGCAGAGCGACGCGCACAGGGATGCCGTGGCGCTGTTTTCCACCTACGCCAATTCCGGCGACGACCCGGCGATGAAGGAATTCGCCAAGAAGACGCTGCCGGTGCTCAAGATGCATGAGAAGCATGTGAAGGACCTGGCGGTCGCGCATCAGTGAAGGTTTTGGGGGAAGCTAATCGGCCTGCGCCGGCGCGAGGCCCCCCTCTCTGTCCTGCCGGACATCTCCCCCTCAAGGGGGGAGATTGGCAGCTTCGGCGCCTCGCCTTTCCTGCAACGTTGGAGATTGGCGAAAGCCGGCGTGACGGCTGATCTCCCCCCTTGAGGGGAGATGTCCGGCAGGACAGAGAGGGGGGCGAAGGAACGCTACGTTGCGCGTTTTCCACCAGCCCTGGCAAAATGCCGAACAGCCCTGCACAAGGGGGGAAGGGAAGCCCCTGGCGTTCCCTCGCCGCCGCGATAAGCTCCCTTTGCCAATCAGGGAGGACCCCCATGGACAAGGAAGTCATCGAAGTGCCGGTGATGTCGGCAAAGGTGCGCGCGCTCGGCCTGCCGTGCTCGACGGCGGTGCGGGCCAACGGCTTCGTGTTCATTTCGGCGACGCCGCCGGTGGACATGGTGACCGGCGAGATGGTGCGCGGCGACATCGAGACCCAGACCGAGGCGTCGCTGAAGGCGCTGAAACACTGCCTGGAAGCGGCCGGCACCTCGCTGGACAAGGTGGTGATGGTGCGCATCTATGCCGTCAATTCCGGCTTCTACAACGCCATCAACCGGGTCTATGCGAGGTATTTCGCCACCAACCCGCCGGCGCGGAGTTTCGTGCCCGTGGCGTCTTGGCCGATGGAGTTTGATATCGAGATTGAGTGTGTGGCGGTGGCGTGATGACCAGCGCTTAGTGCTTGAACTGATGCCGGTCGGTTGCCAGCGAAACACCGCTCAGAGCTAGCGACCGCTACGGCGTGTTTTTAGAAGGCGGCAATATTTCAACTGCCAAAGGGCTCTGCAGTTCGATCCGCTGTGTCTGAATGCCCTTCTTCTCTGCCTTAGCGAAGAACAAAGCGACCAAAACACAAACGAGAATTGCAAATCCTCCGTAGTAGAATATTTGCAATCTGCGTGTGGAGTTTACCTTAAAGCCAAACAGTTCAACCCCTCGGCTTACCTCGGATACTGTTGATCCGAGCTTTATCGATGGCACATCGTCACCATAGAGTCTTTCAATTTCAGCCGCGTGGTTCACAGCCCCCTTCAAGAGCACATGGTACCAATATCGATCCATGAAGTAGAACCCGGCCCAAGCACAGATGGCTGCGGCCACAAGTACCGTTCCCGCAGGAAAGACAATCCCCCATATCTCGCTCGTTAAGCCGAGCTGATATGTGAAGCTCATCGAAGCGATAAGTGCGCCGACTACCGTAATGGCAAAGTTTCTAACTCTCATTTCAAGATCGTTGAAATGCTGTTGAACGTCCACGGTTTTCTTCCATGCGTCTACCGCTAAGTTCAGCTCGTCTTTGCGAGATAAAACCGTATTCTGCTCAGCGTCGGAAAACGAGACGAAGTCGCAGTGAGCAAAAATTTCAGAGAAGCTTTCATTTAAGATAGCTGTTGGCTTGAAATCGGCGCCTTGTTGGACGATTGCGCGTTCCCGTTCGACATCGTGTTGAGTCCAGTGAGATACGCTCCTCAAAAGGTCATATTCAGGCAGGCGCTGACTTTCCCCATACTTTGCATGAATATCAAATATCCGGGCGTCTCTTGCCATTGCCACATCTTTGTAGATGCTATCACCCACGTATGCGCATC
The DNA here is from genome assembly GCF_004010375.2 of Mesorhizobium sp. M2E.F.Ca.ET.209.01.1.1. NCBI lineage: Bacteria > Pseudomonadati > Pseudomonadota > Alphaproteobacteria > Hyphomicrobiales > Phyllobacteriaceae > Mesorhizobium > Mesorhizobium sp. M2E.F.Ca.ET.209.01.1.1. The sequence continues at coordinate 45,556 of NZ_SADP02000020.1, read as the reverse complement.
TATCTGGCTGCGATCCGACTGACCTGATTATATCAAGTAGGACGCGAGGATTCGGCTTAAGCTCTCCAATTGGCGTATGCCTAGCCTCCGTTACTTGTAAATCATAAAAATCGTCAGGCAAGCTTCTGAGCTTCTCTATGGAAACTCCAACTGGAATATCATGATCTTGGGGACTAAAAAGTACGTCGATGACGCCGTCAAGGCCAACTCGTTTTAGCCTGTATGCCGAGTAGAAGGCCATAGACTCTGTATAAGCTACTATCTTTGTTCCGGAGTTTTTAATAGCCCACAGACTCCTAAAAACACCTGGGTATAGCTTGAGATTTTTATCTCTGGCCTGTTGAGATGCTCGTATAGATTCTTCAAATTTCTTTCTTATATCACCGCTCTGCCTTTGTTCTTGCAGTGCGTCGATTTCCTCAATTAAAAATGTGTATTCAGATGTTCGTCGCCGTTGATGTACGTCTCTGATTGACTTCTGAACATCCTCGACGCTCTTGCCGCTTGTCCTGATTATTTCTTCGTATATGGGATTAAACGACGAATACCAGATCGCGAACCAGTCATAGATAGTGTTGTCGAGGTCAATAATAAGTGTATCGACGATCTTCCTCTTCAAAGCAGATCTCCCACCCAAGATGATTCGCTCACCCAAAATACTCCTGCAGCGGCCGTACCTCCAAATTCCCCGCCCTCAACGCCGCAATCGCCTCGGCCACGGCCGCCGCGCCTGAAAGCGTCGTGTAATACGGCACCTTCTGCATCAGCGTCGCACGCCTTAGCGACTTCGAGTCCGACACCGCCTTCTGGCCGTCTGTCGTGTTGAAGACGATCTGGACCTGGCGGTTGCGGATGGCGTCTTCGATGTGGGGGCGGCCTTCGAGCACCTTGTTGATCTTCTCGGCGACCACGCCGTTCTCGGCGAGGAAGCGGGCGGTGCCCGAGGTGGCGAGCACCTTGAAGCCTTGGCCGGCCAGGCGTTTGACCGCCGGCAGGATGCCCTTCTTGTCCTCGTCGCGCACCGAGACGAACAGCGTGCCGGAGCGGGGCAGGTCGACATTGGCGCCGAGCTGGCTCTTGGCGAAGGCCAGCGCAAAGTCGCGGTCGAGGCCCATGACCTCGCCGGTCGAGCGCATTTCCGGGCCGAGCAGGATATCGACGCCGGGGAAGCGGGCGAAGGGGAAGACGGCTTCCTTGACCGCGATGTGGCCGGGATTGCGCGGGTCGGGCATGGCGCCGTAATGGGCGAAGGCGTTTTCCAGCGTCTCGCCGGCCATGATGCGCGCTGCGATCTTGGCGATGGGACGGCCGATGGTCTTGGCGACGAAGGGCACGGTGCGCGACGCGCGGGGGTTCACTTCAAGCACATAGACCGTGCCGTCTTGAATAGCGTATTGCACGTTCATCAGGCCGCCGACGTTGAGCGCGCGGGCGAGTGCCGCCGTCTGCCGCTCCAGCTCGTCGACGAGGTCGGACGGCAGCGAATGCGTCGGCAGCGAGCAGGCGCTGTCGCCAGAATGGATGCCGGCTTCCTCGATATGCTCCAGGATGCCGGAGACGAAGGTCTCCTTGCCGTCGCACAGGCAGTCGACATCGACCTCGATGGCGCCCTTCAGATAAGTGTCGAACAGAAGCGGGTTCTTGCCGAGCAGCGTGTTGATCTGGCCGGTCTTGTCGTTGGGGTATTTCTGCTTGATGTCCTCCGGCACCAGGCCGGGCACGGTGTCGAGCAGGTAGGTCTGCAGCATGCTTTCGTCATGGATGATCTGCATGGCGCGGCCGCCGAGCACATAGGAGGGGCGCACCACCAGCGGGAAGCCGAGCTCGCCGGCGACGAGGCGGGCCTGCTCGACCGAATAGGCGATGCCGTTCTTCGGCTGGGTGAGGTTGAGCTTGTGCAGCAGCTTCTGGAAGCGGTCGCGGTCCTCGGCGAGATCGATCATGTCGGGCGAGGTGCCGAGGATCGGGATGCCGGCCTTTTCCAGCGCATCGGCCAGCTTCAGCGGCGTCTGGCCGCCGAACTGGACGATGACGCCGACCAGCTCGCCCGAGGCCTGCTCGGCGCGCAGGATCTCCAGCACGTCCTCCGCCGTCAGCGGATCGAAATAGAGGCGGTCGGAAGTGTCGTAGTCGGTCGAGACCGTCTCCGGATTGCAGTTGACCATGATCGCTTCATAGCCGGCGTCGCGCAGCGCGAAGGCGGCGTGGCAGCAGCAATAGTCGAACTCGATACCCTGGCCGATGCGGTTCGGGCCGCCGCCGAGGATGACGACTTTCTTGCGCGCCGACACGCGCGCCTCGTTGGCGGGTTCGCCGACGAAAGGCACTTCATAGGTCGAGTACATGTAGGCGGTCGGCGAGGCGAACTCCGCGGCGCAGGTGTCGATGCGCTTGTAGACCGGATGAACGTCGAGCTTTTCGCGGGCCTTTTGGACGGCTTCGGCATCGGCCTTCGTCAGCGAGGCGAGGCGGGCGTCGGAAAAGCCCATCGCCTTCAGCATGCGCAGGTTGACGGCATCCTGCGGCAGGCCGTGCTCGCGGATGCGTTCTTCCATGGCAATGATGCCGGCGATCTGCTCGAGGAACCACGGGTCGATCTTGCACATGGCGTGCACGTCTTCCAGCGAAGTGCCCATGCGGATCGCCTGCGCCACCATGCGCAGCCGGTCGGGCGTCGGCGTGCCGAGCGCGGCGCGGATCGCGTTGCGGTCGTCGGTGTGGCTGGCGGGCGCGCTGCCATGGCCGAGGCCGGGGATCTCGATCTCATCGAGACCGGTCAGGCCGGTTTCCAGTCCGCGCAGGGCCTTCTGCAGCGATTCCTGGAAGGTGCGGCCGATGGCCATCACTTCGCCCACCGACTTCATGGCGGTGGTCAGCACCGGCTCGGCGCCGGGGAATTTCTCGAAGGCAAAGCGTGGGATTTTCGTGACCACGTAGTCGATCGTCGGCTCGAAGGAGGCCGGCGTCGCGCCGCCGGTGATGTCGTTCTCCAGCTCGTCCAGTGTGTAGCCGACGGCAAGCTTGGCGGCGACCTTGGCGATCGGGAAGCCGGTGGCCTTCGAAGCCAAGGCGGAGCTGCGCGAGACGCGCGGGTTCATCTCGATGACGACCAGGCGGCCGTCGGCCGGGTTGACGGCGAACTGGACGTTGGAGCCGCCGGTCTCGACGCCGATCTCGCGCAGCACCGCGATCGAGGCGTTGCGCATCATCTGGTATTCCTTGTCGGTCAGCGTCAGCGCCGGCGCGACGGTGATCGAGTCGCCCGTGTGCACGCCCATCGGATCGAGGTTCTCGATCGAGCAGATGATGATGCAGTTGTCCGCCTTGTCGCGGACGACCTCCATCTCATATTCCTTCCAGCCGAGCACGCTTTCCTCGATCAGCACCTCGGTGGTGGGCGAGGCGTCGAGGCCGGACTGGACGATGTCGTAGAATTCGGCGCGGTTGTAGGCGATGCCGCCGCCGGTGCCGCCCATGGTGAAGGAGGGGCGGATGATGGCCGGCAGGCCGACATGGTCGAGCGCCTGGGCGGCGATCGCCATGGCGTGGCTGATATAGCGCTGCTTGCGGTCGCCTTCGCCGAGGTTCCAGCGGGTTTCCAGCGCATCGAGCGCGGCGTCGAGGTTTTCCGGGTTCTCGGCCTTCAGCGCGGCGCGCTCGGCCTCATGCGTCTTGCGGTCGGCGTTCTTGACGTCGGTGGCGTTGGCCAGCATCGAGCGCGGCGTCTCGAGCCCGATCTTGCTCATCGCCTGGCGGAACAGCGCGCGGTCCTCGGCCTTGTCGATGGCATGCGCATCGGCGCCGATCATCTCGACATTGTAGCGGTCGAGCACGCCCATGCGGCGCAGCGAAAGCGCGGTGTTGAGCGCCGTCTGGCCGCCCATGGTGGGCAGCAGCGCGTCCGGCCGCTCCTTGGCGATGATCTTGGCTACCACTTCGGGCGTGATCGGCTCGATATAGGTGGCGTCGGCCAGCTCCGGATCGGTCATGATGGTGGCCGGATTGGAGTTGACCAGGATGACGCGGAAACCCTCTTCCTTCAGCGCCTTGCAGGCCTGGGTGCCGGAATAGTCGAACTCGCAAGCCTGGCCGATGACGATGGGGCCGGCCCCGATGATCAGGATCGACTTGATGTCGGTGCGTCTTGGCATAGTCGAAAAATCCGTTCGGCGAGCGGCTTGCACGAAAAACCGGGACGGGGGGAGGACCCGGCCGGTTGTGCTTGCGATTCTGGTATCAGGCTAGGAGGGCCTTATAGGGAAGAGTTTTGCGGGATGTAACCCCGAAAATGCGGGTTATTGGTTGGCCCGCTATTCCCCCAGCGCCAGCTCATCCGTGATCTCGAAGCGCTCTGAAACGCCGATCCGGATCATGTTGAGCGTGCCTTCGCGGGTGAAGCGGAATTTTTCGGACGAGTCCGAGCTGCTCGGCTGGCCGCCATGGAAGGTGATGATGCGCACACCGCCATCCGGCCAAGTCACCGTGACATCGCTGTCGCCATCCTTGCGCGCGACAGTCACCGCGCAGCGGGTCATCGGCTGGCCGATGTGGCGCGCGCAGGGAATGCCGCCGGCCGCGTCCGGGGCAGGGGCATCGGATTCGGTGCTCGCCGAGGTCACGAAAGCGAGACCGTAGGCGTCCAGCATGGCGGTCCTGACGATCTCGGTCGCGGAAGGCGGATCGGCCGGCTCGCCGCCCAGGCGCGCCGCCATGTCAGCCTGCGGCTCTTCGGGAGGAGGTGGCTGAGGCGCGGCAGCCGCAGCCGCCGGCGCGGCGCTGTCTTCAGGGGGCGACGCCGGGTTATTGGGGCTGAGATAGCGCGCCGGCGCCCATCCGGTGATGCGGGCGTCCTGCGTGTCCTCGACCTTGCACCATGGATTGTTGTTGACCGTCTTGCAGCCGTAATTTTTCACCGCCGCGCCGTTGGGCAGCCGGGCTTCAATCTTTCCGCCCGGTGAAGCGGTGGCGCGGATGTTGAGCAAATCATCCGGCGCGAGGCCGCCGATGATCGAGATGATTGTGCCTGGCGCATCCTGAGCCAGGGCCGGGAGGGCGGCCAGACACAAAGGAGCGGCGATCAGCAGCGTCGATCGGAGCGTAACTTTGCGCTTCATCCCTCGGCCATGCACTTCAAATCGTGGCGATCGATACGAGCCATGCTCAATCCTGGATATGAGGCGCGCTCAATCCTGGATATGAGCTTCGCTCAATCCTTCATAAAACCTGTCCGCAGCGCTTGCGCCCATTCCGGTCTTCCCGCTTGTTCGGCTTGCTTTGCGGCGGCTTCATGGTCGTAGTCGACGGCGATGGTCTCGAAGCGGCGGGGACGGCCGTCGGCGCCCAGCTCGACAATGCCGTAGCGGGCGTGCGGCGAGCCTTGTTCGGAGACATGCGCCGGCGGCGTGTCGTCGTCATAGGCCGGGCAACCGACGCTGCCGGGATTGAAAATGACCGGACCGCCGGGGATGCGGACCAGTTCGCTGCGATGGCTGTGGCCGCACAGCACCAGGCGGCAGGCCGGATCGAGCGGCTTAAGCCGGCGCCTGATGGCGGCCAGCGGCGCACGTACCAGCTGGCCGCCGACAATGGCGTCGGCAAGATATTTTTCGTCATGGTCCGGGCGGGCGTGGAAGGCGACGACGCCGGGCGCGATCTCCAATGTCAGCGGCAAGGCAAGCAAGGCCTCGCGTTGCGCTGATGTCAGCCTTTCCTTTGCATAGCGATCGGACGGCCACATGGTTTCGTCGGCCGGGTCTTGCGCGACACGGCGGTCGTGATTGCCACGCACCGTCGGCAGGTTCAGCGCCTGCAGCCGTTCCATCGTCTCGCGCGGCCAGAGCGGTCCGGAGACGCAGTCGCCGAGATTGACGGTGAGATCGGCGCCACCACGGCGCTCGAGATCGTCGAGCACGGCATCCAATGCGAGTACGTTGCCATGGATGTCGGCGAGGACTGCGATGCGCATGGATCAGGCCGAAACCTCGACTTCGGCGGTGCCGACCGCCGGCAGATCCTTGTCGCCGTCAGCCGCGGCGATCACGCTGTCGAGCAGGCCCGGAAAACGCTTGTCGAGATCGTCGCGGCGCAGCGTGATCAGCCGGCTGGTGCCGACCGCTTCGCTGCGGGTGACGCCCGCCTCGCGCAGCTTGGCGAGGTGGTAGCTGAGATTGGTCTTGGAGGCGAGGTCGAGGAACTTGCTGCAGTTCATCGGCACGCCTTCCTCGCGAGCCAGATAGCGCACGATGGAAAGCCGGGTCGGGTCGCCGAGCACGGCAAGCACGATCGGCAGGCTGATCTGGTCGGTGGCTGGATGGGGCAAGGTCATGACCCAGAATTAAGCACAAACTGAACGAACTTCAACGCGGCTCCTTTCCCTGCCGGTAGACGCAGCCTCCTTCTTTCGGCCCCGTCCTGACACAGGGCTGTCAGCAGGGTTCAGCTATTTTATCCCGGCTCGGTTGACATCATGCCCTGCTATGTCCAATTGTTCAATAACTTTTGAACTAAGGACAATCCCCATGGACAAGCGGATCTTCTGGCTGGCGCTCGGATCGTTTGCGATCTCTACCGAAGGCTTCGTCATCTCAAGCCTTCTTCCCGATATCGCGTCCGACGCCGGCATTTCGGTGCCGCTCGCCGGCTCGCTGATCACCGCCTTCGCGCTCGCCTATGCGATCGGCGCGCCGGTGCTGGCGACGCTGACCGGCGAGTGGGACCGGCGGCGCGTCATCCTGTGGACGCTGGTCTTCTTCGTCATCGGCAATCTGGTGGCGGCGGTGAGTTCGTCGTTCGAGCTGCTTCTGATCGCCCGCATCGTCATGGCGCTGTCGTCCGGCCTGTTCGCGGCGACCGCGCAAGGCACGGCCGTGGCGCTGGTCGACGACCACCACCGGGCGCGCGCCATCGCCGTCGTCGTTGGCGGCACCACCGTGGCAGTGGCGGTCGGTGCGCCGCTCGGCGCGCTGGTCGCGGCGATCGCCGGATGGCGCGGCACCTTCTTCGCCATCGCCGCGCTCGGCGCGCTGTCGGGCGCGATCCTGTGGTGGCGCCTGCCGCGCGGCATCATCGGCACCAGGCTGCCGCTGAAGCGCAGGCTGGCGGCGGCTGTGCGCCCCGGCGTGATGCCGATCCTGCTGACGACTGCGCTTGCGTTGATCGGCGCGTTCACCGTCTTTGCCTTCATCGCGCCCTTGGCCATTCAGGGTGGCGGGCTCTCGCCGATCGCGCTGCCGGGCATGCTGCTCGCCTTCGGCGTCGGCGCCGTCATCGGCAACATCGCCGGCGGCCAGGCCGCCGACCGCTTCGGCGCGACCCGCACCGTCGCCTGGTCGCTGACGCTGTCGGCCGCGATGCTCGTCACCTTCTCGCTGATCCCGACCTTCCTGCCGCATTCGATCGCCGGGCCAGCGCTGATGGCCATGATGGTGCCTTGGGGCATTGTCGGCTGGGCCTTCCCGCCGGCGCAGGCGAGCCGCATCCTCAAGATCGCGCCCGACGCCGCCCCGATCGTGCTGTCGCTCAATGCTTCGGCGCTCTATTTCGGCGTGGCGCTGGGCGCGGTGGTCGGCGCCGCCGTGCTGCGCTTCGGCGCACCGGCCGATCTCGGCCTGATCGCCGCAGTATTCCCGATCCTAGGTCTGGGTATCGTGTTGGCTGGTCGTGTGTTCGCGCGCCCGGTCGCGATGCCAGCCGAATAACTGCTTTTAATCCTGATCGGTGGCCGCTTCTTCAGTTCGAAGGAGCGGCCGCTGGCATTTCCAGATCGAGATCCGCCACGGCGTCCAGCGCCGCGCGCAGCTTTGCCGCCTGCTCCGCGCCGACCTTGTTCTCGAATTGCCGCTGCGCGACGCTCCAGAGCTTGAGCGCCTCGTCGAGCTTGGCCTGGCCTTGCGGCGTCAGCCGCACGCGCTTGACGCGGCGATCGTCCTTGTCGGGAAAGGTCTCGACATAACCGTCGCGGATCAGCGGCTTCAGCGTGTGACCGAGCGCCGAGAGGTCCATGATCAGCGCCTCGGCGATGGTGCCCATCGCCGGCTCATCGCTGATGTGGATCTGGAAGAGCATACCGAACTGCGTGCTCTTCAGACCTGTTGGCCCCAGCGCGTCGTCATAGAAGCGGCCGAGGCTGCGCGCGGCGCGGCGCAGCGTGGCGTTGTTGCAGTCGCTGAATCCGGGCTTCCGAGCTTCGGTCATAATCACTCCTTGCCGGCGCAAGGACGCGCCAGCCTACTGCAAAAATAGTTTTCGCGGCCGCCGTTGACAAGATAGTGGCATATACCTACTTCCCTGAAAGTGGCATATGCCACTAATGGAAATCAAGGCTCGGCCGGTGAAGCGATCATCGGCGCCCGGCCAAGCGAAGCGAACAAAGGAACAGGACAATGAGCACGAAGGACAACAAGGGCACGGCCGTGATTACCGGCGCATCGTCGGGCATCGGCGCGGTCTATGCCGACCGGCTGGCGGGGCAGGGCTACGATCTGGTGCTGGTGGCGCGCCGCGCCGACCGGCTGCAGGAGGTGGCGGACAGGCTCGCCTATGCCTATGGCCGCAAGGTCGAGACGATTGTCGCCGATCTCTCCGTCGATGCCGATCTACGCCGCGTCGAGCAGGCGGTCGCGACGGATGATAGCGTGACCTTGCTGATCAACAATGCCGGCGTGGCCGGTCTGGAGACGATTGCCGACGCCGACGCTGACTCGGCGGAGCGCATGATCAAGGTCAATGTCATTGCGCTGACAAGGCTGACCCGCGCGGTGCTGCCGGGCTTGCTTGCGCGTAATCGCGGCGGCATCATCAACATCGCCTCGGTCGTTGCCTATGGCATCGCCGTCGGCGGCATCTACAGCGGCACCAAGGCCTATGTGGCCAACTTCACCGAAGCGCTGCAGAAGGAAGTCGCCGGCACCAATGTGAAGGTCCAGTCAGTGGTGCCTGGACCGATCCGCACCGAGTTGTGGGACGTCTCCGGCATCAGCCTCGACAGGATCAATCCTGACTGGATCATGAGCGCCGAAGATCTGGTCGACGCGGCACTTGCCGGGTTCGCCCAGGGCGAGACCGTCACCGCGCCCGGCCTTGCCGACGCGGCCGGGCTGGCGACCTATCTCGGCGCCAGGGACCAGTTCTTCGGCAGCCTGTTCTCAGGCAAGCCGGCGGCGCGCTACGCGGTCTGAGAGCAGGTTCCTCGCCCCCGCAAAGCGGGGGAGAGGTGGCCGCGAAGCGGCCGGAGAGGGGGTCTTCGTAGGGCGAGTTCGTCGCGGGATACTGGGTGCTGTGGCGCCAGTCCCCCTCTCCGTCTCGGCTTCGCCGAGCCACCTCTCCCCCACCTTCGTGGGGGCGAGGAACCAGCGTTAGGCGGGCCGCCACATCTGCAGGATCGAGGCGGCCAGCAGCAGGCCGAGCACGATGTTGAGCGCCCGCCACTGGCGCTCCGTCTTGAGGAGGCGGGCAAGCAAGGTTCCCGCCACGCACCACAAGGACAGCGAGAAGGCAGCGGCGAGGCCGAACACGGCGCCCAGCAGCAGCGCTAGCTGCAAGGGGCCGTCGGCGAGCGCGGCAAAGGACGCCGCAGCGCCCAGCCCCATCGCCCAGCCTTTTGGGTTCATCCACTGGATGCCGGCGCCGCCGAAAAAGCTGTTCGGCCTGGCCATGCTGATGTCGAGGTTGGGTGGGCCGCTGCGGCCGATCTTGATCGCCAGCCAGATCAGATAGAGCGAGCCGATAATTTTCATCGCAAGCTGCAGGGATGGTACGGCGGCGAGCAGGCCGGCGAGGCCCACCGCCCCCGCGGCGGCCACGGTAGCCAAACCGGCGGCGCTGCCGGCCATTAGCGGCACCGAACGGCGAAAGCCGAATTGCGCGCCGGAGGCGGTCGAGAGCGTTGTGGCGATGCCGGGCGTCGCGGTCGAGATCAGCGCGAACAGGACCAGCGGGATGATGGTTTCGGACATGCGGTCTTCCTATTCGAGAAGCCGGCATGCTTAGGCGCTTCACGGCATCAGTAAATGCAATGTTTGATATGGTTTGCATTAGCAATTATAATGGAAGCCATGATCCGCGATCTCGACACGACCCTCGTCCGCACCTTCGTCACCACCGCCGACAAGGCCAGCATGACGGCGGCGGCCAATGCGCTTCATTTGACGCAAGGCGCCGTCAGCCAGCAGGTCAAGCGGCTGGAGGAGGTGCTGGGGCAAAGCCTGTTCGAGCGCGACCGCCGCGGCCTGAAGCTGACGCGTTCCGGCGAGCGGCTGCTCGACAAGGCCAGGCGCCTGCTGCAGCTCAATGACGAGATCCTCAGCGAGATCAAGGGCAAGGTGGTCGCCGGACAGGTGCGGATCGGCGTGCCTTACGATCTCGTCGGCACGCTGCTCGCGCCCGTGCTGAAAGCCTATGCCGAAGCCTATCCGCAGGTGGAGATCTCGCTGGTCTGCGCCTCGTCGCCGGAACTCGCGGCGGCCTTGGCTGCGGGGACCATCGACCTTGCCGTCATCGAGGAACGCGTCGGTCCCAGCGCCGGCGAATGCCTGCTCGTCGACTGACTGGTCTGGGTCGGCGCAAGGGGCGGCGCGGCCCGCCTGAAGCGGCCGTTGCCGGTCTCCATCGTCGCCGACACCTGCGCCTTCCGGCCGGCGGTGCTGGCGGCGCTCGCCGAGCATGGGCTCGACTGGCGCACCGTGTTCGAAAACGGCAACATCGATGCCACGACCGCGACGGTGCGCTCCGACCTTGCGGTGACCACCTGGCTTGCCTCGACGGTGCCGGCCGATCTCGACATCCTGTCCGATGCCGGGCTCCCGGCGCTGCCGAATTTCTCCGTCAACCTGCATCTGCCGAAACATGCCGCCCAGCCGGCCGCGCAGGCTTTTGCCGGCCACATCCGCGAGGGACTGGCGCGCTATCGCCAGGCGGCCTGACGCGGCCGTCGGTCAGCCATTCGCTGCCGCCATGGCGACCGCCAATTGCGCGTCGAAGGCGCGCTTGAAGGCCGGCCGCGCCTCGCCGCGGGCGACATAGGCGGCAAGGTTCGGGAATTCGTTCAGCAGTCCCGATCGCTGCAGCCGGCGCAGCACGGCCACCATGACAAGGTCGCCGGCGCTGAAGTCGCCATCGAGCCAGTCGGAATCGCCGAGATGGCGGGAGAGCTCGCCCAGCCGCTTGCGGATCCGGTCGTCGACCAGAGGCAAGCGCTCATCGTGCCACGGCGCGTCGCGCTCCAGGATCACGGCGGTTGCGCGCTCGAGGATCGTCGGCTCCACCGTGCTGTACGCGGCGAACATCCAGGCGACGGCGCGCGCCCGGGCGTTCGCTTCGTCGGGCAACAGTCCCGGGTGACGCACCGCGATGTGGAGGACGATCGCGCCTGACTCGAACAGAGCGAGATCGCCTTCTTCGTAGGTCGGGATACTGCCGAAAGGGTTGAGCGCGAGATGCGCCGGCTGCTTCATCGCAGAGAACGAGACGGGACGAACGTCGTAAGCTTGTCCGACTTCCTCGAGCGCCCAGCGCACTTGCATGTCGCGCGCCAGCCCCCTGCCGCCATCGGGCGATCGTTCAAAGGCGGTTATGGTGGGTATCATCGGCAGGGTCCTTGTGATGGCGTCGAATGTCTCGTGGTCCCGGGAAAGGCATCGGTCGCGGGCGAGGCGGCGGCGAGGCCGGCCCCGCCCGCATCCATTGCTACTTCCAGGTCCTGCGTCGTTCGAGCTCGGCTTGCGAAGGCTCCTGCTGGGCAAACGAGCCCGTACGGATTTCGCCGGCGCGCGCATAGGTCGCCATGATGACGCCGGTGGTGGTAGCCTGCGACTTGACGAGCTTGAACGCCGCCGGCATCGCATTGTCGTCGAATAGCCGCTTGCCCTTACCCAGCAGCAGCGGAAAGATCATCAGGCGAATCTCGTCGATCAGCCCGTTGGCGAGCAGGGTCTGGATCAGATCGCCTGAGCCCTGGATGAGCAGGTCCGGCCCGTCTTCCTGCTTGAGTTCCTTGAGCCTGGCGACGATGTCGGGCCCGAGCGACTGGGTGTTCTGCCAGGTCAGCGAATCCGGCCGGTGCGTCGCCACATATTTGGTCGCCGGGTTGAAAACATCCGCGATCGAATCTTTCTGATACGGCCAGTACGCGGCGAAGATGTCGTAGGTTCTGCGGCCGAGCAGCAGGTCGAAGGGTTTGGCGAACAGTTCCTCCATTGCCGTGCCCGCGACCTCGTCGAAATAATGGAACGTCCAGCCGCCGAATTTGAAGCCGCCGACCGGATCCTCTTCCGGCCCGCCCGGTGCCTGCATCACACCATCGAGGCTGACGAAGGTGGCGGCGATGATCTTGCGCATGTGCTCTTCTCCTTTGCTGTTCCTCCGCCGTCACAGCGGGTTCAACGTAACGACGAACGAGCGAGCGGCTTCACGACATGCGCCATCAAATTTTTCCGGATTTAGGGCCCGTGATGCGGCGCGACGAGAACCAGACCTGCTCGAAGACGGCGGTCGCCGTGCGGTCCGGAGCCTTGTCCGCCATCAGCCAGACCGATCGCGTGCGCGCGGCGCGCTCGCGATTCGGTATTTTCGCACCCGGCTCGACAGCGGAGGCGCCGACGCAAGGGATGAACCAGGAGCCCATGAAGGGCCGGCACGCGAAGCCGTTTCCCAGGCAGGTTATGAGGACCGCGAGGCCGACGGTTTCGGACGGGCGCCACGGGAAGATCATGCGACCGCCGGGCTTCAACGCCTTCAGCCACGCTGCGGGCGGGGCGACGACGCCGGCATTGACATAGATGATGTCGGAGGGCGGCAATGGATTGGCGACGGCGTCGGCCTGGACGATTTCGACGTTGTCGTAAGCTGCAAGGTTTGCTTTGGCGCGCGCGGCAAGGTCGGGCTCGATCTCGACGGCGGTGACGCTGCCGCCCGGCTCGACCAGTCTCGCCAGCAGCGCCGTGTAATAGCCGGTGCCGGCGCCGATATGGGTGACGGCCTCGCCCGGTTTCGGCTGGACCTTGCCGAGCCACATGGCGTGCAGGAGCGGCTCGCCATTGTTGATGCCCTTGTCGGCATCGAGCACGACGAGCACGTTCTGATAGATGTAGCTCGGATCGGCGCTCGGCGTCTCGAACCGGCCTTCGCCGGCAAACACCGTCCACGGTCCCGGGCCGAGAAAGGCCTCGCGCGGCACCGAGGCGAAGACCTCCTCGATGCGCGGATCGGCCGACCGCGCCTGCGCTGCCATCAGCCTGGCGTAGAATCTGCGGGCTTCGTCCGGTTCTGCCATAGCGCCAAGATAGCGCGTCCGGCTGGAATGTCGCGATCAGCCGGCGAAGGTATCGTAGAGCAGCTTGAAATTGAGAACGAGGATGATCGCGGCCACTACCCATGCCAGCGCTGCAACGCCGCGCGGTATGGCGAAGCTGCCCATTTTCTTCTTGTCGGACACAAACTGCACCAGCGGGATGACTGCGAAGGGCAGTTGCATGGAGAGCACAACCTGGCTGAACACAAGAAGCTCGGCCGTGCCCTTCTCGCCATAGAGCGCGGTGACGATCACGACGGGGACGATGGCGATGCCGCGCGTCAGGAGCCGGCGTGCCCATTGCGGGATGCGCAGGCGCAAAAAGCCTTCCATCACGATCTGGCCGGCGAGCGTCGCCGTGACCGTCGAGTTGAGGCCGGAGGCAAGCAGCGCGACCGCGAACAGGATCGAGGCGATGCTCAAGCCCAGCAGCGGCGACAGCAGCTCGAAGGCCTGGCCGATCTCGGCGACGTGGTGATGGCCGGTATCGTGGAAAGCGACCGCCGCGACGATCAGGATCGACGCGTTGACGAACAGCGCCAGGATCAGCGCAATGGTGGAATCCGCCGTCGCCCATTTGACGGCGTCGCGCTTGCCGGCATCGGTTCGCTCATAGGCGCGGGTCTGCACGATCGAGGAATGCAGATAGAGGTTATGCGGCATGACCGTCGCGCCGATGATGCCGATGGCGATGTAGAGCATCGCCGGATTGGTGACGATTTCGGATGACGGCACAAACATTGAGTGCAGGATGGTGCCGGCCGGCGGCGCGGCGACGAAGATCTGGATGGCAAAGCAGCCGAAGATGATGATCAGCAGCGCGACGACGAAGGCCTCGAGATAGCGGAAGCCCTTGTTCATCAACAATAGCACCAGGAATGCGTCGAGCGCGGTGAGCATGGCACCGCCGACCAGCGGAATGCCGAACAGAAGCTGCAGCGCAATCGCCGTGCCGATCACCTCGGCGAGGTCGCAGGCGATGATCGCCAGTTCACAGGCGATCCAGAGCATCAGATTGACGGGGCGCGGATAGTAGGCGCGGCAGGCCTGGGCAAGATCGCGGCCGGTGGCGATACCGAGACGTGCCGCCAGCGCCTGCAGTAGGATCGCCATCAGGTTCGACAGCATGATGATGAAAAGCAGCGTGTAGCCGAATTGCGCGCCACCGGCGAGGTCGGTCGCCCAATTGCCGGGGTCCATATAGCCGACCGAAACCATGTAGCCCGGTCCCATGAAGGCGAACAGGCGGCGGAACCAGATGCCGGTCCGCGGCACCGCGATCGAGGCGTTCACCTCGCGCAGGCTGGGCTGCTCGTCGTCCGGCCTGTCGAATCGCCACGCGGGTCGGGCTACGGTTGCTGCATCGGCATCGGACATGGGATTTCCGCTGGAACTATCGAAGTACCTTTTATCTATGCCATGGCTCAACATTATGCAATAGGCTATATTTCATTGATAATGCTTTCGTGATCCGCGGGAGCAAGCTCCAGGGCGGGCGGCGGAAACGCCGGTTGCGCCCGCGCGGGAATGCAAATAAACGGCCGGATCATCAGGGGTTTCGTGCTATGGATGCGATCCCGATTCAGGAGGAGCGCATATTGGCGCTTAGGAACAAACCAGTTCGACGCGAGGAGCCGCTTCCCGATGCCGAAATCCATTCGGAAGGATTCCGGCAGCAGCGCCAGGCGCGCCGCAGCGCGCTGGTCGAAGACTATGTCGAGCTGATCGCCGACCTGATCGAGGACGGCAACGAGGCGCGGCAGGTGGATATCGCGGCAAGGCTCGGCGTCGCGCAGCCGACGGTTGCCAAGATGCTGACCAGGTTGTGCGCCGACGGACTGGTCTCGCGAAAGCCCTATCGCGGCGTGTTCCTGACCGAGGCCGGCCGCAAGGTCGCCGAGGAAAGCCGCATCCGGCACCAGACTGTGGAGGCCTTCCTGCGCTCGCTGGGCGTCAGCGCCGAGACGGCGCGCATCGATGCCGAGGGCATCGAGCACCATGTCAGCGCCGAAACGCTGGACGCCTTCCGCCGGGCGATGACGCATCGCCAGGCGTAGGCATTCGATCCATCCGACCGCGTTGAAGCGGAACCGACTGATCTTCGCCGCATTACTTCCCACATCGCGCGATCATCGCGCTTAGGGAGGAAGCAATGGGTATCGAACAGGCACCGACCGCCAAGGGGAAACAGGCGGCCCGGGGGTTGCGCCAGGCTGCCGCCAGGGACGAGCGCAAGACCGAGGCCGAGACCGGCCATCCGCTGAAGAAAGGCGCGGCGCGCTTCGAGGAACGTTCGAAGAGTTCGGATGGCAAAAGCGCCGGCGCCAAGCAGAAAAGCTGAGGTTTTCAGCCGGTTTATCGGGAGTGGAAATTAACCGGCCCGATCGGAGTTTCCCCCTGCCCGCGCATTGTTCGGGCGCAAGAAATTCTGTGACTTGGGCCAGCCGTTGCGATAATTGTCTGAAGGGGGTGGTCGCGGGCCAGTCCCTCCAGGACATTCGCATTGCGAGGAGTTGCCATGCTTTGGAGAGGCCGTCGTCAGAGCGACAACATCGAGGATGACCGCAGCGACAGCGGTGGCGGCGGATTGGGTGGCGGCGGCCAGTTCCGCGTTCCGATCGGCGGCCGCACAGGCGGTGGCGGCAGCATCCTGCTGGTCATCCTGGTTGTGCTCGCGGGATGGTATTTCGGCTTCGACCCGTCGCAGATCCTGGGCGGCGGCGACGGCGGCCTGCTGCCCGGTGGCGGCGGCCAGATCACCGAGACCCAGGACGAGGGCAACGCGCCCGCCAATGACGAGATGAAGCAGTTCGTCGCGACCGTGCTTGCCGATACCGAGGACACCTGGACCGGCATTTTCAAATCCCAAGGTCTGACCTACGAAGATCCCAAGCTGGTGCTGTTCAGCGGCCAGGTTCGTTCGGCCTGCGGCTTCGCTTCGGCGGCGGCCGGGCCGTTCTACTGCCCGGGTGATCACAAGGTCTATCTCGATATGACCTTCTTCCAGCAGCTTGACCAGCAGTTCGGCGCCTCAGGCGAGTTCGCGCGCGCCTATGTGGTGGCGCATGAGGTCGGCCATCACGTGCAGAACCTCACCGGCATCATGGACAAGTTCAACCAGATGCGGCAGGGCATGAGCGAAGTCGACGCCAACCAGCTCTCGGTGCGCATCGAGCTTCAGGCCGATTGCTTCGCCGGGGTGTGGGCGCATTTCACCCAGCAGAAGGGTATTTTGGAGCAAGGTGACATCGAAAGCGCGCTCAATGCCGCCAAGCAGATCGGCGACGACACGCTGCAGAAGAAGATGCAAGGCTATGTCGTGCCGGAGAGCTTCAACCATGGCACCTCGCAGCAGCGGCAGACCTGGCTGGCGCGCGGCTTCAAGAGCGGCAAGCTGTCCGACTGCAACACGATGAGCGGTCCGATCTGAGGCGGCGCTGCCGCTCCTTTTCGGATGACGATCCGCGATCGGCGACAGCTGGCAAGTGATGTCAGCATAAGGCATTCGTGTTCGTTCGCGGATTGTTCCCGCAGCCAACCTCGCCTATAAGGTCCATCCCGCCGGTGCCCCGGGTGGATGAGGAGCTTATCGTCATGATCGACCCTAAAACCGCCAAGCGGGGCCTTGCGCTGGTTTTCACGACGCTTTTGCTCGACATCATCGGCTTCGGCATCATCATGCCGGTGCTGCCGGCCTATCTTGAGGAACTGAGCGGCGTCAGCGTCAGCGAGGCCGCGATCGAGGGCGGCTGGCTGTTCTTCGTCTATGCGGCGATGCAGTTCTTCTTCGCGCCGATCATCGGCGGGTTGAGCGACCGCTTCGGGCGCCGGCCGGTCCTGCTTGCCTCGGTGCTGACCTTCTCGATCGACAATCTGATCTGCGCCATCGCCTGGTCCTATCCGATGCTGTTCATCGGCCGCGTGCTCGCGGGTATTTCCGGCGCCAGCTATTCGACGACGTCCGCTTTCGTAGCCGACATCTCGAACGACGAGAACCGGTCGAAGAATTTCGGCCTGCTCGGCATCGCCTTTGGCGTCGGCTTCGTCATCGGCCCGGTGCTGGGCGGGGTGCTCGGCACCTTCGGGCCGCGCGTGCCGTTCTATTTCGCCGCCGGGCTCGCTTTGGTCAATTTCCTGATCGCGATGGTCTTCCTCCCGGAGACGCTGGACGAAAAACACCGCCGCCGCTTCGACTGGAAGCGCGCCAATCCCGTCGGCACGCTCATGCAGATGCGCAATTATCCGGGCATCGGCTGGATCGGGCTGGTGTTCTTCCTGATGACGCTCGGCCACATGATGTATCCGGCGGTGTGGTCGTTCGTGTCCAATTACCGCTACGGCTGGAACCAGCAGCAGATCGGGTTCTCGCTCGGCGTTTTCGGACTGTGCGGAGCGATCGTCATGGCGACGGTGCTGCCCCGCGTCATCCCGAAGCTCGGCGAATGGAAGACGGCGGCGATCGGGCTGACCTTCACCGCGCTCAGTGCCTTCGGCTATGCGTTTTCGACGCAAGGCTGGATGATCTATGCGGTGATCGTCGCCGGCTGCCTGGAATCGCTGGCGGACCCGCCGCTCAGGAGCCTCGCCGCCGCCAAGGTGCCGCCTTCGGCGCAGGGCGAATTGCAGGGCGCGATGACCTCGATCTTCTCGATCACCTCGATCGTCACGCCGCTGCTCTACACGGCGATCTTTTCCTGGTTCACCGGACCGAGCGCGCCGGTCGTGTTCGGCGGCGCGCCCTATGTGCTCGGCGCGATTTTCTTGACGCTGGCGGTCATCGTCTTTGTGACGAAGGTGGCCAAGCCGACGCCGAAGGAAGTCGAGCGCATGCACGCGCAGGAGCCGGCGCATACGCAGGAAACAGCAACCGACGCTGCCTGAAGCCTAGTGTGTTTCACCGTTTCGCGGAAACGGTGAAACACACTAACTCTTTGTTTTTACGCATTCCGGACGGAAAACCGCTCACACTTTTCCTGGAATTGCTCTAGGCTGGCTGCTGTTTGAGCTAGGCCGTTCCGCCAGAGCTTCCTCGCCGCGCCGTTCGCGGATCAGGTTGACGAAGCGGCGGAAGAGGTAGTGCGAATCCTGTGGGCCGGGCGAGGCCTCGGGATGATGCTGGACCGAGAACACCGGACGGCCGGTCAGCGCGATGCCGCAGTTGGAGCCGTCGAAGAGCGAGACATGGGTTTCCTCGACGCCTTCGGGCAGCGAGTCGGCATCGACGGCGAAACCATGGTTCATCGAGACGATCTCGACCTTGCCGGTGGTGTGGTCCTTGACCGGATGATTGGCGCCATGATGGCCCTGATGCATCTTTTCGGTCTTGCCGCCGAGCGCCAGCGCCAGCATCTGGTGGCCGAGGCAGATGCCGAACACCGGGATGTCGGTCTTCAAGATGTTCTGGATCACCGGCACGGCGTATTCACCGGTCGCTTCCGGATCGCCGGGGCCGTTCGACAGGAAGATGCCATCGGGCTGCATGGCCAGGATCTCGTCGGCGTCGGTCTTCGCGGGGACGACGGTGACCTTGGCGCCGAGGCCCGCCAGCAGGCGCAGGATGTTGCGCTTGACGCCATAGTCGATGGCCACGACATGCATCGACGGCACGCCCCGCTCGCCATAGCCCTCGTTCCAGACCCAGGGCGTCTCGCGCCACACCGAGGACTGGCCGGACGTCACTTCCTTGGCGAGATCGAGGCCGATCAGGCCCGACCATGCCGCTGCCTGCCGCTTCAGCTCCTCGATGTCGAAAACGCCGTCGGGCGCATGCGCGATGACGGCATTGGGCATGCCCTTCTCGCGGATCAGCACGGTCAGCGCGCGGGTGTCGATGCCGGACAGCGCGACAATGCCGCGCCGCTTCAGCCACTGGTCGAGATGGCCGGCGGCGCGATAGTTTGACGGGTCGGTGACATTGGCCTTGAAGATGGCGCCGACAGCGCCGGCGCGGGCCGCCGGATGCAAGTCCTCGATATCCTCGTCATTGGTGCCGACATTGCCGATATGCGGGAAGGTGAACGTGACGATCTGGCCGGCGTAGGAGGGATCGGTGAGGATCTCCTCGTAGCCGGTCAGCGCGGTGTTGAAACAGACTTCCGCAACGGCCGATCCGGTGGCGCCGAGACCGCGCCCCTCGATCACCGTGCCGTCGGCGAGCACCAGAAGGGCGGTCGGCTTTTCGGTGGCCCAGGGGGCGGTGGTCGTGGCCATGGCGGCACTCCTGTCAGGCGCTGCGACTGGTCAACGGGACCACTCGCGCAGCAAAGCGCGAAGCAGGATTTCCCAGCCTCCGCGCGTAAACTCATTGTCTCATGCAGGACCGAGTACATAGGCGATGGCATCCGAACGGTCAATGCGGACGCCGCCAGCCAGCCCTGTTTTCCATTCGTCCAGCAATATCAGCGGCTTGCCGGGATTTGCGTCACGCGGCCGGCAAAGCTATTGTCCGCCGCATTCGAAGGGAGAAGCACGATGCGCGAGAAAATCGCCGAATCCATGAAGAGCGCGATGAAGGCGCAGGACAAGCACCGCCTGCCGACGCTGCGGCTGATTCAGGCCGCCATCCACGACCGCGATATCGCCAATCGCGGCGCCGGTAAGCCTCCAGCGAGCGAGGAGGAGATCCTGCAAATCCTCGCCAAGATGGTGAAGCAGCGCGAGGAATCGGCCAAGGCCTTCGAGGACGGCAAGCGGCCGGAACTGGCGGCGCAGGAACGCGGCGAGATGGAGATCATCCGCGAATTCCTGCCGACGCAGCTCGACGACGCGGCGATCACGGCCGCGGCGCGCGAGGCGATCGCGGCGACAGGCGCCGCCAGCCAGAAGGACATGGGCAAGGTGATCGGCGCGCTGAAGCAGAAACATGCGGGCCAGATGGACTTCGCCAAGGCGAGCGCCATCATTAAGGGGCTGCTGCAGTAAGCGGCAGCCTCACAAAGTTTCGCCGTTTCAGGGAACCGGCGAACCGCTCTATCTCTCTGCTTTTTCGCTCTCTGTTTTTTCGCAATTCCGGACGGAAACCATTAGACACTTTTACTGGAATTGCCTCAGTCCTTGCAGATCGGCACCGGCTGCGGCGGTGGCGCCGGATGGTCCTTCTTGTATTGCGCGATGATCGGCTCCAGCATCTTCTTCGGCCAGAACTTTGGAGTGCCGATCTCCTTCAGGCAGGAGGCGTTCCAATAGGCTCCCGCGGCTGAGAGCGCCTGGCCGCTCGACTTGGCGTGCGCGACCGCGGCGATGTCGCGCGATTCCGGATAGATGTAGAGTGTCGTCGGGCTGTTCTTCACGAGAGGGATGATCTGCTCGGCATCGGCCGGCGACCAGCTGGTGCAGCCATTGCTGCGGCCGCCGGCATAATTCACCAGCTTGCCGTAGGGCACAAAGCCGTCGTGGTCGGCGTAAGAGCTTTGCGGGTTCTTGCGCATGCACAAGCCCTTCAGGATCGCCGCCGGATGCCCGCCGATGACGCGTTGCCTGGCGTTCGCCGTCTCGCCTTCGCCGTCGAACTGGATGAAGCTGCGCATGAACACGGCGTTCTGCGCGCCGACGCGATAATAGCCCTTGAACGAGGTCTTGGTCTCCGCCGTCATATAGGCGCCGCCCGCCGTCAGCTCGGAATCCATCGCGTTGCCGAAGTTCTTCGCGCAGCGCCTGCCGTTGGAGAAATCGGCGACGCCTTTCAGGTTGCGGCCGCCGCCATGGCCCGAGGAAACCGCGCGGAACAGCTGCTTGGCTTCGCAAATGATGTAGTAACGCTGGCCGAGCACGCTGCTGCCCAAGTCGCCGGGGCGCGTCGCATCCATGGCGAAATAGCATGGGTTGCTGACCGAACCGTCGCTGACTTTCTTCTGGTAGAGCGCGCGCGCCCGCTCCAGCACAACCTCAGAGATCTGGCCCTCGCCATCGCCGACATGGCGCTGCAGCCAATCGGGAATGGTCGACGGCCGCAAGGCGGCAAATGAGCTGACCGATGCCGTCAGCGCGGCCAGGATTGCGAGAAGGCAAAAGATGGCCACACCCGGCGGAACAGATCTCAACCGCACCGTTTTGCCCCTCCTGTCGAAATGTCTCGTACCCGTGAATCACCCTAGACTAATCATAGAAGGTCTCGCATCCATCGGCGAAACACTTCTAGTTTAGCGACGCCTTTTGGAGGTCGGATTTTCCGTCCGCTTCGATTGAGCTATCATCTGATTCTCGGCGCGCCCACGCCTCCTCCCTCCATCGGGAAGCATCGTTCATGCAGGGCAGTCCATCACCCAACCAAATGTTCGAGCGCCAGGCATAAGGAGGGGTTGTCGAGACTGCTCGCGGCATGAGGTTTTTCGATGCGGCTTTCCGCGCCCGTTTATCGTCTGAAACGCCAGGCGAGGCTCCTGTCCCGCCGGGAAAAAGTTCCCCTTCATGAGGCGCTCGACCGCATTGCCGCCAAGGAAGGCTTTGGCAACTGGAGCCTGCTTGCGGCCAAGGCCGCTGAGGCGACGCCTGGCGACAAGCTGCTGGCGCGGCTTATGCCCGGCGACATGGTGCTCGTGGCGGCGCGGCCAGGCCAGGGCAAGACTCTGATGAGCCTCGAACTTGCCGTGGCGACCATGAAACAGGGCAATCGCGCCGTATTCTTCACCCTGGAATATGTGCATGCCGACATCCTCAATCGGTACCGGGACATCGGCGCCGACCCTGCCGATTTTGACCAGCTGTTCGAGTTCGACAATTCCGACGCCATCTGCGCGGCCTACATCATCGAGAGGTTGCAATTCGCGCCGCGCGGCACGCTGGCGGTCGTCGACTATCTACAATTGCTCGACCAGAAGCGGGACAATCCCGAGCTCATGGTCCAGATCGGCGCCTTGAGGTCGTTCGCTCGGAAACGTGAACTGGTGTTGGTATTCATCTCGCAGATCGACAGATCATACGATTCCGCCCGGAAGCCGTTCCCGGATATGGGTGATATACGGCTGCCGAACCCGCTCGACCTGTCGCTGTTCGACAAGGCCTGTTTCCTCAACAAGGGCGAAATCCAGTTCCAGGCGGCTTGAGGGCGATCCGCGCCGCGGCTATGCCGATCTCGACAGGAACGAACATGATCGAAATCGTCAAGCCCGCGCTCGAACATTTGCCATCCTACAAGGTGGCGCTGGAGCGCGGCTGGTCGCCCGACAATGTGCGGCTTCTGGAAGCGACGCGCGAGCAGCTTGCGGCGATCGAGAAAGATCCCGTCGAATTTCTCGCCAGCCTAGACGACCCCGAGGCCAAGGGGCCGCCCATCACCTTGCCCGACGGCACGACCGTGCCGCGCCTGCCCGGCTTCCGGCGCTGGATTTGGGATGGCGAGGCTGCCGGCTCCATAGGGCTGCGCTGGCAAAGAGGCACATCGGCGCTGCCGCCGCACGTGCTTGGCCATATAGGCTATGCGGTGGTGCCGTGGAAAGAGGGGCGCGGTTACGCCACCGAAGCGTTGCGGCTGATGCTTGGCGAGGCGAGGGCAGTGGGCCTGGACCATGTCGAGATCACCACGGACCTCGACAATCTTGCATCCCAGAAGGTGACCCTCGCCAATGGCGGCATCCTTGTCGGGCGCTTCACCAAGGTAGCCGCCTATGGCGGCGCTGAAAGCCTCAAATATCGGATCGATCTTTAGATCCAAGCGGTTGGGCGGTCACTCGCCGGGCCTGGCCAGCCTTCCTTCTTCCGCCTTGTGGTAGAACTGGCTCGCCACGAGCCAGCCTTTGAGCGGCCTGAGCGGCGGGATGCAGGTCGCGAGAACGATCGGGATCGAAACGAAGGCGTGGAGCCACATGGAGGGCTCGAAGGTCACCTGCGCCCAGACGGCGAACAACACCGAAGGCACACAGGCAAAGCAGATGACGAAGAAGGCCGGGCCATCGGCGGGATCGGCAAAGGAATAGTCGAGCCCGCAGACATCGCATTTCGGCGCCAGTTTCAGGAAACCGTCGAACAGGTGGCCCTCTCCGCAGCGCGGGCAGCGGCCCCGGATTCCCACCTGCCAAGGCACCAGGGGTGGATAATGCGCATGGTCTTCCATGATCGTCGCTCCAGTGGATCTCGCGTGAGGCCAAGCCGGCCTTGAGATCTCGGATACATACATATATCATTATTGTATGCAGACAATGCGACAAAATGTATGGATAGGCGACAAGTGACCGGTGAAAGCGATATCAGCTGGTTTCCGGTTCTCGAGACAGGGCCGCGACCGGTCTATTTGAAGATCGTCGATGCCCTGGCGGATGCCCGCTCGAACGGCCGCTTGCAGCCGGGCGACAGGTTGCCGCCGCAACGGGAGCTTGCCCGGCTGCTCGAGGTCGACCTTACGACCGTCACGCGGGCGTTTTCCGAAGCCCGACGCAGGAACCTGATCGACGCGACGGCTGGCCGGGGCACCTTCGTCACGCCGGGCGAACCGGAAGAGCCCGTCCTCGATCTCAGCATGAACATCCCGCCGGCGCCCGCCGGCCTCAACCTGCCGGGACTGATCCGGACGGGTGTCGAAGGGCTGCTCAAGCGCTACAGCGCCGAAGCGCTGCTTTCCTATCATCCCGGCCCGGGCTCGCCGGCGGAGCGCGCCGCCGGTTCATCATGGCTTGCCGCGGCTGGAGACAGGCTGCCGGTCGACAGGGTCGTTGTCGGCTCGGGCGCGCAGGCGCTGCTCACCGCCGTCGTGCTGGCAGAGACGCGCGAGGGCGACACGATCCTTGCCGATGCGCTGACCTATCCCGGGCTGATCGCGCTGGCCGGGACCACGCGGCGCAAGCTCGCTGCTGTCGCAAACGACGGTGACGGCATGCGGCCGGATGATCTCGAAGAGGCGGCGCGACGGCATGGCGCCCGTGTCCTCTACCTCAACCCGACGCTGCAAAATCCGACCGCATCCGTCATGCCCGAAAGCAGGCGGCGGGAACTCGCCCGCATGGCCGACAAGCTCGGCCTGATCATCGTCGAGGACGATCCCTACAGAAGGTTGCTGGCAGCACCTCCGCCGACATTTCTGACCTTGTCGCCCGAACGAACCTTCCATGTCGCGACATTGGCGAAATGCCTCTCGCCTTTCCTGCGCACGGCCTTCCTGGCAGCGCCCGACCCGCAGGCTGCGGAGCGGGTCGCGGCAGCGATCCGCGGCACGACGATGATGGCGCCGCCGCTGATGACGGGCCTTGCCTGCGAGTGGCTGCGAAGCGGCCTTGCCGGGGAGATTACTGCCGCCGTGCGCGCCGAAGCGCAGGCCAGGCAAGAGATCGCACGCAACATCCTGCCCAAAGGCTTTGTGGCATCGGAGTCCAGCCTGCATCTGTGGTATCCGCTGCAGAACCAGTTGCGTTCAGCCGAACTCGCCGACATCGCCCGCCGCCGGGGGTTGGCCATCAGCCCCGCGGAAGAGTTTGCTGTCGGGCCGGACTTCGCCAATGGCTTCCGCCTGGCGCTGGGCGCCACCCCCAACCGCGAGCGGCTGAAGGAAGGCCTGCAAAGCCTGGCTTCCATCCTTTCGGGAGCGCCAGGCGCCTCGCGACTGAAGATCTGACGCCCGCTATTCAGCCGCCGCGGGCAGCGGCGGCGTCGCGCGGCTGCGCCATTCCCAGGCTTGCGAGCCGACAGCCACCACCACCGCCACCAGCATGGCCAGGGCGCCGGCGAGCGGCAGGCTGCGATAGCCGTAGCCGGCATTGAGCATCGCAGCACCCAGCGACGCGGCAAGCGCGATGCCGACATTGAAGCCGGACGGGATCAGCGCGGAAGCGAGGTTGGAGGCATCGGCCGTCCAGGCCAGGATGCGTGTCTGGATCGGCGCGCCGATGGCAAAGTTGAGACCGCCCCAGATGACGATGGCGACGATCATCGGTACCGGGTAGGGGCTGACAAGATGGATGACGCCGAGCGCTACCGCCTGCAGGGCGAGCATGACGATGAGCGAGGGCATCAGCTTCCAGTCGGCGAGCTTGCCACCGACCAGGACGCCGATCGTAGCGCCGACGCCGTTGAGCAAAAGCATCCATGGGATCAGGCTCTCGTCGAGGCCGGTCACTTCGAGCAGCATCGGCGTGATATAGGTGAACAGCGCGAACTGGCCGATCATCAGCATCAGCATCAGGATCAGCGAGGTCCAGACCTGCTGGCGGCCGAGCACACGAACCTCGCGCGCCAAGCCGGCTGGTCGGTTCGCGGCGCCGGCCGTCCGCGGCAACAGCGCCAGCATGGCGAGGATCGCGACGAGGCCGAGCGCGCCCATCACCCAGAAGGTCGCGCGCCAGCCCCACAGGCTGCCGATCGCAGTGCCGGCCGGCACGCCGATGACGTTGGAAACCGTCAATCCCGAGAGAATGATCGCGACCGCCCGGCCGCGCTGGTCCTC
Source organism: Mesorhizobium sp. M2E.F.Ca.ET.209.01.1.1 (assembly GCF_004010375.2). Taxonomy (NCBI): domain Bacteria; kingdom Pseudomonadati; phylum Pseudomonadota; class Alphaproteobacteria; order Hyphomicrobiales; family Phyllobacteriaceae; genus Mesorhizobium; species Mesorhizobium sp. M2E.F.Ca.ET.209.01.1.1. The sequence goes on along the minus strand of NZ_SADP02000020.1, from coordinate 19,904 downwards.
ACGCACGAGGCTGACCGCAACCACCATGGCGACACCGAAATAGCAGCCATGCGCTACGGCGGTCGCGATGCGCAGCAGAAGCATCGCGGTGAAATCGGGCGCCAGCGCGCAGGCCACCTGGCCGAGGGTGAAGGCGATCGTCAGCCCGATCAGCAGCGTCTTGCGTGAGACTTTGCCGGTGGCCAGCGCCAGCAGAGGGCCGCCGATGGCGATGCCGCAGGCATAGCCGGAGACGAGATAGCCGGCGGTCGGCACCGAAACGCCGAGGCCCTGCGCCACCTCGGGCAGCACGCCGGCGATGACGAATTCGGTGGTGCCGAAGGCGAAGGCGGCAAGGAAAAGGGCAATCAGCGGCAGCATGATTCAAAACATATGCGAGGAATACACGCCTCAAACCATGCCTTGACGGGCGCGGCAATGGAGAAATTGTCGATGCCGCTTTAGCTTTTCTTGAGCGTAGGGCTAGCTGGCCTTCAGTCGCGAGCCGCCGAGCAGGCCGCGCTCCTCGAGCACCGGATAGGCGATCGAGGCCAGCAGCGAGTTGATCTGCTTCAGGTCGCGGATGGTGTCGAGATGGATCGAGCTTGTCTCGACGCTCTTGGCGGTGCCTTCGCGCAGGCGAAGGAAATGGCTGGCGCTGGTTTCCTTCTCGCGCTCGCGCAAAAGATCCTTTTCCAACACCAGCTGGCGCGCGGTCTCGGGGTCGCGCGAGACCAGCACGTTGAAGGCAAGCCGCGCGTTGGCGAGCACGGAGGAGTGGAAGGCGCAAAGCTCCTGCCAGCCTTCCGGCGTGAACTCCAGGCCACGCTCCAGCTTCTTCCTGACATGCACCAGCATGTTGCGCACGATGATGTCGCCGACCTGCTCCAGCTTGACGCAGGCGCCGATCAGTTCCTGGCAACGCAATGCCTCGTCCTCGGTCAGCGGGTTCCTGGTGATCTTGGCGAGATAGAGCTTGATCGCGGCGTGCTTCCTGTCGACGCGGTCGTCGAGCGCGGCAAGCGCCTTGATCTTGGCGGGATCGGCATCCTCGTAAAGCTCGATGATGCGCTTCAACATGATCTCGACCGTCTCGCAGACCCGCACCACCTCGCGCGTCGCGTTGGCCAGCGCCTGGCTCGGCGTGTCGAGAGCGCTTTCGTTCAGCGCCGAAAGCTCAATGACGTCGAGCGCCGCCGCCGGGTCCGGCTTGGCGCCGACAGCCACGATCTTCTCGGAAACGCGGTAGACAAGACCGGCAAGCGGCAGGCCGGCGAGCAGGATAACCACATTGAACAGGATGTGCGCGTTTACGATCTGGTCGGGCACCGTGGCGCCAAGGAAGCCGATCGGCGGCTTCACCGTCATAAATAGGATCAGCATCAACAGCGACCCCATGCCGCGCATCAAGAGGTTGCCGATCGGCACGACGCGAATGCCCGGATCGGCATTGCGGGTGAGCAAGGGCGCGATAACGGAGGAACCGAGATTGACGCCAAGCACCAGCACGATGCCGAGCTCCGGAGGGATGAAGCCGCGCCCCGCCAGCGTCACCAGAAGCAGCACGGCGGCGATCGAGGAATGAAAGAGCCAGGTGACCAGTGCTGCGAGCAGATAGGCGGTGACGAAATCGCCGGAGAAATAGCTGATGATCAGCGGCATCAGCGAACTCTGGCGCAACGGTTCCGACGCCTGCCCGATCATCTCCAGCGACAGGATCAAGAGGCCGATACCGATCAGGATACGGCCCAGCTGCCGCCAGTCGCGCCGCTCCGTGGCCATGAACATGACCGTTCCCGCGATTAGGCAGAGCGGCACCAGCAGCGTCAGATCGAAGGTGAGCAGCTTGACCACCAGCGCCGAACCGATCTCGGCGCCGCGCACTGCCAATTGGCCGGCGGCGCCCGAAACGATGCCGGCGCCGGCGAAGGAGCCGACCAGCAGCGTCACCGCGGTTGAGCTCTGCAGCGCGATTGACAGCCCGCAGCCGGCCAGCACCGCCATGATCGGATTGCGCATGGTGGCGCGCAGCCTGTGGCGCAGCACGTCGCCATAGGCCCGCTCGACGCCAGTCTTCACCATACGGGTGGCGAACAGCATCAGCGCCACCGCGCCGGCAAGGTGCAGGAGGACGACGGAGCCGCTCACAGCCCACCCCGCGGGGTGGCTCTGGCGGCGCGGAGAGAGGTACGAATCTTAGCCATCTCGAGGCCTGGAAATACACCAATTAAGATTAGCCGGGTAATAGATTTTGTGATGCGGCGATCGTCTCCGCTCGACGGCGCATGTCGGAAATGAACAGCAGCCGCTTTGGTTGCACGTCCTTGCGGCAATGCGTCGGCTCAGATCGCCTGATGTCTGGGCGCCAGGGCGGACGCACTCCGAACCATTGAATGTCCGCAAACCACTGAAACCATTACAGAATTATAATTCCAGCGTTCAGTTTCGGTTCATCCGTTGGCGGTTACCCCTCTATCTATCGACAACAAGGAATACCGACCATGAAGCGTCTCATACTTTGCGCCGTCACCGCCTCGGTGCTGGGCGCCTCGGCCCTCTCCGGCCAGGCCGCGCCTCTCGCCCAGCCGGGCGCGCCGCGGTCGAACTACACCCAGGTCGACTGGCAGAAGCCCGGCAGGCATGTCGACAAACGGGTCGTGAAGAAGAAGGTCGTCGTGAAGCGCAGCCATTGGCGCAACGGCCAGAAATATTCGAACTGGAAGCGCCACCAGCCGGTCCGCGACTGGAACCGCTACGGCCTGCGCCGTCCCGGACCCGGCCAGGAATGGATCCGCGTCGGCAACGATTATGTGCTGGTCAGCATCCTGTCCGGCATCATCTTCGGCGCGATCGCCGCGCAGTAATCCGCGACAATCGGTATGCGGAAAGGAGGCGGCCGCCCCGGCCGCCTTCTTTTCGTCTGTGAAAAGCGGGTACGATGTGCCGGACAGAGTCGCCGTGCCCGGGCGGCTTGATTATATGGAGGGCAAACGAGCTTTCTTAGATGCGCTTTCCGCCCGCCTTCCTCGACGAGATACGCGACCGCGTGCCGATTTCGCAGGTCATCGGCCAGCGCGTCGCGTGGGACAGGAAGAAGACCAACACGTCGCGCGGCGACTATTGGGCCTGCTGCCCGTTCCACGGCGAGAAAAGCCCATCCTTCCATTGCGAGGACAAGAAGGGCCGCTACCACTGCTTCGGTTGCTCGGTGTCGGGTGACCATTTCAAGTTCCTCACCGAACTCGACGGAATGAGCTTTCCCGAGGCTGTCGAAAAGGTCGCCGAGATGGCCGGCGTGCCGATGCCGGTGCGCGACGCTCGGGAAGAACGGCGCGAGAAGGAACGCGCCAGCCTGACCGACGTCATGGAGATGGCGACCCTCTTCTTCCAGGAGCGTCTGCAGAGCGCCGACGGCGCCAAGGCCCGCGCGTATCTGCGCGACCGCGGGTTGACGCCGGCGACGCAGCAATCCTTCCGGCTGGGCTATGCGCCCGACAGCCGCAACGCGCTCAAGGAGCATCTTGCCGCCAAGGGCGTGCCGAAGGCCGATATCGAGGCCTGCGGGCTGGTGCGGCATGGCGACGATATCCCGGTCTCCTATGACTGGTTCCGCGATCGCATCATGTTCCCGATCCCGGATTCGCGCGGCAAGATCATCGCCTTCGGCGGGCGGGCGCTGGCGCCCGATGCCTTGGCCAAATACATGAACTCGCCGGAGACGGAGCTCTTCCACAAGGGCAACGTGCTCTACAATTTCGCTCGTGCCCGCAAGGCACTCGCCAAGGGCGGCACGGTGATCGCGGTGGAAGGCTATATGGACGTCATCGCGCTGGCGCAGGCCGGCTTCGAGAATGCCGTGGCGCCGCTCGGCACGGCGCTCACCGAAAACCAGCTCGAGCTTCTGTGGCGCATGGCGCCGGAGCCGGTGTTGTGCTTCGACGGCGACAAGGCCGGGTTGAAAGCGGCATGGCGTGCCGCGGATCTGGCCCTGCCTTCAGTGCAGGCGGGACGCTCGGCACGGTTTGCGCTGCTGCCTGAAGGCAAGGACCCCGATGATCTGGTCAAGTCCGATGGGCCGGACGCGTTCCGGGCGGTGCTGGCGGAGGCGCGGCCGCTTGTCGATCTCCTGTGGATGCGGGAGACCGCGGGCGGTGTCTTCGAAACGCCGGAACGTCGCGCCGAGCTGGGAAAGAGGCTGAATGAGCTCGCCAGTCGTATCCGCGACGAGAGCGTGCGCTACGAATATCAGCAGGTGATGCGCGAACGGGTGCGGAGCTTCTTCGGCACCCAGCGCGACACGAGACAGGGTCGCCAGGATGGCGGCCGGCTAGGGGAGCGCGGCCAGGGCAAGCCCGCGGCGCCCGGCGGGCAGTTCGCCAAGGGCGGAAGCGGCCGCATCGCGATCACCGAAAGCCTCGGCCAGTCGGCGCTGGTCAAGCGCGGCGGCGAAGGCATGTCTGTTCGGGAGGCGACGATCATCGTGGCGCTGGTCAACCATCCGGCGCTGATCGACGAGAATTTCGCGCATGTCGAATTCCTCGACCTTGCCAATTCTGATCTGCGCAAGCTCCACGCGGCCATCCTCGACGCCATGGCGCATGACGCTGCCGACGAGCGCGGCGCGGTCATCGCCACCATCGAGCGCGCCGGATGCGGCGGCATCTGGGAGCGGGCGGTGGAACTGATCAAGCGCGCACGGCAATGGCCGGCGCTGGAGACCGCCGCGCTCGACGATGCCCGCGACGCCTTCAACCAGGCGATGCACTTGCAGCGCAGCGCCCGCACCTTACATAGAGAGCTGAAACAGGCGCAGGCGGCGCTCGATGCAGACCCTTCGGACGAAAATTTCCGGCATCTCGTCGAGATTCAAGCGCAATTCAACGATGTGCAGGCAACGGAAGCGCTGATCGAAGGGTTCGGCGTTTCATCGGGCAGGGTTGGCCGCGTTTAGGGCCGAGCACCACCCATTGGAAGTGAAGTGGAAATGCATAGCGCGTCGAATCGACGCCTCTAAGTCGGGTAATTGATTCGCTTTTTTCATGCGAATCATGCCAGAGGCGCTTGACCTTCTGGCAGATTGGCGGAATCAGGACGATTCGAAACGTTAACCGTGCCCCGGCGTCGGCGGGAAATTTGAGCGATGTGAGGTGCCGGTGACGGCTGGACAGGCAAAATGCCTGCTCCAGATATCAGGGTTAATCTGGACTTAATGCATGTCGCCCAAAAGTGAAAACCGGTTTGGGGCAAACGAGATGCACAAAACAAAAGAGATGACGCGGTTGCCGGACCGGTAAAAAGCATTCCGGTACGAGCACATCCGGCGTAACCGGTCCGACAGTTTACGCGGCCTCGATATTGGGCCGCTTGGAGACGACAAAGAATGGCGACAAAGGAAAAGGAAGAGGTCGAGACCGAACGCGAAGGCGCCACCGATGGCCCTCTGCTCGACCTTTCCGACGATGCTGTCAAGAAGATGATCAAGGCCGCGAAGAAACGCGGCTATGTCACGCTCGACGAGCTCAACGCGGTGCTGCCCTCGGAAGAGACGGATCCGGACCGCATCGAAGACATCAATGCGATGCTCAGTGACATGGGCATCAACGTCGTCGAGGATGACGAGCAGGGCGAAGAGGCCGAGGCCGAGCCTGCCGGCGACAGCGAGGAAGACGCCAACGAGCTTGCCGAGCAGACCGGCACCGCCGTGGCCGCCACGACGACCAAGAAAGAGCCGACCGATCGCACCGACGACCCGGTGCGCATGTATCTGCGCGAGATGGGCTCGGTCGAGCTTCTGTCGCGCGAGGGCGAAATCGCTATCGCAAAGCGTATCGAGGCCGGTCGCGAGACGATGATCGCGGGTCTGTGCGAAAGCCCGCTGACCTTCCAGGCCATCATTATCTGGCGCGACGAGCTCAACGAATCGAAGATCCTGCTGCGCGAGATCATCGACCTCGAAGCGACCTATGCCGGCCCCGAGGCCAAGCAGGCGCCCGTCGTCGAACGCGTCGAGGAAGCGCCTAAGCCCGAAGAGAAGCCGCGCGGCCGCGCGGCGGCACGCGAGGAAGAAGACGACATCACCAATGTCGGCAGCGACACGCGCGGGCTGGAGGAAGAGGAAGACGACGAGGACGAGGCGAGCCTGTCGCTGGCCGCGATGGAAGCGGAACTGCGCCCGCAGGTGATGGAGACGCTCGACGTCATCGCAGACACCTACAAGAAGCTGCGCAAGCTGCAGGACCAGCAGGTCGAGAATCGCCTCGCCGCCGCCGGCACGCTGTCACCCAGCCAGGACCGCAGGCTCAAGGAGCTGAAGGACCAGCTGATCAAGGCGGTGAAGTCGCTGTCGCTCAATGCCGCGCGCATCGAGGCGCTGGTCGAGCAGCTCTACGACATCAACAAGCGCCTGGTGCAGAACGAGGGCAAGCTTCTGCGTCTGGCCGAAAGCTATGGCGTGCGCCGTGAGGAATTCCTCAAGGAGTATCAGGGCTCGGAGCTCGATCCGAACTGGACCCGCTCGATCGCCAACCTGACCTCGCGCGGCTGGAAGGAATTCACCAAGAACGAGAAGGACACGATCAAGGAGTTGCGCGCCGAGATCCAGAACCTTGCCACCGAAACGGCGATCTCGATCCTGGAATTCCGCAAGATCGTGAACCAGGTGCAGAAGGGCGAGCGCGAGGCCGCGATCGCCAAGAAGGAAATGGTCGAGGCGAACCTGCGTCTCGTCATCTCGATCGCCAAGAAATACACCAACCGCGGCCTGCAGTTCCTGGACCTCATCCAGGAAGGCAATATCGGCCTGATGAAGGCGGTCGATAAGTTCGAATACCGCCGCGGCTACAAGTTCTCGACCTATGCCACCTGGTGGATCCGGCAGGCCATCACCCGCTCGATCGCCGACCAGGCGCGCACCATCCGTATTCCGGTGCATATGATCGAGACGATCAACAAGATCGTGCGCACCTCGCGCCAGATGCTGCACGAGATCGGCCGCGAGCCGACCCCGGAGGAACTGGCGGAAAAACTCGCCATGCCGCTGGAAAAGGTGCGCAAGGTCTTGAAGATCGCCAAGGAGCCGATCTCGCTCGAAACGCCTGTCGGCGACGAGGAGGATTCGCATCTTGGCGATTTCATCGAGGATAAGATGGCGATCCTGCCGATCGACGCCGCGATCCAGGCCAATCTGCGCGAGACGACGACGCGCGTGCTGGCCTCGCTGACGCCGCGCGAGGAGCGCGTTCTGCGCATGCGCTTCGGCATCGGCATGAACACCGACCACACGCTGGAAGAAGTCGGCCAGCAGTTCTCGGTGACGCGCGAGCGCATCCGCCAGATCGAAGCCAAGGCGCTGCGCAAGCTCAAGCATCCGAGCCGGTCGCGCAAGCTGAGAAGCTTCCTCGACAGCTGAGCGCAAGCGCAACCATACGAGATCGAAAGGGCGCCCTCCGGCGCCCTTTTTCATTTCCACCCGCGCTTGCCGAGAATGGCAGGCGGTAGGATACTCAATGTCGAACGCATTTCCGGACGGTTGGCCGGATGCCCCGGCCACTCCGCTCCGATGGGAGGTGTGCCATGACGACTTACATCTTGCTTCTCAACTGGACCGAGCAGGGCGCCAGGAATGTGCGAGAGTCGCCGAAGCGGCTCGATGCCGCCAAGAAGCAGCTCGGCGATATGGGTGGGTCGTTCAAGGCGTTCTATCTCACCATGGGCGAATGCGACATGGTGGCCGTGGTCGAGGCGCCTGACGACGCGGTGCTGGCGCGCTTCGCGCTCATGCTGTCTTCCGGTGGCAGCGTGCGGACGCGGACATTGAAGGCGTTTCCGGAATTCGCCTATCGCGAGATCATCAGTTCGCTCGGGTAGGCGGCTGAAGCCGGGACCGGCGCGGCTGTTGCGAAGCCGCGCCGCATTCCCGATAGCCGCGCCATGCCCAAGCCTTTGCTGACCGTCTGGTACAACACGCGCTGCCCGGTGTGCGACGCCGGCATCAATCGTCAGAGGCGGCGGCTCATCGAGGCGGTCAAGGCGGGCCGCCTCGAATTCCGTGACATCAATTTCGAACCCGAAGCGCTTTCGGCCTTCGGCGCCTCGCTTGAGGATATCCGCCGGCGCCTGCACGCGACCGATAGCGAAGGCCGGCTGCTGGTCGGCGCCGATGTGGCGATCGCGGTCTGGCGGCTCACGCCCGGCGAGGGGTGGCTGGCGAGCTTGTTCGGCAACGTGATCGCGCTGCCTTTGACGCGCATCGCCTATGACCGTTTCGCCGACCTTCTCTACGCCTGGAACCGGCGCAAGGGCCGCTGGTAGGCGGCAACTCCACCCCAAACTATAGCGTTATAAGGGGTCTTGGCGCATCCTGCGATACATCGTAAGATATATCTTGACACAATGGGCGACGCGCTTTATTTAAGATATATCGTAAGATATACTCAAGGAGCAATTCATGCACAGACACGACCATTCCGGGCACCATTTCGGCGAGCGCATGTTCATGCATATGGCCGGCAGATTCGGCGGCAAATTTGGTGGCAGAGGGGGCGGCGGTTTCGGTCCGTTTGGGGGCAGGGGCGGCGGCCGCGGCCCGGGCGACATGTTCCGCGCCGGCCGGATGCTCGCCGACGGCGATCTCAAGCTGATCACGCTGTCGCTGCTGGCCGATGCGCCACGCCACGGCTACGACATTATCAAGGCGCTGGAAGAGCGCACCAGCGGCGTCTACAGCCCGAGCCCGGGCGTGGTCTATCCGACGCTGACCTTCCTGGAAGAGGCGGGCTACGCGGTGTCGTCCAGCGAGGGCAACAAGAAGGTGTTTTCGATCACCGAGGCCGGCAAGGCGCATCTCGAGGAGAACCGCGAGATGATCGACGGCGTGCTCGACCATCTCGAGCGCTTCGGCCGCAAGATGGCGGCGGCGCGCGAATGGTTCGGCTGGGGCGACGACAAGGACGAGGGGCGCCGCGGCCGTTCGGAAAAGCGCGACCAGTTCCGCGCGCTGCGCCACCGGCTGCGCGCCGCGCTCGGCGACATCGCCGACGCGCCGGAAGACAAGCAGGCCGAGGCGATCAGCATCCTCGAAGACGCAGCCGAGGCGATCGAGGCGCTGGCACGGCGCTAACGCTCTCCGCAATTCTTCAGAACAACGAAATAAGCCCGGAGCAATCCAGGCTAATTTCGTTCGGTTGGCGATCAGCAAGGCAGGTCAATCCTTGCCGACATATTCGCTGATCAGCTTGTCGTTGCGCGCCTTCTCGATCTTGGCGGTTGTCTCGGCCGCAATCCGCTCGTCGGTGCGGTACTTGACCAGGTTCACGAGGCTGCCGGTGAGCAGGAGGACGCCCATGGCCCAGTAGCCCTTGGTCGAGAGGTCGACCGGCGCCAGCCACAGCGACAGGCCGAGCATGAAATAGGCGGTGCCCACCGAGACGGTGTTGAACAGTATATAGGTCTGATTGCCGTTCATCGTATTGCTCCTTGGATTGATCTGTTTCGGAAATTTCGGGCTCAGTTCAGGGATTTCAGGCGCGCCAGAACGTCCTCAGCGCGCACCTTGGTGGCCGGTCCGTGACCTGCTTCGGCGAGGCGCTCGCGGATCGCCTCGTGACGCAGCTCGCCGTCGATCTCGTCGAGGATGTCCGCTTCCTCGAACGGGTCGGGACTGTCCTTGATGCGGGCCAGCAGCTCTTCCGCTTCGTTGATGCTTGCGGTCCGGCCGATCGAACGGTTGAGGCGCGACTGCGCCTTGCGCTCTGCATCGATCGCCCGCGCCGAGATCATGCCCTGGTTGAGATCGATGATGCGGCGATGCGCCCGCTCGAGGGACAGGCGCATCCGCAAGGTCTTCTCGCCGAGGCTCTTCACGGTGGCGCGGCGCACCTCGCGCTCATTCTCGAGTTCTGCGATCGCCGAAGCGCCGCCTTCGGCGAGCGCCTGGTTGTCGGCCGAAAGCGCGCTCAGCGTGCGGGCCTCCAGATCGGCGATGCGGCGGTCGAGCTGGTCGAGGCTGGTCTGCTCGGCACGCTGACGCACGATCAGCGAGGCGAGCGTCTGCTTGGCGGCGGCGAGGCCCGCCTCCGCGTCGCGGATGCGCTGCGCCGGGAGGTCGATGGCGAAACGGTCCTTCAGATTGTCCTCGGCGCGAGCGCTGGCGCCGTCAAGCAATGTCTTGATCAGGCTAAACATGGGTCATCTCCCTGTTGGCGTGAACATTGTTCACGAAGCCAACATATCAGGAAATGAACATTGTTCAAGAACTATTTTGAACGCTGTTCATGAGGCGTGGGACATGGTAAACGGAGAGAAATGGAGATGAATTCCGGGCCTTGCGTGCCGGTTTCCGGACAGAAAGACAGGAAAGAGCATGGCGCTGGACAAGGAAGAGATGAGCGAGAAAGTGCTCGCCATCGCCGAGGCGCTGCTGAACGAGGGCGGCGCCGAGAACCTGAAAGCGCGCACCATCGCCGAGCAGGCCGGCATTTCGGTCGGATCGGTCTACAACCTCTTTGCCGATCTCGACGAAGTGCACCGCGCCGTCAACATGCGGCTGCTCGACCGGCTCGGCGCGACAGGCCTCGCGGCCATGGCCGATCTCGAAAGGCAAGGGGTGACCGATGTCCAGCATCGCATCCTGGCGATGGCGGCGGCCTATGTGCGGTTCGTCGAGGCGCATCCCGGCAGCTGGCCAGCGGTGCTTGCCTTCAACCGCCGGCGCGCGACGCGGCCGGGCCCCGACGCCTATGACGCGCTGCTCGACGAGTTGTTCGACATCGTCGCCGGCGTGCTCAAGGCCGGAGACTTCGGCCTCGACGACAAGCGCCGCGCGCTTGCGGCGCGGACCTTGTGGTCAAGCGTGCATGGCATCGTGACCAGCGGCTATGTCGCGAATTCGGACAGCCGCCAGGCCGAGGAGATCTGGCATCAGGTCGAGCTGCTGGTCGGCGTCTTCGTCAAGGGACTGGAACACGGCGGCGCATTCGCGCATGCTGAGACAAAGCCCGCGTGAACAGGGGCCAGCGTGAACAAGGGGCGCCGCGATTTCCTGGTGCCCGCTGAAATGGGAGTTTTGAAAAATGTCTTTTCTGAAGAAGCTTTTTGGCGGCGGCGGTGGCGAGGCAACGGAAGCCGGCAGCGCCAAGCCGGCCAAGCAGGTCGAGCACAAGGGCTTCCTGGTCAGCGCGACGCCCTACAAGGCCGAGGGCCAGTACCAGACCTGCGGCGTCGTCTCCAAGGAAGTGGACGGCGTGATGAAAGAACACCGCTTCATCCGCGCCGACCGCTTCGCCGGGCTGGACGACGCCGTCGACATCTCGATCAAGAAGGGCATACAGCTGGTCGACGAGCAGGGCGAGCGGATGTTTGGATAGCCGCCGCGGTCCTTTTTGCCCGATCAGAACGCGACCTTGTCCCCGCCCTTGAGCTGCAGGATCTGGCGCGCTTCGTCGGGCGTGGCGATCGAGGCACCGAGGCCTTCGATGATCTGGCGCACCTTGGTCACCTGTTCGGCGCTGGAGCGGGCGAGCTTGCCCTTGCCGATCCACAGCGAATCCTCGAGCCCCACGCGCACATTGCCGCCGAGCGCGATCGCCTGCGTGGCGATGGGCAATTGATGACGTCCGGCGCCAAGCACCGACCAGTGATAGTCGTTGCCGAACAGGCGGTCGGCGGTGCGTTTCATATGGGCGACGTCTTCCGGATGCGTGCCGATGCCGCCGAGGATGCCGAACACGCTCTGGACGAAGAACGGCGCCTTGACCAGGCCGCGCTCGACGAAATGCGCCAGTGTGTAGAGATGGCCGATGTCGTAGCACTCGATCTCGAAGCGCGTGCCGTTGTCGGCGCAGGTGCGCAATATGTGCTCGATGTCGCCGAAGGTGTTGCGGAAGATGCGGTCGCGCGAGGATTCAAGATAGGGCCGCTCCCAGTCATGCTCGAAGGTCTTGAAGCGTTCCAGCATCGGGAACAGCGCGAAATTCATCGAGCCCATGTTGAGCGAGGCGACTTCCGGAGCGAACACCTTCGCCGGCCTGACACGCTCCTCCACGCTCATCGTCGCCGCACCCCCGGTGGTGATGTTGACGACGCAGTTGGAGCGCTGCTTGATGACCTGCAGGAAGGGGGCAAACGCTTCGGTCGACTGGTCGGGGCGTCCATCGACCGGATTGCGGGCGTGAAGGTGGACGATCGCAGCACCCGCCTCGGCCGCCTCGATTGCGGCGGTGGCGATCTCCTGCGCCGTCACCGGCAGATGCGGCGACATCGATGGCGTGTGGATCGAGCCGGTTACGGCGCAGGTGATGATGATCTTGTTCTGGTTCGCCACTTATGATCCTCGATCTCTTCGCTATTTGACCGCGCCTTGCGTGATGCCGGAGATGAACTGCTTCGACAGCACGATATAGAGCAGCGTAATCGGCAGTGCCGCCAGTGTCAGCCCGGTGAACAGCACCCCCCAGTCGGTGGTGAATTCGCCGACGAACACGGTCAGCCCTTGCGGCAGTGTCTTCAAATTGTCGGAGGTGATCAGGACCAGGGGGAAGAAAAAGTCGTTCCAGATCGGCACCGCGTTCTGGATCGCCACGATTACCAGCGCCAGCCGCGCCAGGCCAAATGCAAAAAAAAGCAGGCGCTGGCGGGCGCCTGCCTTTTCATGTCCTGCCATCGGCGATCAGGCCGCGGCGGCGGCCTGGTTGGCATTGGCAGCAGCGATCGCGTCGACCTTGGCGGTGGCCTTGGCGAGCGCGGCGGTCACGGCATCGGCGCCCATGCCGACGCCCTCGACGCGGATCACTTCAACGTCGGTCATGCCGAGGAAGCCGAGCACGCTGCGCAGATACGGGACGGCATGGTCCATCTGCACCGCGGCGCCTTCCGAATAGATGCCGCCGGAAGCGAGCACGATGTAGACCTTCTTGCCGGCGACGAGGCCCTTCGGACCGTTCTCGCCGTAAGCGAAGGTCTTGCCGGAGCGGGCAACGTGGTCGACCCAGGACTTCAACGTCGAGGAGATGTTGAAGTTGATGAAGCCGGTGGCGAGGATGATCGTGTCGGCGGCGAAGACCTCGTCGAGCACGGCGTCGGAAACGCCCACGACCTCGGCCTGGCGCGGCGTGCGGGCTTCGGCCGGCGTGTAGATGCCGGTGGCGTAGTCAGGGTCGATATGCGGCAGCGGATTGGCGACCAGATCGCGCACGACAAGCGTGTTGGACGGATCGGCGGCAACAAGCTTCCGGGCGAGATCGGTGGCGACGCGGGTCGAGTGCGAAGCGGCGCCGCGCGGGCTGGAGGTAACGAGAAGAATAGACATGGCGGTGTCCCCTTGGGGTTGGATTGAAACTTTCCACGCCAATATGGGATTGCTGCTCCATCAGGATAACTGGTATAATATGTATACAATCCATCAACAAAATGGATACATAGCCATGCAGCCGAACCCGACATTGGACCAACTCCAGATCCTGGTGGCAGTCGCCGATACCGGCAGCTTCTCGGCAGCAGGGCGCAAGCTCAACCGGGCGCAGTCGGTGGTGAGCTACGGCATCGCCAATCTCGAAGCGCAGCTTGGGCTGAAGCTGTTCGAGCGCGAAGGCGTGCGCGAGCCGCAGCTGACCGATGTCGGCAAGGCGATGCTGGAGGATGCGCGGCGCATGATCGGCGTGCTGCAGCGCATCCGCTCGCGCGCCGACGGCTACCGGCAAGGGCTGGAAGCGGAAGTGGCGATATCGGTCGACGTGACGCTGCCTTCACCGGCGCTGGTGCGCGTGCTCAAGGCCTTCGAGGCGCAGTTCCCCGCGGTCATGCTGCGGCTTTATATCGGCTCGCTCGGCCTGATCGTCGACCAGGTCGTCAACGGCCAGGTGGATCTCGGCTTCGGCGGCCTGCAAGGCGATGCCGACGTCAATCTACTGCGCATCGGCTTCACCTCCCTGGTGCCCGCGGCGGCGCCCGAACATCCATTGGCCAAACTGCCGAAGCCGGTCGGTGTCGAGGACCTGCGCGAGCACATCCAGCTTGTCGTCACCGACCAGTCGGAGCGGACGCGCGGGCGAGACTATGGCGTTTTTGCCTATCGCACCTGGCGGCTGACCGATATGCGCACCAAGCATGCGCTGATGCGCGAGGGCCTCGGCTGGGGCGGCCTGCCGCGCTGGCTGATCGCCGACGACCTAGCCAGCGGCCGATTGGTGGAACTCGATCTGGAGCCCTATCGCGAGGTGCGCTCGCCGCTCTATGCCATGCACCGCAACGATCGCAGCCCCAAGCCGGCGGCGACCTGGCTTATCGACGAGTTCAGGCGCCAGCTGGGCTGCTTCAACGAGATGGAGCCGGGCGTGTGGACGGAGGAGGAACCGGAGACAACCCGTCCATGAGCGCGATCAGCACCGCGCGATAATCCTCGGCAGGCGCGCCGGCCTCGATGGCCAGAGCCGCCCGGTCGAAGGCGGCGGCAAGCAGGGCGGTCAGCGCCTCGGCCGGCAATCTGGTCAGCTGCTGCGCCCGCATCGCGGCGACCAAGCCTTCGCGCAGCGAGCGGTTGCCGTGGCGGTTGTCGATCTCGTCCATGGCGGCGCGGCCGAGCACGGCCGGTCCGTCGAGCAGCAGAAGCCGCGTGCGGCCGGGCGCCCGCATTGCCTCGAGATAGGCGTCCGATCCGGCGATCAGCGCGTCGCGCGCGGAGAGCGGCGGCGGCGAGGCATGATCGATCTCGGCCGCCACGGCCGCCGCTTCCTGTTCCACGACCGCGGCGAACAGGGCCTGCTTGTCGGCGAAATGATGATAGAGCGCGCCGCGCGTCACGCCGGCCTCGGCGACGATCTCCGGCGTGCCGGTCTCGGCATAGGATTTTTCCGTGAACAGCTTTCGCGCCGCGCGGATCAGATCGGCGCGCGTCGCCTCGGTGCGGTCGCGGTTGGAGCGGCGTCCGGACTGTTGTTGCATACATGCAGCCTGTATGTTATTTTCACTTACATACAGACTGTATGTTGGATACGAGGAGAAGGAAAGATGAAGACGACCAGCTATTATCCGGTGCTGATGACGGGCGATGTCGAAGGCACGGCGGCCTTTTATGTCGAGCATTTCCGCTTCAAGCTGCTCTTCCAAAGCGACTGGTATGTGCATCTGCAATCGGCTGAGGACAGGCGCGTCAATCTAGGCGTCGTGCAAGGGGATCACGAGACGATCCCGGAGGAGGGGCGGGGACTCACGTCCGGCCTGCTGATCAATTTCGAGGTCCGCGACCCTGACGCCGTCTATGAGCGTGCCGTCGCCGCCGGCCTGCCGATCCTGCGCAGCTTGCGCGACGAGCCGTTCGGCCAGCGCCATTTCATCACCAGGGACCCCAATGGTGTCCTGATCGACGTCATCAAACCAATCCCGCCAAGCGAGGAATTCCTGGCCCAATATGCCGAGGGGATGGCGGGAAGCTAAAGCCAGCGAGGCTTAGCTCGTCCGCGCCACCGGTGTCACCGCCACCTGGCTGACACCGGTGCGGCGCACGACGGTGCAGAGCGTCTCGCGGCCGATGCGCTCGGCATCGAGCATGCGCACCAGGTCATCGACGCCGGTCACCGGCCGGCCGTCTATTGCCGCGATGATGTCGCCTTCCTTCAGGCCTGCCTTGGCGGCGGGGCCGTTCTTCTCGACGCTGCGCAGGCGCACCGCCGTGTTCGTGGTCACCTGCGACAACAGGGCCGCCCGGCGCGGCAGGTTGGTGGTATCGGCGGAGACGCCGATGAAGGCGCGGCGCACGCGGCCGAAGCGGATGATTTCCGAGATGACGAAATTGGCGGTGTTGGAGGCAACCGCGAAGGCAATGCCTTGCGCGCCGTGGATCATGGCGGTGTTGACGCCGATCACCTCGCCGGCCGACGACACCAGCGGTCCGCCGGAATTGCCGGGATTGAGCGCGGCATCGGTCTGGATGACGTCGTCGATCAGCCGGCCGGTCGAGGCGCGCATCGAGCGGCCGAGCGCGGAGACGACGCCGGCGGTGACGGTCCATTCGAAGCCGAGCGGATTGCCGATGGCGATCGCGATCTGGCCGCGGCGCAGGCGCTTGGAGTCGCCGAGCGGCGCGACATCGGCGAAACTGCCGTCGGCGCGGACCAGCGCGATGTCGGTGTCCGGATCGCGGCCAAGCACGTGGCCTTCGCGCGAGGCGCCATCCGGCATGGTGACGCGCACGGCGCGCGCGTCGCCGACGACATGGAAGTTGGTGACGACCAACCCGTCCTGCGCGATGACGAAGCCGGAGCCGTGACCGCCGGCGCCGATGCGTTCGATGCGGCAGACGGCCGGTCCGATGCGGTCGACGGCGTCGGCAACGGATACCGAGTAAGCGTCGAGCAAAGCGTCATCGGATGGAAGTTTTTCGGCTGCGAAGGCCATCGGTGTGTTCCCTCGTGGAATGATGACTATATGTGCGAAGCGGCCGCAATTGCCGCGACCTGACCAGATGGCCAGTCGGGGCGGTGACTAGCCGTCAGGCGAGTATCCGCGACGGCATTGTGGAGCGATATCTGGGTCACCGAACCCAGGAGACAGTCTTATGAGCGACTTCAATCTCAGTGCCTTTTCCGACGCGATCGCCGATGTCGCGGCCACCGCTGCGCCCGCGCTCGCGAGTTTCGTCACGCACCATCACCGCACCGCGAGCGCCTTCCACTGGCGCGACGGCTACTTCGTTACCGCCGAGGAAGCGGTCGAAGCCGGCGAAGAGATCGAATTGACGCTTGCCTCCGGCGAAACCGCCAAGGCCGAACTCGTCGGCCGCGATCCGTCGACAGGCGTTGCGCTGCTGAAGCCGGCTTTCGCTTCCGCCGGTTTGCCGCAACTCACTCAGGCCGGCGCGGTGCGGCCCGGCAATCTGGCGATTGCCATCGGAAACAGCGATGGCGCATCGCTTGCCGTGTTCGGTACGGTCTGCGAGGTCGGGCCGGCCTGGCGCTCGATGCGCGGCGGCACGATCGACCGGCGCATCAACCTCGCCATCAATACCGGCGGTCGCTTCGAGGGCGGGCCGGTGCTCGACGCCAAGGGCGGCCTGGTCGGCATGCTTCTGTTCGGGCCGCGCCGGCGGGCGCTGGTCATGCCTTACGAGACGATCGAGCGCGCGGTTGCCACGTTGCGCGAGAAAGGTCATGTCGCGCGCGGCTATCTCGGCGCCGGGCTGCATCCGATCCGCAACGGCGACACCAAAGGCGCTATGGTCATGAGCCTCGACGACAACGGTCCGGCCAAGGCCGCCGGCCTGCATGTCGGCGACATCGTCGTCGCCTGGAACGGCGAGGCCGTGCATGGCCCGCGCGAACTGATCCGCAAGCTCGGGCCGGACAGCGCTGGCACCACCGTGACGCTTGGTATCTCGAGCGGCGGTACGCAACGCGACGTTTCGATCACCATCGGCGAGAAGCCGCTGAGCTGAGAGGATCGATGGCAAGCAGCGCGGCACAGATGATCGCACGACCGGAACCGTCAGCCCACCGGCTGACGGTGCTGGTGGCGCTCGGCGATGCCCAGCGCGCCGAGCAGCTTGCCGATGCGCTTGCCGCCAGTGACGATCTGCTGCCGATACTGGCCGGGAGCAGCACCGACCAGCTAGCGGATGTCGCGGTGACCGACGATGCGGCCTTGGAAAGCCGGGCCGTCGGCTCGACGATACCTGTTGTGCTTTTGTCCCGCCGCAGCGAGCACGAGCGGCTTCCCGGCAATGTGGTCGCCGTGCTGCCGCCATCTGCCGACGGTTTGCTGATCGCTGCCGGGGCGCGGCTGGCCGCCTCCGGCTATCGCATCGAAAGGGCTGGGGCATCGGAGGTCGCGCATGGCGATTTCCATGATGGGCTCGCCGAAGAAGACGCACCGGACGACAACCAGGCGCGCCCGGCCTTGTCGCCGCGCGAGGCGGAGGTGCTTGCGCTGCTCGCCGAAGGCGCGCCGAACAAGGTGATCGCCAGGCGGCTCAATATTTCGGTCCACACGGCGAAGTTCCATGTCGCCGCCATCCTGATCAAGCTCGGCGCCGCCAACCGCACCGATGCCATCGCAATCGCGATGAGGCAGGGGCTGGTGCTGGTCTAGCCCTTCCGGAACGACGCTGCGTAATCCGCCTTGGCCCTTGCGCCGAGCCGGTCCACCGCGCAAGTTGCCTCCCTGTTGCAGAGGGAGGCAAAGATGTCGCTCAAGGGAAAGACCCTGTTCATCTCGGGCGGATCGCGCGGCATCGGGTTGGCCATCGCGCTCAGGGCGGCGCGCGACGGCGCCAATGTGACGATCGCGGCCAAGACCGCCGAGCCGCATCCGAAGCTGCCGGGCACCATCTACACCGCGGCGCAAGAGATCGAGCAGGCCGGCGGCAAGGCGCTGCCTGTGCTTTGCGACATCCGCGACGAGGCCCAGGTCGCCGATGCGGTGGCGAAAACCGTGGAGCGGTTTGGCGGCATCGACATCTGCGTCAACAATGCCAGCGCCATCCAGCTCACAGGCACGCTGGAGACCGACATGAAGCGCTACGATCTGATGCATCAGATCAACACGCGCGGCACGTTCCTCGTCTCCAAAATGTGTATTCCGCACCTGAAGTTGGCCAAGAACCCTCACATCCTGAATCTGGCGCCGCCGCTCGACATGAAGGCCAAGTGGTTCAAGAACCACGTCGCCTACACGATGGCGAAGTTCGGCATGTCGATGTGCACGCTTGGCATGAGCGCCGAATTCGCTGGAGCTGGCATTGCCGTCAACTCGCTGTGGCCGATCTCGACCATCGATACGGCCGCGGTACGCAATCTTCTGGGCGGAGCGACGGTGGCGGCGATGAGCCGCTCGCCCGACATCATGGCCGATGCGGCGCATGCGATCTTCCTGCGTCCCTCGCGCGAGGCGACCGGCAATTTCTATATCGACGAAGAGGTGCTGCGCGCCGAAGGTGTGACCGATTTTTCGGTCTATGCGCCTGGCGCGGCCGATCAGCTCGCGGGCGACTTCTTCGTTCCAGACGAGGTGTTTGCGAACTCGCAGACGAAAGTCAGAAGAATCTACTGAAGGGACCTTACTCCGCCGCGGCCTTCTTGCCCTTGGCCAGCGCCATCACCCGGTCGATATAGGCCAGCATCAGCGCCGAAAGCACGAAGGCCAGATGCATGATGGTCAGCCACATCAACTGCTCCGCCGTGTAAGAAGCGTGGTTGAGGAAGATCTGCAGCAGATGGATCGACGAGATCGCGACGATGGTCGAGGCCACCTTCACCTTCAGCGAGCCGACATCGATCGTGCCCAGCCAATGGACCTCGCCATCCTGATCGTCGAAGCGGCTGACGAAATTCTCGTAGCCCGAGATGATCACCATCACCACCAGCGAGGCGACCAGCGCGGCATCGATCAGGCCGAGCATCTTCAGGATCGTGTCGGTGTCGCCGAGCGTGAAGGCGCTGATCACGAACTCGTAAAGTTTCTTGCCGAAGGACAGGGCATATGTCGCGAGTGCGACGCCGAGCCCGAGATAGAAGGCGACCAGCAGCCAGCGCGAGGCGAGGATGACGGATTCGATGGCGAGTTCGAGACGCTTCATGAAGGGTTCCGGTCAAGTTGCGATAGAGGGTATTTCGGCCAGACGGGGCCGGTTTTCAAGACAAAAAACCCCGCCGGAGAGGGGGACCGGCGGGGCTCAGTCATGTCCCGCTGGAGTCGGGACAGGGCAGGGAACGCCCTGCTTTGAATCTGGTGTCGCAATGCGGCAATTCAATGAGTTAGCTCTAATCGACAGGACAAATCTTGTTGAGCCAGGAAAGGAAAGGCCCGTCCGAGCTGAACTGACCCCATAAAGTTGGACGGTTCATTGAGCTGGGTAGGTTTAAGGGCTGGGTCCTGTATTGCACAGGGCTCAGCCCTTTCAGTTTCAATTTGATGCGGCGGTGGTTGTAATAGTCGATGTA